>JBEKRG010000085.1:0-19287 GCA_049518955.1 Occallatibacter sp.
AAGTACGACGAGTTCTGCATCGACTCGATAAAGTCGCGCGTCACGTCGCTGTCATCCGCGCTGATGATCCCCGTGTCCAGGTGCCGCGGAACCGTGTTGATGGCAAAGCCGAAAAGCGCCATCTGCATGATCGGAATGCCAACGATCATCGCGAACGTCAGCCGGTCGCGCTTTAGTTGCGTGAACTCCTTCAGCACGACGGCCCACCATCGCGCCCCGGAAAATCGCTGCGGCCCCTTCACGCTTTCCCTCCGCTGTTCTTCTCCGAGCGGCCCATTAAATAAATGAACACGTCTTCGAGGCTCGTTTCAATCCGCTCCACGCGCCTGCCGCTCTGCCCAACCGTTTCTTCAATCTCCCGTTCGAGCTGCGCATCGTTCGTCCCGCTCACGTGCAGCACATCGCCGAACGTCACGGTCTGCGTCACGCTCTTTTTCTTCCGCAGCTCTTCCTGCAGCTCCGCCAGGTGGTCGCCATGAATAGCCCACGTGCTCAAGTGTTGTCCGTCAATGATTTCTTGGGCCGTGCCCTGCGCCAGCAAAGTTCCGTACGAAATATATGCCAGCTTGTGGCACCGCACCGCTTCATCCATGTAGTGCGTGCTCACCAGCACCGAAATTCCTCTGGCCGCGAGCGTCTGTATCTCATCCCAGAAATCGCGTCTCGCGCGCGGGTCAACGCCCGCTGTTGGCTCATCGAGAAGCAGCAGCTGCGGTTCGTGCAGCATGCACGCCGCCAGCGCCATGCGCTGTTTCCATCCTCCCGACAGCTCGCCCGCAAGCTGATGTGCCCGCTCCGTTAGCCCCAGATCCGCCAGGGTTTTCTTGACCGTTCTTTTGCGATCGCGAAGCTCGTACATCCGCGCCACAAATTCCAGGTTCTCTGCGATCGTCAGGTCCTCCCAAAAGGAGAACCGCTGCGTCATGTAGCCCACTCGGCGCTTGATCTCCGCGCTTTCCCTACGAATGTCCAGGCCCAGGCACGCCCCTGTTCCCGAGTCGGGCTTCAGCAGTCCGCACATCATCCGGATCGTCGTCGTCTTTCCGCTTCCGTTGGGTCCCAGAAAGCCGAAGATCTCGCCCCGCCGCACGCGCAGCGATACGTCTTTCACCACGTGCTTTCCGTCGAAGTGCTTGTTCAGCCCTTCCACGTCGATGGCGAAATTGAATTGTGCGGCCGCCGTCACTGGACCGTCACCTCGACCGGCTGGCCCGGATGCAGCGTCGCCGCCGTCTGTGCCGGCGGATTCGCAATCACCATGTACACCAGCTTCGACCGGTTCTCATTGCTGTAAATCACCGGCGGCGTGTACTCGCTCTGCGGCGACACAAAACTGATCCTCGCCGCGACGTCGCTGGCGCACCCGTCGCGCGCCACGCGCACGTTGCCTCCCACGCGCAGCCCGCCTACAACTGTCTCTGGCACGAAAAATCGAATCTCCAGATTCTCAGGCGGCAGCAGCTGCACCACCGGGTTTCCAGCTGCCACCCACTCTCCCTGCCGGTAAAGCGTGTCGAACACTAGTCCGTTGCGCGGCGATACAATCTGCTTCTGCTTCAGGTGCCACTCGGCGTCCGATAGCGACGCGCGATCCGCGGCCACCTGGTTTTCCTGTGCCTTGATCTGCTGCTCACGGGCCGGCAGCGCATCCACGGCCAGGTCGGCCTCGAGCTCTTTCACCTTCGCCGCGCTCGTCTCTGCGGTCCCCTGCGCACTGATCAGCTCCGTCTGCGCGATTCCTCCTGCCTTGAACTGCGCCTCGGCGCTGGCCAGAATTTCGTCCGCCTGCTTCTTTTCCGCAACCGCCTGCGCCAGTTCCGCGCGCGTCACGTCCACTTCTGCCGGCCGTTTTCCCGTCTCCAGGTCATTCAGCCGCGACTCCGAGCTGCGCAGCACCTGCTCCGCCGTCCGCATCTCCGAAGCTTCCGGTTCATCGTCCAGAGCAAACAGCGGACGACCTGCCGCCACCGTGTCTCCACGCGCCACATTCACCTGGTCCAGCCTTCCGCTCTGCGGCGAAGCCACGTAAACAAACTTGCCCTCGATGTAGCCTTGGTACGTG
This sequence comes from Occallatibacter sp., assembly GCA_049518955.1. Lineage (GTDB taxonomy): Bacteria > Acidobacteriota > Terriglobia > Terriglobales > Acidobacteriaceae > Telmatobacter. Next base: position 2,063 of record JBEKRG010000085.1, read on the forward strand.
TTCGTAGGCTTTTGCGCGCAGCCTGCCATCAACACCAGCGCCGTTGCCGCAATCGCGCCCGCTTGGATCTTCTTCCGGAGAACATGCATCTTCCCCTCCATACTCACTTACGCCTCGACCTTGCCTTGCGTTTCATCCGCCTGCCAGACTGCAAGTCCCTGGCCGTTTTCAAACCATGAATAAGCAGTCCCGTAATGTGCCGGCTCAGCGCCGCGCGGTCTGGAGCTTTGCGTCCGAAGATCTCTGCCCACAGCTTGATCGTTGCCATGTGCATCATCACCAGTCCGATCACCGAAAAAACAATCAGCCCCGGGTCAATCTCCGCGTTCGCCGCGCCCGCCGACTGTGCCCTTGCGACGCCCTGGCTCAGAATTCCGATCTTCTTGAACGGCAGATAGCGCAGCACCCTCCCGCGCAAAAGTCCACCCTCGTTCAACACTTCGCGCATCCATGTCGATGGCACCCACGGCATCTTCTCGATCCCGGCCAGCATCCGCTCCACAACTCCCTGCACCATCTCCGCCGGATCCGCGCCCTCCGTCACTGGTTCCCACACTCCCGCAATGAGCGGTGCCAGCCGCTCCTCGACCACCGTATTTAGCAACTGGTCCCGGTCCTTGAAGTAGTAGTGCAGCATCGCCGGAGTCAGCTCAGCCCGCTCCGCAATCATGGCAAACGTCGTCGCCGCCACGCCCTGCTTCGCAAAAAGCTCGGTCGCCGCCTCAATCAGCTTTTCGCGCGCATAAAGCCTAGAGGTCGAAGTCGGCCGCCCCGGTCCTCTCGCGGATTCTCGTCGCCCCGGCTTTCTTGCAGAGTTCTTTTGTGATTTCATCGCCAATAATTAACTAACGAATTAATTAAATAATGAAAGTCGGAATCCTGTCAAGCGCGGCAGCGCCGGCGGACGGTGCTTTGAGGGGTAACGGTCGGAACTTGGAGCCCTGGTTCGATCAATTCCGTTGTCGCGTATTAAAGCCCAAACTGCCTGCCGTGCTGTTGTAGATGATGCGCGTTCGCTGCCAATCCTCCACCAGTAAAAGCAAATGAGCCTTTTGCATAGCGTTACCGCACCAGCGGGCTGTCCCAAACGCGGCCGAGCAGCAATTTCAGCCGCGCGAAATCTCTGGGGCCGAGTTCTTCCTTCCAATCGCGCTCAATGTCGCGCAGGATCCCAATCACCTTGGAATAGGCGGCATGCCCACGTTTGGTGAAGTGGACGACGCGTGCGCGACCCTCCTCGGGAGCGTCGGATCGCCTCAGGTAACCAAGATCTTCCAGGCTGCCCAGCAAACGATTCATCGCCTGCTTGCTCATGCCCGCGCGCTCGGCAATTATGCCCGGACGCTCCCCATCCGGGCCGGGATAGCGGAAGACCGCCATATGGGGCATGCTAAGACCCTTAAAGCCTGCCTCGTTGAGTTCGCGGATGATACGGCGGTGAATGGCCTCAGACGGGGCACGCAGAAGAGCGCCGATCAGCATATCCCTCGTTGGGACATGCTTGGGCGGCCCACTTTCTTCCAAGAAAGTCATTGACACCCTTCGTAAACTATGTTTACCATAAATTTACGGTAAACGTAGTTTACCAAGATGTTGCGCGCGCGCAAGCCGCTTCGTCGCGGTCTGGACTCGAGCTTCTTCCCCCCGCCTAGCGAGCCCGCGAAGAAAAAATGCAACAGGAGGTCATCATGACAACTCGGGCCATTGCCGTAGGCGTCAATCCCGCCGACGAAACCATCCATATCGGCCCGCTCACCGTGCACTTTCTCGTCACCAGTGATCAATCGGCCGGCACGGTCGCTGTCTTTGAGATCCTTATCCCCGCCGGACAGCGGCTGATGGCGCCGGCTCATAGCCACGACCACTACGAAGAGACGGTCTATGGCATTGAAGGCGTGTTGACGTGGACCGTCGACGGCAAGGTGATCGACGTGGGGCCGGGGCAGGCGCTCTGCATTCCGCGGGGCGCCGTTCACCGGTTCGACAACAACGGCGCCGAAGACGTGAAGGGGCTGTGCGTCGTGACGCCCGCTGCAATCGGTCCGCAGTTTTTCCGCGAAATGGCCGAAGTGGCGAAAGCCGCAGGCGGCGGCCCGCTCGATCGAACGAAGATGATCGAGATCATGTTGCGCCATGGCCTGACGCCGGCGGCGCCTCCGCCGCGGGCCTAGCGGTTCGCATTCCTCGCGGCGAGGTAGTCCAACAGAGGCAGCGGACTGTCGAAAGTCCTGGCTTCGTTCTTCGCTGCCCCTACTCCATCCACAACGCGCTGGTAATAATCCGCGGATAGTACCGGCTGGCCTTGCCTTCGCCCGACACGATCTGGTCGCAGCACGCCCAGTACGAGCTGCCTTCTGTCTGCCATTTCACGTGCGCCCCGTCGGCCTTGCGGAAGACCTCAACCACCTTTGGATCCTCGTCCAGATGGAACACCCTCCGCGTCACGTGCATGAAGATCGAAATCTTGCTCATCCAAGAGTTGTTGCTCGTCGACGACAGCTTGATCCCGCCGTCGGCAAACAAATTCCGCTTGTCCGCATCCAGCAGCAGCTTCCGCGTGTGCTCCTTCAGCGCGTCGTACATCCGCTTCTCCTGCGCGCTCCCGAAAACCTGCTCCAGGGTTCCGCCCGCAAATCCCGTCTTCACAAAGTACAGTGGGTACGCGCACCCCTCCACCGCCGGCAAAATCCGCGACCCATAACCCGGATTCGCCTTCTCAAAGATCGCCGGCAGCACTCCATCCACCGCCTGATCGGCAACCACGCCTGCCACCTTAATTGCCAGATCCGTAGCCCGCTTCTCGTCTGCCGCCGCGCCCAGTTCGCGGAACAGCAATGCCAGCGCGCGGTAGCTCGCCCAGCTCTTCACTGCGATGTACACGTTATTCCTCGTCTGCGCCAGCGAGTGATCCAGCGAATCGTACGTCGTAATCTCCTGCCCGCCAGCCGTCCGCGTGCTGTCGTATTGCGCAAATCCCACGTCCCCGCCGCGGTTGATCATGCTCGTGAGGCATGCATCCACCACGCTTTTGTTCCGCTTCAGCCACTCCACGTCGCGCGTCTTCGCCACGTAGCAAGCGGCCACCAGGATCCAGTTGCACAGTTGCTCCTGCGTCATATAACTGAAGCATCCCGTCAGATTCGCCAGCTCATAGCTGCTCCGCCCCTTCGGCGAAAAATTATTGTGCGCGCCCATATCGTGGCAAAAGCTCAACCCGCCTGGCTTCGTGTCGTACGGCCGCGTCAGTTGCGCCTCATCCGGAGCCGGCGGCGCCTGCGACGGATCGGCCTGCCCCAGCGGCGCCGCCATCTTGATCTCCGTCTTGTACACTTTCACCTCGTCCGTGTAGCTGTACCGGCGCACAAACGTGTCCAGCAAATTCCGCACCAGCCACGGATTGTGCTCGAGCTCCCAGAACACGTGATCCACCGCCAGGTCCAGCGTGTTCATCATGCAGTACTCGCCCTCGTTCACCACCCACAGCGGCTGCCCATCCACATCTAGCAACTGCGTGCTCCCGTAATAGCTGTGCGTCGCGTGCGCAATCATGAATCGCTGATCATCCGAGAGCTTTGCCGCGTCCAGCTTCGCGTCCAGGGCCTCTGCCCGCGCCGCCATCTCGTCCGCGCCGTCCAGCGCCGTCTTCAGCACATCGCCCAGGCCCTTGTAGTACCGCGCGTACAAATACTTCCCATCCAGCCCATTCGTCTGCGCGCCCTCCAGGTACGATCCCAGCGCGATCGTCAATCCATACTTCTTTCCCGCCGGCACCTCGAATCCGAATCCCGGGCACGATCCCAGCAGGTGCACCGGGTTATACCGCTCGCGAACTCCGTCGCTCGCTGACCACCGCATGAACACAAACGGCTCCGTCTCCGCCGCCGCTTTTTTCCCCGTCGTCAAGTCCCACAGCTCCGCCGCGCCGCCCGCCTCGCGCCTGAAAGCAAACCCCAGCCGTCCCGCGCCCAAATCGTCATTCAGAATTCGCTCACCCGGCCGCGCGTGATTCAGCGCAAACATCGCCGTCTTGGTCTCGGTGCCCTTCGTGTTGTCCAGCACCAGCCGCGCCACGACCGCCGGCAGCAGCCCCTCGCGCATCCGCTCCACGCTGTCCCGCTCCGGGTCGGGAATCGACCCGAACGGCGAGTACACCGTAAACGTCATTCCGTCCGCGCGCCACTCGTCCGTCGCCCATCCATATGACCGCGCAACCTCCCCGTCTTTGAACGGCTCCGCATCGGGCTTCACGTTCTGCTCCGAAGGCCCCGCCTGCTCAACCAGAAACGCATCCGCCGCGCGGCTCACCGCACCCACATAAAACGGCAGGCACTTCAGCGTTGCGCCTGAGTAGCGGTCGCCCTCCTTGAACCCGACAAAGACCTCCTGGTCCCCCGGCTGCCCGATCTGCAATCCAATCCCGCCGCGGGTCCCGAAGTTCCCACACGTAAAGCTCATGAAAGCGCCCATGGGCGCGTGTTGTGCGTTAAAGCTTAGTTGGGTTGCAAGCGGTCCACGTTTTGTCACAGTCGTCCTCGGGTAAAGCGATTTTCATACAACCCCAAATACTACCGCATTCCCGCCACAGCTCGCCCTCCGCCCCGCCGACACGTTTTCCCCACGAGCTCACTCCAGAGCCCAAACGTCAATTTCCCACGCAACGTAGCCAAAGGCTCTGCGACTGCTCCTCGCCTTGCATCAGGGCACGGCCTTGCAGGCTGCTAAACAAACACGGGGTTCGCCCGGGAAGTTTCCAACTTGCCCCAGGGATGCACGGTCATGAGCAATTCTGACCAGACCTCCCTTCTCATCTGGATCACTGTTGATTCGTTCGCCGGTTTCCCAGGCCGCGCCGCTCCAGCTGTCGTGGTCTTTGAATGGAAAGGAGAACGTTATGCCCCAACTCACGCTCGTACTGATGCTCGTCGGTGCCTTCATCGTGGTTCTCGGATTGTTCATGGACATAAGTGCACACCCCAAGAATCGCAGCCGCGAAATGGCGCCATTCCGCAGTTATTTCGAAGGCGATTACGACCGCGACCTCCTACGGCAGAGCTCCTGGTCCGACGGCGAACGCCCCCCAGACCCTCGCACCCGCTTTCATGCAACCGATGTGGGGGATTGCAGCGCCACCGAGCACGATCCGGAAAGCAGCGGCGCAATCCGGCGGAATCGCGACCGGGAGTAATCCTGGAATCATCCGCCCCGCATCAATAGAGCGCATTGCCCCTCAAGCCTTTGCTCATGGCCCATTCAATCCCGGAGTGAGCAATTCTGCCCAGTAATCATTCCCCTGGCCGCCCATGATCGATGGGTGCAGGGTCCTTCCCGCCGCGGTAGCTTCCTCCGTTCACCCTTGGCCGTCGGGCAAATCTCGCATAGGAGAACACAATGCTCAATCAATTCACGAATACCCAGATCATCTTTGCTGCGGCTGCGATCGCCGCCGTAGTGATCATCGCCGTTTCCACGTATCTTCAAAGCCGCAAAACCAGGAGCGCGGCTCTCCGCAGTCGCTTTGGATCGGAGTACGACCGCGCTGTTCTGACGCATGGCTCTTCTCAAATCGCCGAGGCAAAACTTGCCGGCCGCGAAACTCGCGTCGGTGCTCTGGGAATCCGCGAACTCGGCGCCAACGAGCGGGAGCGATTCACTGTCGAGTGGCAAACGGTGCAATCTCACTTCGTCGATCACCCCAAGGCCGCGGTCACTGAAGCCGACAACCTCATCGCCGCGCTCCTCGTGGCACGCGGCTACCCCAGGGAAACCTTTGAACAAAGCGCCGCAGATCTGTCCGTCACCTATCCTCGCGTCATGGAAAGCTACCGCGTGGCGCACGCCATCGCGGTTCGTCCACTCGGGGCCGAAGCAACCACTGAAGAGCTCCGCACCGCAATGATCCAATCCCGTGCCGTCTTCGATGAGCTCATCCAGGGCCAGAGCCTCCAAGAGAAGAAGTCAGCAGCATAGTTTGAAGTTTCCAGCGTGAGGGCGCTTGATCGGGGCCTGAGCAATGTCAACCGGCCTAGGCGGATTCCCCGGAGGATCGCAAAATGAAACGACTCGCGAGTGGTTTTCGATTCGGCGGCAAGTTACGATCCTTCTGCCTGCTTCTTGTGTGCACTTTCACGCTGGCAATCACCCCGGGATTCGCCGCCAGCCCGAGCTTAGAGACAATTCGGGCAACCTACACTCAAGCCGGCAACACTGTCGGCGTAACGCTGACCGTCTACAACTACACCACTTCTGCTGATCTGCAGGTTCTTTCACTCGCATTCCAGCAGGGCCAGGATCAAGCATTGGCCACCGCCATCTCCAAGACCAAAGCGGTCGGTCGTTGCTCATTGACCGGAGATCCCAGCTTCGACGTCGCCTTTATCCAAATGGTCGTTACGCCAACCGGCCGGCAGATCATCTTCATCGCCAGTCGCCCCCTTCAACCCGATGAAGTCAGCTCGAGCACCGATTCCCAGTCCTTCGACCTGATGGTCGGCGAATTCGACATGAACGACGCCGACAACACGAAGAGCACAGGATTCCTATACCCGGCAAGCAAACTCGTGGTCGATGAACAGGGAGAGTCTCACTACGATCTGGCCGGCAACCCCCAGTCGCTGGACAACGTTTTCGATTCGAATTGGGTTCCGGCTATCGCTGCGAGCCAGACTCCCGATGCCACCGGCCCGCCTGCTCCGTCGTCGCTCCCACAATCTGCAGTGAACGCGCAAACCCCCGGGCTGAAGGAACACACGGGATGCTCGCCGGCCTGTCGATCTGCTGTCGAATCAGGAAGATGAATTCATGACATCTTCCGCTGGATCGCAGGGAGCCAATTAGTAACCCCCCGAATGTGCAAAAGTGAACAGTCCGGTTACGTGGAATTTGAGAACCTCCGATCAGTCTCGTCTGGGAAGGTTCTGCGAACTCATGAATCTTAGACAAATCGTGCAAGGGTCCCCGTGCAGAGGTGAGACAAATGGGAAAAAACCCAGACAAGACCGTTCTTCTGATCGAGAATGACGCCGAACAAACCCGCATGATCCGCGCGATGTTCGACGACCAGGGCTCACACTCCTTCAAGTTGGCCCACGTCGAATGTTTTGGAGACGCCGAGACGTATCTTGCAGGGCACCCCGTTGACATTGTCATGCCGGACCTGGCATCGACCGATCCCGAACCACTCGAGGCGGTCAAACGCATTCGCGCAACTGCGCCGCACGTCTCCATCGTGTTGTTGTCCAGCCTGGACGACGAGCCAAAAGCGATTCGAGCCATTCATGAGGGCGCGCAGGACTATCTCATCAAGGGCCAGATTGAGCCGCGCAAACTCATGCGAGCCCTGGGTAATGCCGTTGAGCGCACGACGAACGAGGAGATTCTGACCCATGAAAAGGATCGCGCCCAGTCCACGCTCAACTCCATCGCAGATGCGCTCATTTGCACTGACTTAGCAGGAAACATCACCTTCTTCAATCCCGTCGCCAGCAGCATGGTGGGCTGGCCGCTCGAGGAGGCTGCCGGTCGGCACCTGACCGAGGTCTTCCGCATCGTGGACGCCACCACGCGCAAGCCAATCTTGGACCCGATGGCGAAGGCGGCATCGGAAAACCTGGCGGGGAATCTGCCGCTGAATTGTTTACTGGTCAACCGTGACGGTCATGAAGTCTTCATCGAAGACTCCGTTGCCCCCGTTCACGACCGTGAGGGTGCGGTCACCGGAGCAGTGATCGTTTTTCGCGACGTAAGCGTGGCGCGTGCGCAGTCAGAGCAGATAGCTCATTTGGCCGAACATGACTCTCTCACCGGCTTGCCCAATCGATTGCTCTTTAGCGACCGCGTTGGTCAGGCAATCTCCCTTGCTCGGAGACACGGAGGCCAGGCCGCTGTCCTGTTCCTGGATTTGGACGGCTTCAAAAAGGTCAACGACTCCCACGGCCACACCGGCGGCGACGAGCTTCTCAAGTCCATCGCAAAACGCTTACTGGTCTGTGTACGCACTCCTGATACGGTCAGCCGGTACGGGGGCGATGAGTTCGCGCTGCTGCTGCAAGATCTGCATCGGCCTGAAGATGCAGCTGCTGCAGCAAGAAGAATCCTGAGGACGCTGGGCGAGGTTCATTCGGTCGACGGCCGCCAGCTTCACGTCACCGCAAGCATCGGCGTCAGCATCTACCCCGACGATGGTTCCGATGCGGAGACACTCATCAGGAATGCAGACACCGCAATGTATTGGGCCAAGAAAAACGGCAGTCAGTGCTTTCAGTTCTACACTCCGGAGTTGAACGTCTGCACACTAGAGAGCCAGTTCACCGAAGAGGATCTGCGGCTTGCGCTGGAACGGAACGAATTGACGTTGCACTATCAGCCCAAAGTGAATCTGAAGACGGGAACCATAATCGGAACTGAAGCGCTGTCGCGCTGGAACCACCCTACGTGTGGAGAGATTTCTCCGGGGCAGTTCATTCCCGTCGCAGAGGAATCTGGCCTGATTTTGCCCATCGGTGCCTGGGTCTTTCAGGAAGCGTGCTCGCAAGCCCAGGCTTGGGCGGCTGCAGGTAACCCCGCGAAGACGATGGCCGTCAACGTCTCGGGAGTGCAGTTTCAGAGCAAAGATTTTCTCGATGGGCTGTTTGCGGCCCTCAGCAAAACGGGCATGGACCCGGGGCTTCTGGAACTGGACCTGACCGAAAGCGTTCTCATGCGTCATCCTGACCGCACAGCATCTATTCTCAAGTCTCTCCGGGCCGAGGGCGTGCATGTGTCGGTCGATAATTTCGGAACGGGCAACTCCAGCTTGAGCAGCATGCGGAAACTTCCCCTCAATGCAGTCAAGATCGACCGGTCGTTTGTCCGTCAGATCACCACCCTTCCCGGTGGAACGGCCGCCGTGGAAACATTTATCGGCATGGCTCGGAGCCTTCACCTCCGGGTGATTGCTCAGGGGGTGGAAACTGCTGAAGATCTCGAGTTTCTGTGGGATCGCGATTGCGACGAAGCTCAGGGAAACTTTTTCAGCCGTCCCGTTCCGCCTGAACAGTTGACCCGGCTGTTCCGGCCAAACTGAGCCTCCGCGATGGGTCAGCCGCAACTGCCCATCACTTTTCCTGGAAGCAGAAAGCGCGGCGAACCCGCGCGCCGAACTCAACTCGACCGCCGGCCAGAGCCTGGCCGCTAACCACTAATCACAAATACTTAACTGCTAATCGTTTTCCCGGAACCGCCCCGCACCAGCCTTCGTACCCAGTTTCCATGGTCAACGTAACTTCGACCAATCCAGCTTCCCTTGCGGAACCCCGCCGCTCCGCCGCGTCCAACCGCGCCACGTGGTTCGGCCTTTGCATTTCATTGTTCTCCCTCATCGTCGTTTCGCAACTCTTCCATGCCCTCGCGCCTCATCCCGGCGTCGCCCTCAGCCTCGCCCGCGAAGCCGCGATGTTCGCCTGCGCTGGTTTTTTGTTTTGGATCGTCCGCAGCGGCGAGCGCTTGCCTCTGGCCTCGATCGGCATCGGCACGTCACCTCTATGGAAGTCGCTCGCCTGGGGAGTCGTCAGCGCGTCCGCCTGCGTAATCCCCGCCGCGCTCATCGCCAGATACGCTGGCTACGGCCACAGCGCGGCCTCTCACATCTTCGACAGGCTTCCTGTCTGGCTCATCTTCCTCATCGTCGTCCGCGCCGGAGTCGTCGAAGAGTTCTTCTATCGCGCTTATTCTATTGACCGGCTTCAGCGTCTCGGCTTCGGCCGCATCGCCGCGTCCCTCATCCCGCTCGTCATCTTCGCCGCGGCCCACTGGTCCGGCGGCCCTGTCAACTCCCTCATGGCGCTATCGCTCGGCGCCATCTTCACTGCCTTCTATCTCTGGCGTCGCGACCTCGTCTCCAACATCTTCGGCCACTTTCTCATCGACTTCGTCGCCAACGTCATCCCAGCCCTTCTCGCCTGACGTCCTCACGGCGCTTGCCGCAACCCGGCCTCACTTCTTTTCGACCTCCACTCGCCGGTTCTGCGAGCGGCCCAGCGCCGTATCGTTGCTGGCCACTGGATGGCTCGATCCAAATCCCTGGGTCGTCAACCGGCTCGCGCTCACACCCGCGCTTACAAGGTAGGCTTTGACGGAATTGGCCCGGTTTAGAGAGAGCGTCACGTTGTGGGCTTCAGTTCCGGTGTTGTCGGTATTTCCTTCGATCGAAAAATTCCACGTCGGCTGGTCGTGAGCAGCGGCCACCAGCGCATCGAGCGTCGGTTTCGATTCGTCCTTTAGGTGGTCGGAATCGGTGTCAAACAGAATCCCGTAGAGCTGCGCGCTTCCGTTGCTCTTTAACTCTGCCTCGACCGCGTTCCCGCTTCCGGGCTTCCAGTATGGGCACGAGCCAACATCTGTCGATGTTCGCTTGCCGTTCCATTTTCCTCCCATGCCGTTGGTATCTCCCTCGTTCCACCAGAAGCCTGTAAACGACTTGCCGTCGTCGGCGAAGACCATCATGGCCGGGCCCCCATGACGGGAATTGTCAGACGCGGCTTCGCTCCAGGTGAACTCCAGCACCCTCCCGTCAAATCCGCCGTTTTCGATCAGCCCGTCCGCATGGTCATAGCAACCGTTCACCGTCACGCCGGTTTGCTGCATGTGGAAGGCTCCGTAATCCGAACTGAACGTTCCGGAGTTGTCCCCCAGCACCGGTTGCGCCAGCAGTTTCCCGTAAGCGTAGACGTCCATGATCTCCATGTACCCCGTATCGCCCCAGTTGCTCTCGACCGTCATCCGTATGTATCGCCCCACCGCCGGCGTCTTCAGCGCGAACTTCTGGTGATCCATCAACGGCGCCAGCGACGGGCTCGCGATGACCGTGTAAGCCCCGTCCTTGGTGTCCGCAATCTCCACCTTCACGTCCTTGGCTCCGCGGCCCCGGTTTTCCACTTGAGCGGTATCGAATCCCAGGCTCGTGATCTGGCTCTTGGCCGCAAGCTCAAAGATGAAGACCTTGGGAGTCAGGTCGCCCTGGACGGTGGCCCAACCCGTGTTGGGCAGCTCGTCGAGCAATCCATCCGGCGACCAGTTGCCGCTATCGGAGTAGGACGGCGGCGCTTGCACGACCAGCGCGCCAGCGCCCCACGACAGCAGGTTCACCGAACCCGACGGTGCTGGTGTTGCCTTGCTTTGCGCACCAGCCGGGGATGTTGGTTGAAGCAACAGCATCGCGGAACAGAGCGCCATGCACGCGGACGTCAAGGACAATTTCATGAAATCCCCCTGAGCAGGCGAGTCTATTTCCCTCAACCTCCCGGGTCAAGCTTCTTCCGCGCTCAACCCTTCCGCGAAGCACGAGGATCGTCCGCTGACAGCTGCTCTGTGGGTGCCCCATCATTCGCTTCTTTCTGGCAAAGTGTGGAATCGCACGATCCCGCCCGCGTGCTAAGTTGATACCAGAATGAGCGGAAAAGGCCTGAGTCCGGGACGTCTGGAGGCGATCTCCGACGGCGTCATCGCGGTCATCATTACCATCATGGTGCTGGAACTGAAGGTGCCTGCGCAGGATGGCATGGCCGGTCTGCACGCGGTGCTGCCTACCATCTTTCTCTATCTGCTCACCTTTGTGCAGATCGGGATTTACTGGGTAAACCATCACTATCTGGTGGATGAGACGGAGACGGTGACCCACGGAATTTTGTGGGCCAACCTGATGTTTCTGTTCTTTCTCTCTCTATTTCCGTTCGCAACGGACTGGATCGGCGTCAAGGGGCTCTCGTCGTTCAATACGGCGCTCTATGCCGCGGTCAGTATCTTCCCGGGTCTCGGATACATGGCTCTGTGGGCTCAGATTCGGTCGCAGAGCGCAGCACTCGCGCACGCAAGCTGGGGCAAGCAGATCGCATCCGTATTGCTTTATCTCGCAGCGATTCCCGTAGCCTACTACCGGCCTGCCGCCTCTCTTGCGCTCATCGCAGTCGTCGCGGTGCTTTGGCTGTTTCCGCCAAAGGTCAAGGTTCCCCCGGAGTGAGATTGCCTCCAGTCCCGGCGATCGGCTGGAATCACTCTCAAGGATTCCGCGACAAACCGCCACGAACCCATTCGTCCTGAGCGTCGTCGCCGCTCGCCGCGACGAAGCCGCGCACAAAACCCCAGCGCGCCCCGTCAGCGCCAAAATCGTGCGACTCATCGACAGCATCGGCATCTGATCTCCAGAGGACAGCGAGAATGTTTCTGATCACGGGTATTACAGGCAAGGTAGGTGGAGCAGCGGCAAGGCACCTTCTCAATAGAGGAAAGCAGGTGCGGGCGCTCGTGCGGGACCCTGCAAAAGCAGCCGCATGGCGCTCGAAGGGTGTGGAACTGGTTAAGGGCGACTGGACGGATCCAGCGGCGATGGCACAGGCGCTCAATGGAGTTGAGGGGGCGTACTTGATGATGCCGCCCATCCAGACGCCTTCGCGCGACTTTCGCGAGGCCAAGGCCGTCATTGCCAGTTACAAGGAAGCTCTGGCTAAATCGCCGCCGCCCAAGCTCGTCGTGCTGTCGTCCATGGGCTCGGAAAGATCCTCCGGCCTGGGCCTCATTACTTCAACTCATTTGCTCGAGCAGGCTCTTGGCAACGAGCCCTTCCCCGTGGCGTTCGTGCGCGCCGGGTCATTCATTGAAAACTACCTGTTCGGCCTTCAGGCAGCGCAAGGCGGCACTCTGCCCATCTTTTACGCGCCAACAGGTCGCAAGCTGCCCATGATCGCAACCGAGGACATCGGCGCAGAGATTGCAAGCCTACTCACGACCGGCTGGACCGGAAAGCGCATCATCGAGCTCGGCTCCATGGTCAGCGCCGATGATCTTGCGGCCGCGCTAGGCCAGGCGCTTGGCCGCGACGTCAAAGCGCAGGCCATCCCGCGCCAGGCTTGGGCCGGCGCGCTCGAACAAATGGGGTATCCCGCCGGGAGCACTTGGGCCTTTGAAGAGATGGTCGACGGCGTGAACTCTGGTTGGATCGGGCTCGGCGTCGAGGGCACCGAACGCATCGAAGGGACGACCAGCGCAAAGGATGTATTCGCCGCAGCTAGCCGGGCGAAATAGCGATTCGAATGCCCTGAATTGAGGCTGGGCCATGCGTTTCTCCAGGTCCAGCCGTTCTCTCCTGTCGATCGTGTTCCGCGCTATACTGGCGTCCTGCGAGGAATTCAAGCCGGTCCCCCGGCTCGCATCCTATCCGCACATCCCCGAATGCGGCCTCGGCGTGAGTAGTCCTAACCCGTTAGGGAGGAGAAGCGATGAAGATCCACCCCGACGAGTTCGCCATGGCCCGCGAATATTCAGGCTCACACGACTTCGAGCATCTCGATCCCGAGCAAATCCATCAGGTGATGGTCCGCGGCCGTGAGCTGCATAAGTGGTTCCGCGCGCACCCTCGCCTGCACGCCGCCATTAGCCTCTTGGCCATCGGCAGCATCTTCGCGGTTGACTGGCTGGTGTGGATCGCTCTCGTCCGCTGGTTCGTCGCCGCCGTTCCCGGCACTTGGGCTCTCATCCTCGCCGCCGTCTTCACCGGCACTGTTCACAGTTGGCTCGTATACTCGCTCAGCATCTACTCCCTGCACGAGGGCGCAGCCCACAACCTCATCTTTCCCGGCACCAACCCGCTGAGCCGCGCGGCCCGTTTCCTCTCATCCAACATGTGTCGCCTGTCGGCCGCCGAGCCCGAATGCTACTCCGAGTGTCACATGGCGCACCACGCCAAATTCGGCACCGAGGATGACTCTGAATTTCTCAACTTCATCTTTCCCCGCCGCTTCTGGCCTAACTTCCTTCCCCTCGGCACCTTCATTAACTACACCGATTTCTTCGTGCATCGCTCGGCCGCCTACACTCGCTCCAGCGCCACATCCGGCTTCATTGCCGCTATCTATAACGGGCTCTATCTCTTCATGCTTTATCGCTTCTTCGGCCTGCTGTTTATCATCATCGTTTTCCTTATCATGCCGCACATTGGCTTTTATGTGGACCGCATGAGGCAGTTCACCGAGCACAACCTCATGCCGCTTGAGAACAACAGCGGCGCACGCAGCCTTGGCGTGGGTTTTTGGGGACTGCTGGTGGGCGGCGGTCCCTGGGGCCAGCCCTGCCACCTGGCGCACCATATGGTGGCCAGCATCCCTTGGTATCAGCAGATCATCCTGCATCGACACATCGTCGGCCTCTTGACAGAGACTCAGCGCAAGCAGTTTCTGCTCAAGCCCATCGTCGGATTTCCCGCCCTGCTGTGGGCCATCCTGCGAGAGTCAAATCACTTCTCACGCGCGTCCGCGGCGCGAGTCCTCGCCGGCGATTGACCCCTCGCTCGCGAGATCCACCATGCACCAGATTGGAACCAGGAGGCGCACCGTGCTGGGAAACCGAAGCTGGGATCATTGGATCCGCCAGTACTCCAACAGCCACCAGGACCCGGTCAATCGCGTCTGCCACACCGTCGGCATCCCCATGATCGCGCTTGGTGTCCTCGTAACCCCACTCATCCTCTGGCATACCCGCTTCTGGATGCTCGCCGTCGGCCTCTTCGTCGTCGGCTGGATCTTTCAGTTCATTGGCCACGCCTTCGAGGGCAAGCCGCCCGAGTTTTTTCAGGACTGGCGTTTTCTCTTCGTCGGTCTCCGCTGGTGGTTTGCCAAAATGACGGGCAAGGCGTAACTCCTTTGACTTTGCTCTTGAATGGTTTTGCTGTTGTTGTCCCTGTTTCCCGCTGAGATTCCCACGTTGGTCCTGCGGTTTGCGCCAAGGGGCATACAATTGCCGGGACTTTGTTTTCAACATGGAGATTTCTGTTTATGAGTCCACTTCCCGCTGCTTTTCGGGCTGCATTCACTCTCGCATTGTTCTCCGCCATTGCCGCCTTTGCGCAGGATGTTCCGGCGCCGGTCACCGTGGTTCACTGTCCCAGCCTTTTCGATAGTGTTGCCGGAAAGATGCTCGGGCCGTCGACCGTCTTTGTTGCTGGAGATAAGTTTCAGAAAGTTGAGTCCGGCATGCAAACTCCCGCGGGGGCCACGGTCATCGAGCTAGCCGGCGAAACCTGCTTGCCCGGGCTCATCGATGACCACGTGCATCTGGACGATCAATTCGGAAAGAACACTTATCAGGAACAGGCACACGTCAACTTTGCTAACCTCGTTCTTCGCTCCACGCTGTATGCCCGGCGGACGCTGATGGCCGGATTCACAACGGTTCGCAACGTCGGCGACACTGACTACGATACTGTCGCCCTCCGTCAGGAAATTGCGGCCGGCACCGTGATTGGCCCGCGCATCTTCACCGCAGGTCCCGCAATCAGCACCACCGGCGGCCACGCCGACCACACGAATGGCCTCAGCTTGGATCTGCAGGGCGACCCCGGACCGCTGCAATCGATTTTCAATGGTCCGGACGAGGCGCGAAAGGTCGTTCGATTGCATTACAAGGAAGGCGTCGACCTGATCAAAGCCATGCCTTCCGGCGGTGTCATGGATCTGGGAACCAATGGTTCCAGTCCGCAGATGACCGAGGAGGAGATTCGCGCGCTTGTCGAAACCGCGCATGACTACGGGCTGAAAGTCGCGGTTCACGCGCATGGCGCCGAGGCCATCCGCCGTTCGGTCATCGCTGGCGTCGATTCCGTCGAGCACGGCACGTTCATGGACGATCAGGACATCAAGCTGATGGTGGAACACGGCACCTTCTACTGCCCCACTGTTTACACCGGCCAATATGTCGCTGAACAGGCAAGAAAGGGCGCTTATCCGGCAGTCGTCGCGGCCAAAGCCATCGCCATCGGTCCGCAGATCCTCCTGACCGTCAGCCGCGCCTACAAAGGCGGAGTGAAGTTTGCGTACGGCACCGACGCAGGCGTGTACCCGCACGGGCAAAACTGGGAAGATTTTATTTATCTCGTCAAGGCTGGTCTTCCTCCCGCGTATACCTTGCAGATGGCAACCATCAATGCGGCGCAGTTACTCGGTCACGAAGACGAGTTAGGCTCCGTCACACCAGGCAAGTTCGCTGACCTGGTTGCTGTGCCCGGCAACCCACTTGATGACATCACTGCCATGAGCAAGGTCAACTTTGTGATGAAGGCGGGCGTCGTCTACAAGCGTGACGGTCAGGAAGTGCTGACCCAGTAGCGGCATGGATCGCTTTAGACACCTTGCTTGCGGATTGCGCGTTGGCGCGGGCTTTAGCGGGGTTATAGAGCCATTTTCTGCGCGATTTTGCACGCTGGGCTCATGCGCTCGCGCCTCCCGGCGTGCCCTCCTTGCGGTCGCGCGCCGAAAGCTCCCCTGATCGACACCTCTTAATGGCTCGGAACAGGGTGAACCGGCGGCGGCGCCGACGGATGAAACGGCTCACGGACCTTGCCGCCGGCTGCCCATCCCAACGCCACAAACCAACCGAAGATCGTCCACCCCAGCAGCAGATTCACCACCACGATCCACGCCGTCGATTTGCAGTCCCGGTACATCGCCAGCCCCGCCGGCAGCATATATACCAGCAGTGCTGCCACAAACAACAGCAGGTTCAACGGCGCCAGCAGATCGGCGTTGTGCCGCTCCAGTCCCAGCGCCACCATCGCGACCGCCCCCGCGCCTAATCCCACGATCACCAGCAGTCGTAGCAAATTATTCATTTGCCACCCCCTCGCACTTTCGCCTTCGAATCGTGGCCAGCATGTTAGCGCCGTCCTCGCTCACCTGCAATCGAATCTTCCCCTCGCTCCGTGTCATTCCCCGTGCATTCCCGCGCCCCTGAACCGGCATCACAATTCTCTGCGCCCGTGGGGCGCTCCAACTGGTGCACTTCCGCGCGCAGCCGGACGGCGGCATCACACTCCACTTCGTCGAAAGATTGTTCATCCTGTCAAATCCACTTCGAAATCAAGGCAAATATTCGATGACACTGAAACCATTCATTTGTGGCAAACAGAATTGGGCACACCAACCCACGAGAATTTGAAAAACAAAAAGCGCGGCGAAGCCGCGCTCAAATCCTGCCCCAAACCACGACCTTCCCCCCCGGCGCAGTCCTCCGCGGCTGGCACTCCCAGGAATCGCCCGACAATCGGGCTTCCCAGGACTACGGGAATTCGGAGTAACTTCCAGGTTGGCGACATCCATGTAAGTCAAAGTCAAGAAAAAAGCACGAGATTTCTGGGCGCGCTCGGGAGAGCGCGCGACTCGATATGATCAGGATCTTGCCGACACGCAGCAGTTGCCTCTCGGCTG
>JBEKRG010000086.1:0-18968 GCA_049518955.1 Occallatibacter sp.
GCCGCCGGCTCCGTCATCCACGCCATGGGCGGCGAGCAGGACCTGCGCAAAATGGGCGGCCTGCGCACCAAACTTCCCGTCACTTTCTGGACCATGACCGCGGGCGTCTTCGCTATCGCCGGATTCCCGCCGTTCGCCGGCTTTTTCTCGAAGGACGCAATCCTCTACGCCGCATTTCTTGACGGAACCGGCGGAAAGTTTCTCTGGTTTGTCGGCCTCGTTACGGCTCTGCTCACATCGTTCTACATGTTCCGCCTCTGGTATCTAACTTTCTTCGGCGCGCCCCGCAGCGAAACCGGCCATCACCACGCAACGCCATTGTCGATGCTTGTTCCGATGGTCATTCTCGCCGCCCTCTCCGTTTGTGGCGGCTGGATCGGGATCGAACGCTTCAGCGCTTACCTCGCCCCCGTAGCCGCCGCGCATCGGCCCATGCCAGAAGGCAATCCTGGCCTCGAGTTCATTCTGAGCATCGCCGCGGTCCTCGTCGCGCTTGAAGGCTGGCTGATCGCCGACAAATACTACCGCCGCAAGACTGAGCGGCCCGCCGAGATCGCCGCCGAGCTTCCCACCGGCTACAAGCTGCTTCTGAACAAGTACTACGTCGATGAAATTTACGGCGCGGTCTTCGTCAAGCCGCTCTTCGCATTTTCGAAATACGTTCTGGGCGGAGTTGACCTTCTGCTCGCGGGCCTCGCCTGGCTTCTCGCCGGCATCGCCAGCATCAGTGGAATGATTCTCCAGCGCTGGCAGTCCGGTAATCTGCGCTCTTACGCCGCGTGGCTGGCCGCCGGAGCCGCAGCCGTGCTTCTATTCCTGTTGCTCACGGGCTCGCCCCACGCGTGGAGCCTTCCCTTCTTTCATTCCGAAACCATCTTCAAAGTTAGTCACATCACCGTGATTCAAAACGGACAGGCGGGGCACTGAGAATGACAAGTATCGACCAATCCATCCTCACCCTCATCCTGCTGGTCCCCCTCGCGGGCGCGGTGCTCGTCGCGCTCCTGCCCGATCGTTTCAAGCTCCCCAACTGGATCACCCTCACGACGACCCTCATCACATTTCTTCTCACGCTCCATCTCCCCGCACATTTCGCCTCCGGCCAGACCGGCTTCCAGTTTGAGCAGAATGTTCCCTGGATCGAGAGCCCAGCCATCTTTTGCCATGTCGGCGTCGATGGCCTCAGCCTTTGGCTTGTCGTTCTCGTCGGCCTGCTTGCGCCCATCGGCGTCGTCGCCAGTTGGAACACCATCCAAACCCGCCGCAAAGTCTTCTACTCTCTCTTCCTCGTCCAGCAAACAGCCATGGTCGGCGTCTTCGTCTCGCTCGACCTCATGCTCTACTACGGTTTCTGGGAGCTCTCACTTGTCCCCATGGCCATCCTCATCGCCATGTACGGCCGCAAAGAAGGCCCGCGTGCCGCGCTCAAATTCTTCCTCTTCACTTTCATTCCGTCTGCGCCGTTGCTCGTCGCGATCCTCTGGCTCTACGCGAAGACCCACACCTTCAACTTCGCTGATCTCCAGTACCAGACCGCCAGCGGAGTTCTTCCCGCAAGCGCTCTCTTCTGGGTAGCACTCGCATTTCTCTCTGCATTCGCGGTCAAGGTTCCCATCTTCCCGCTCCACGGCTGGCTCGCCGACACCTACAACGAAGCGCCTGTCGCGCTCGCCATGATCGTCGCCGGCAAGCTCGGCCTCTACTCCATGTTTCGCTTCCATGTCGGACTGTTCCCTGCTCAGGCCCGAGCCATCGCGCCCTTGCTCATCGCGCTCGCCGTCATCGGCGTTCTCTATGGCGCATGCCTCGCTCTCGTTCAGCGCGATTTCTGGCGTTTGATGGCCTTCGCCGCTCTCAGCCATCTGAGCCTTATCGTCCTCGCCATCTACGGCCTCACATTTCTCGGCTGGGCCGGCGGTGTCTATCAGATCCTCTCCCACGGCGTCGTCGATGGCGCACTGTTCCTTCTCCTCGGCGCGCTCGAGCTGCGCTACGCCACGAGCGTCATCAATTCTTATGGAGGGCTCGCCGCAAAACTGCCGCGTACGACAAGTTATTTCGTCATCGCCGCTCTTGCCATGATCGGCCTGCCCATGCTCTCGGGCTTCATCGGCGAGTTCCTGATTCTGTCCAGCACCTTCGCCGGGGTCAGTCGCCCCTGGGCCATTGCCGCCGCTGTCGCCGTGATTCTGGGCGCCGCCTACATGCTCTGGCTCGTACAGCGGCTCTTCTACGGACCTGAAAGCGCGCTCGCAACCTCCAAACCCTCCGCCGATCTCCGCTTCGGCGAGCTCGCCATTCTCACTCCACTCGTCGTCCTCATGCTCGTCATGGGCCTCGCGCCGAACCTCTGGCTCAACACCATCCGCACCGGCGTTCATCCGCCGGAAGACATTCGTTCGCTGCAAATCAAACAGAACTCATCCGCCCAGCCAGCAGTCACCGCGACTCAGCCCACTTCGGAGGCCCAGCGGTGACTCCAGTGCACGACATCTACCGCATCCTCCCCGAGGTTATCCTCACGCTGACCGGCGTTGTCGTCATGCTCATTGACGCTACGCTTCCGCCCGCCTGGCCGCGCCGCTCACTTGGATGGGTCGCAGCCATGGGAACCACAGCCGCCCTTTGGGCCAGCCTCTGGCAGCTTTCCTTGCCCGAAGGAGCCGGTTTTTTCTCGACCGTCGAAACCAGCGCCTTCACCGTCTTCTTCCACGTCCTCATCTGCGGCATCGTTCTCGTGGCCCTCCTGCTCTCGCTCGACACCCTCCCTGAAAACACCCACCATCAGGGCGAGTTCTACGCGCTCATCGTCTTCGGCGCAGTCGGCATGTGCCTGCTCACCTCCGCCGTCGAGCTGCTCGTCGTCTTCATCGCTCTTGAAATCTCTTCCATCTCCACCTACATTCTTGCCGGCTGGCGCAAGCACACCGGCCGCGGCCCTGAAGCCGCCATCAAATACTTTCTGCTCGGCTCTTTCGCCACGGCATTTTTGCTCTACGGTATCGCGCTCATCTTCGGTGCTACCGGAACCACGCAGATCTACCAGGTCGCCGCACTCGCTCCCGCCGCGCAGAATCAAACCCTCGTTCTGGCAGGTCTCGCGCTCATGCTCGTCGGCATTCTCTTCAAGGTGTCCGCCGCCCCCTTCCACGTTTGGACGCCCGATGTCTATGAAGGCGCGCCCTCGCCCGTCGTAGCGCTGCTTTCCACCGCGCCCAAAGCCGCGGCCTTCGCGCTGCTGCTGCGCGTGGTCTATGAGATGCTGCCCAATCTCCGTTCAATTTGGGCGCCGCTGCTCTGGATCGTCGCAGTTCTCTCCATGACCGTCGGTAATCTCGCGGCCCTTCGTCAGCAGAACGTCAAGCGCATGCTGGCCTACTCCGCGATTGCCCACGCGGGCTACCTGCTCGCCGCCTTCGCCGGTATCGGCGAAATCGGCATCGCTGCCGCCGCCTTTTACATCGCCGCCTACGCCGCCATGAACGTCGGCATCTTCGCCGTTGTTACCCTCGTCGCCGGCTACGATGAGCAGCTTTCGCTCATCGATGACTATCGCGGCCTCATTTATCGTTCCCCCATGCTCGGCAGCCTGCTCATCTTTTTCCTCATCTCGCTCATCGGAATTCCCTTCACCGGCGGCTTCTTCGGCAAGTTCTACTCGTTCACGGCGGCCGTCGGTGGCGGCGCCATCTGGCTCGCCATCATCGGCCTGCTCAACTCAGGATTAGCAGCCGCTTATTACCTCCGCCTCGCTCTCGTCGCGGCGCAGCGTCCCTCGGAAGATCAGAAGATTGTGGCTCCCAAGCCCGCCGTCGGCGCTGCCGTCATCGCCGCGCTGTTCCTCGCCGCCGCCGCCACGCTGGTTCTTGGCATCATTCCCGGCGCAACGCTTGACGCCGCGCAGTCCGCCGCGCATACGCTGCAAGCCCCGCCGCAGAGCGCTTTAGCGCCCGGTCCTTTACAATTTCCTCAATGAAGCTAGGCGAATTGGCAACGAAGCTTGGCGCGGAACTGCGCGGCGACCCAGACCTTGAAATCACCGGCGTCAAGGGCATTGAAGAAGCCGGTCCCACTGAAATCACTTTCGTCGCCAACGTGCGCTACACCGCGCTCGCTCGCTCCACGCACGCCGCAGCCGTCCTCGTCGAGCCCGAGTTTCAGGAGATTTCCGCCGCAACGCTGCGCATCAAGAATCCCTATCACGCCTTCTCGCGCGCGCTGGGCTTCTTCTATCAGCCGCCGGCCTATCCACCTGGAATTCATCCCACGGCCGTCATCGATCCCACTGCCATCATCGCCAAAGGCGCGCACATTGGCGCATATGCCGTCGTCGGACCCGGCGTCCGTATTGGCCCGCACGCAACCATCCTGCCGCACGTTGTGCTGTATTCCGACGTTCAGGTCGGCAGCCACTTCTTCGCCCACGCGCACGCCGTCGTTCGCGAAAACTGCATACTCGGCGAACACGTCACGCTCGAGAATGGCGTCATCATCGGCGGCGACGGCTTCGGGTTCGCAAAAAACGCAGAGGGCCACTGGGAAAAAATCCCTCAGTCAGGCCCCGTCCGCATCGGTAGCCACGTTGATGTGCAGGCCAACGCCACCATTGACCGCGCGACAGTAGGTGCAACGGAAATCGGCGACGGCACTAAGGTCGACAATCTCGTTCAGGTCGGCCACGGTTCGCGTATCGGCAACGACTCCCTGATCTGCGCGCAAACCGGCCTCGCCGGCTCCTCCGTCATCGGCAATAACGTGATTCTCGCCGGACAGGTCGGCATCGCGGGCCACTGCACCGTCGGCGACGGTGTCATCCTCACTGCCCAATCCGCTGTCTCCCACGACGTTCCGCCCGGCAAAATGATCTCCGGCTCACCCGGCTTCGACAATCGCATCTGGCTTCGCGCCGTCACTATCTTCCAGCGCCTTCCGGAACTGCTCAAGCGCCTCGATCGCCTAGAAAAACAGGTCGCGCAGAAATCTCCCGCGGCAGATCCGGCTCCGTCCAACGAGGAGCCAGACAAGTGACCCGCATCGTCACTGCGCGTCGCGCTATCTTTGCCGCTTTTCTATCGACCATTCTCCTCACCGCGACAGCCTGCCACTCCTACCATATCGACGCCACGGTCGAGAACAGCACCGGCTCCGATATTCAACTTCTTGAAGTTGATTATCCCAGCGCCAGTTTTGGCGCCGACCACATCGCGTCAGGGGCGATTTACCACTACCGTTTCCAGATCCGCGGCAGCGGCCCCCTCAAAATCACCTACACGGGGGTCGATAACAAGCAGATCCAGATTGACGGCCCCACGTTCGTCGAGCGCCAGCAAGGCCAGCTCAAGATCGTCCTTCTGCCCGACGGAAAGGCCCAGTTCATCCCTCAGCTCACGCCAGCTTCCTGACCGGAACACTTCCGCGCAGCGGGCCACCACCTCAAGATTCGCCTAAACGCAAAAAAGGCGGAGCCCGTTTACAGCTGCTCCGCCTGTTCAACTACTCAATGTATGTTTGGACCCTTGTTCCCAGTTCTTAATGCACCATCGACTGGAACAAAGGTGACTGCAACAGCGCGCTGAATTCAGTATCCGAGGCCGCAAAATGAACCTCCAGCTTTCCTGAATTCGAGTCAATCGAAGTCTCGCTCAGCGCCTGTTTCTCCGTATCCGATCCCGTCATCTTCCTCACCATCACCGCCGCCGACAGCAGCGAAGAAATCGTGGCGGCCGCGAACGAATCACCTGTCTGAATCGTCAAATCGAATCGCACACCATGGGCGAAGTCCATGGCGTACCACGAACCCTCCAGCCGCTGCTTCACGGTGTCGAAATCGGTTACCGATCCCGCCTCGCCGAGAAGCTGTTTCATCATCGTCTGCGTGCCCTGATTGTCCAGAATGCTCCAAAGTGAAGTCGAGTCCACGCTCTGCATCGCTTCCATCATCGAATTGTTCGTGAGCATGCTGGCAGCCATTCCGTCCCGGGCATCGAGCGCCTTGGTCACGGACTCCTTGCTGCCGAAGACCATCGTCGACGGATCGACAAAGCAAAGCACCATGCCCGTCTTGCTCATGGGGTACAAACTGTTGGTACGCACCATCGTGGGCTTCATCTTCTGCGCTTTGAAGCTGGCCAGAATGTCATCGGTAGGAAACTGCCCCTGCGCGATCCCCACCGACTGCAGCGCATCGCTCGTCGGTGATGGCCGGAAGAGCGCAAATGCCAGCTCGTCTACATACTGATCGATGGGCTCGCCCTGGCTCGGACTGGGCTTTCCGTTCGGCAGAACTGGCTTCAGCGTGAACTTGCTCAACGCCTCGTCGAACTGCTTCAGCTCAGGCGGCTCCACGCGGTTGCGTAAGTTCATCGCCGCCGTCGAATTCTGCATCGCGCGATAGTCGATCACGACCAATTGCTGCACGTCATGCGGAATTGCTCCGCGCGCGTCCGTTGATAACTGTGCTGCAGGGGCCGGCACAACCGCCGCCAGCATCATCGCTGCAATCCAAATTCCTACGAATTTCTTCAACGTAACCCTCCGAAACTCGATCCCGTTCGGCTCCTGATTCGCTCGCCGCGGGTCCAAATTCGCAATTTCTTCGCGCCATCTGTTTCCTGGCGCCTGGTGCTATTGTACCGATTTGCAACTCGTTCGGTCCGCATCCTCTGACCGTGAGACGTTACTCTTGTGGCCACTCCAGCGGGTGCTCGAGTCGCCGTTCCAGGACCTTGGTTTGCTCATCGAACCCACTTAATTGACGCATCCAATCGCTTTCCCGCTCACAAGCGGCCTCGGGAATCAGCCCGATCACTTCTCCCTCGGCCACCCTGGTCTTGTGCCGAGCCGCCAGGGCCACAACTTTGCGGTGGACCACCGACAGCGGCGTAGCCTCAAAATCCGTAATGTTCATCGAGAGTTGCGCCCGCCTGTGGGCCAGTACTCCCATGGCCTTTACGCCCTTCAGTCCGCCTGACGCCGCGCGAATCTCCCTGGCAATAGCCCGCGCCATGGCCACGTCGGACGAATCGAAGTAGATGTTATACGCAACAAGGAACTTACGGGCTCCCACCACGCTGGCGCCGCCCGTCGGATGAAGCCCCGGCCCGCCCAGGTCCGGCCGCCGTGACGGGTCTTTTTGCGCCGCGTCCCGCAGCTCTTCGAACTGCCCCCGGCGTATGTCTTCCAGGTTCTTCCTGTCCGGCCGCGCCGCTGCCGCCTCATAAAAGTAGACCGGAACTCCAAACCGCCTCCAGATCTCGAGGCCGGCCTGTCGCGCCAGCATCACGCAATGCTCCAGCTTGATCCCCCTTACTGGCACAAACGGAATCACGTCCGCGGCCCCGATGCGCGGGTGGACACCCTGCTGGCGCGTGAGGTTGATCAGCTCCACGGCCTTGCCCGCGCCACGCACCGCTGCTTCCACCACTCCGGCCGGCTCTCCGGCAATCGTTACCACTGAGCGGTTGTGGTCCGCGTCCATTGACAAATCGAGCAGGTGCACACCATCCATCCGCATGGCGGCGACGATCGCTTCCACGCGACCCACGTCTGTGCCCTCGGAAAAGTTAGGAACGCACTCTACGATCGCGCCGCTCATGGCTGCCTTGCTCCCTTAATGTGCGCGTCCCGGTCCGCTCGCAGTTCTCAGTTCGTAGAACGCCGGTCTCGGTTCAAAGTTTCCGGATCCCGGCCCGCACTTTATCCGCGACCGTCGTCTCGGTGGGGTGAGCTGGAAGTTGATAGTTAAGGGCTAATAGCTGCCTTCTTCACTTCCAGAACGTATATCCCGCCTGGATCTGAATGCTGGCATTGACTCCAGGGTTGCGATCGCCTAGCGAGGCGGAAGAAATGTGCATCGCGTTCACGCCCAGATCGATTGAGCGCTTCGACTTCAGGAAGTAGTGCACTCCAATCCCGCCCTGCGGCGTGAAATTCCATATGCTCGTTCCGCCGTCGATAATGGGCCCATTGGCCGGGTTGTTGTTGCTCATGAGGTTCGGCGGAAATTTGTGCGTCGTATAAATCACCCCGCCCGCGCCCTGAAACCACGGCTGGATGCGCCGCGACTTGCTGAGAAAATTCCAGCGGAAGATCACCGGCTCGATACTGACGCCGTAGAATGTCCCTCCTCCGAACGGCAAATTGCACGTGTAAAACTGCCCCGTTGGCGTTTCGCAGGTGTATGCCTGCAAATGCGGCGGCGGAGTGTACGCCTGCCACAGCGGCATGATCTCGCCCCCGAGCTCAAACTGCCCGCTCAAGATTCCCGCGTGCACCACCGGCGTCAGAATCTTCGCCAGTTGAAATCCACCCCAGAAAAACTTGTAGTTCGCCCGGTCGCCGACGCCCGTACCCCAGTTCAGAAACGGGCCAAGCTCCCAGCTGTGATCGTTCCTCACCTCGGCAACGGGATCAGTCACGGGGTCGAGGTTATCAACCGTAACGATAACTTGGTGAGGCCCGTTCGTCGTTGCCGCCCCGCCACCCGCCTGCGCCGCAGCCGTCATTGCTCCCGCCAGCAACAAAAGCAAAACAAATCCATCAATTTGCCTCAAACTATCCCCCACCCAGTCCCTGGTCTCTGCTTCTACCCAAAAAAAGACCGCCACATCCGGGCGGCCTTTTCTCTGCCTGCCCTGATCTCGCTTATCCAGCAGTGTGCTCCATCTGCTCGGCGTCCATGTCGAAGTTCGAGTGGACACTCTGCACGTCGTCCAGATCTTCGAGCGCTTCCAGCAGGCGCACCATCTGGCTGGCGGCAGTGCCTTCCAGCTTGTTGTAGATCGAAGCCACCATGGTCACTTCGCTCATCACCGTTGGAATTCCCGCAGCTTTCACCGCACTCGCCACCGCTTCATGCGATCCCGGCTCGGTAAGAATCTCCCAAGTGTCGCCTTCGTCCTTCAGGTCTTCGCCGCCGTGCTCCAGCACGATGTCCATCAGCTTTTCTTCGCTGGCCGCCGACTTCTCCACCGCGATCAGGCCCTTCTTCGCGAACATGAACCTTACGGAGCCAGTCTCACCAAGGTTTCCACCATTCTTGGCGAACGCGTGCCGGATCTCGCTCACCGCGCGGTTCCTGTTGTCGGTCAGCACATCCACCAGAACAGCCACGCCTCCCGGCCCGTATCCCTCAAAACTGGCCTCCTCGTAGCTGACGCCTTCGAGTTCTCCCGTCCCGCGCTGAATGGCACGCTTGATGTTTTCCTGCGGCATGTTTTCTGCCTTGGCCGCCAGAATCGCCGTGCGCAGCCGCGCATTCCCGTCCGGATCGCCACCCCCTTTGGCGGCAACTGCAATTTCCTTAATGAGGCGGGTGAAAATCTTGCCGCGCTTGGCATCCAGCGCGCCCTTTTTGTGCTTGATGGTGGCCCATTTCGAGTGGCCTGACATAACAACCTCGAACGTGTTGAAAGATGGCGGATACCCGCACTATGACCATGCAAGTATATCCCAGGACGACCCTTGCTTTCTCCTGCTGCGCCAGCCCCTTCTAGCTCGACGGCTTGGCGCCCGGATGCTGCCCCGCCCGCTGCGGGAAGGCCAGGATGCAGATCACCATAAAGCAGGCAATGGCGGCAGACGAGGTGTACCGGCTAAGATTCAACCCGCCGTCAGCAACCGGCTTGGTCAGCAGGTCTCCCAGCGTTGCGCCCAGCGGCCGGGTTAGCACAAAAGCCGCCCAGAAGAGCACCGCGCGCGACGCTTTGGTGAAGAAGTAAATCAGCGCGACGATGGCGATGCATCCAGCAAAGATCAGCGCGCCCCCTTCGTAGCCTGGGCCCGAGTCCGCCACCCAATCGCCCAGCGCGGTGCCCAGCGTGTTGGAGAAAAGAATGGTTGTCCAGTAAAACATTTCTACCTTCGGCGAGGTGATGCACTCCACTGAAATCGACCCCATCTTCAGCCGCCACGTTGTCAGCACGGCGATCACGAGCGTGAACAGGATGAGCGACCCGCCGAGATACCCGATGCCGAGCGATCGATCGGAAAAATCCGCCATCGTCGTCCCCGTCAACGTCGTCGCCACGATCACCGCCCAGTACAGGAATGCATGAAACTTCCGCGCCCGAATCTGCGCCCCGACTGCGACGGCAAATAGCACAAAGAAAATAATCGTGCTCGTTGCGTAGCCCAGGTTCAGCGACATGGAGAGCGAGTCGCCGCCGGTTTCGCCCAGCGTGGTCGCGGCAATCTTGATAATCCAGAAGCCGATCGCGACTTCCGGCACCTTGCCAAAGACTTCGTCGACGGGATGCGGTGCGGTCATTTCTTTCGGTGTCTCATCGCCTGATCGTCTCGTCAATCTCCCCATCCAGCCCGGCAACGCCGCGGCAGACGCACCCACACACAGGTTCTCTCTCACGCACTCTCTCCTGTTTAAGTTTGATTTTGGCTTGCTTCCCGGCTCAGTTTAAGCAAATACTTCCGCGTCGTGCAGCAGCTTTCCCCTGGCGTCTTTTTCCGACACGATCGCGTCGCCCGCGGCGATCGGCCACTTGATCCCCAGTTCCGGATCGTTCCACAGGATCGTCCGTTCGCCCGCCGGTAAATAATAATCGGTTACCTTGTAGGCGAAGCCGGCGATTTCGCTCAGAACCAGAAATGCGTGTCCGAATCCCGGTGGAATCCACAACATCCTGCCATTTTCTCCGCTCAGCTCCACTGCCAAATGCCTGCCGAGTGTCGGCGAACTTCTTCTGAGGTCCACGGCCACATCGAGCACCGCTCCGTGCGTCACGCGCACCAGCTTTCCTTGAGGCTGCATGATCTGATAATGAATCCCCCTCAGCACATTCTTCTGCGACACTGAAAAGTTGTCCTGAACCCACTGCGTCGGCAGACCCGCCTCCATCATGCGGCGCAGATTGAAGGTCTCAGAGAACGCGCCACGATCATCGCGATAGATTTTCGGGGCAAGCACCAGCACGCCCGGCAACACCGTCTCTTCGATCTTCATGGTTACTCGGTTCTGGCGGCAAAATACGGCTCGCGCAAGAGCGCCTGCAAGTATTGCCCGTAGCCGCTCTTCGCAATCGGCGCCGCCAACGTCTCCAGTTGGCCGGCGTCGATGAATCCCTGCCGGTACGCGATCTCCTCCGGGCACGCGATGTTCAAACCCTGCCGTCGCTCGACGGTGTGTACAAAAAGCGCTGCTTCAAGCAGCGAATCGTGCGTTCCTGTGTCGAGCCACGCCATGCCCCGGCTCATGATCTCCACCTTCAGCTTCCCTGCCTCCAGGTAGCGCCGGTTCAGATCCGTGATCTCCAGCTCCCCGCGCGCCGAGGGTCTCAGCGTCTCGGTAATCTTCACCACGTCGCGGTCGTAAAAGTACAGCCCCGTTACCGCATACCGCGATTTCGGATGCGCCGGCTTCTCTTCAATACTCACCGCCCGCCCCTGCTTGTTGAATTCCACCACGCCGTACCGCTCTGGATCCTCCACCGGGTACGCAAAGATCGTCGCGCCCTCTTTGATCCTTGCTGCCGACTGCAATTGCTGAGAGAAGCCCTGCCCGTAGAAAATGTTGTCCCCCAGCACCAGCGCACTCGGCTGCCCGGCGATAAATTCCCTGCCGATCAGAAACGCCTGCGCCAATCCATCGGGGCTGGGCTGCACGGCGTAGCTGATCTCCAGGCCCCACTTTCTCCCATCTCCCAGCAAATCCTTGAAGCGCCCCGTGTCCTGCGGCGTTGAGATGATCAGAATCTCGCGCAGCCCGGCCAACATGAGTGTGCTCAGTGGGTAATAAATCATCGGCTTGTTGTACACCGGCAGCAGCTGCTTTGAAACCACGTGGGTCACGGGATACAACCGCGTTCCTGATCCGCCGGCCAGAATGATCCCCTTCATCGTGCGATCCTCATCGCGAGCCTCAAATCTGGGCCCGCTCCCCATAGTTTTTCGCAATCCACTCGCGATAGGCCCCGGTCCGTACGCTCTTCACCCAATCGCCGTTTTCCAAATACCAGCGCACCGTTTTGCCCAGACCGCGTTCAAATCCCTCCGCCGGTTTCCATCCCAATTCGCGCTGAATCTTCTTGGCGTTGATCGCGTAACGGCGGTCGTGCCCCGGCCGGTCTTGAACGAATGTGATAAGCCTTCGCCTCGGTGCGGCACCTGGTTCCGGCCTCATTTCGTCGACTAGGTCGCAGATCGCCATCACCACGTCGATGTTCGCCCGTTCGCTGTTTCCGCCAATGTTATACGTCTGTCCTGGCCGCCCGTTCGCGAGCACCGCGCGAATCGCCGCGCAGTGATCCTCCACATACAGCCAGTCGCGCACATTTTTTCCATCACCATACACCGGCAGCGGCTTGCCCTCCAGCGCATTCAGAATCGTCAACGGGATCAGTTTTTCCGGAAACTGGTACGGACCATAATTATTCGAGCAGTTCGTGGTCACCACCGGTAGCTTAAACGTGTGAAAGTACGCCCGCGCCAAATGGTCCGATCCTGCCTTCGACGCCGCATAGGGACTGTTCGGCGCATACGCCGTATCCTCATTAAATGCCGGATCGTGCGGACGCAGTGACCCGTACACCTCGTCCGTCGACACATGCAAAAATCGGAACGTCGCGCGATCAGCTTCGTCCAGCCCAGTCCAATAATCCCGCGCCTGCTCAAGCAGCGTAAACGTGCCCATCACATTGGTGCGG
This sequence comes from Occallatibacter sp., assembly GCA_049518955.1. Lineage (GTDB taxonomy): Bacteria > Acidobacteriota > Terriglobia > Terriglobales > Acidobacteriaceae > Telmatobacter. Next base: position 12,657 of record JBEKRG010000086.1, read on the forward strand.
ATGAAACCCTCCGGCGAAACAATCGACCGGTCGACGTGGCTTTCAGCCGCGAAATGAACGACGGCCCGCGGCTGGTATTTCCTGAGCAGCGAACCGACAAGTTCCCCGTCGCAAATATCGCCGCGCACAAAGGTGTAACGATCATCACCCTCGATTGGCGCCAGGTTCGCGGCATTTCCGGCGTAGGTCAACAGGTCAAGATTCACCACTGGGCTCGCCTTCGAGCGAGTGCCGGCTTTCATCCAGCCCAAAACGAAGTTTGAGCCGATGAACCCCGCGCCGCCGGTCACCAAGATCGTCTGGCTCATGCGCTTCATTGACCCCGAGTATACGATAGAAAACACGGCCCATGCGAGGTCTCGTGAGCGTCGGTCGAAAGACCGCGGCGGCCGGAATCCTCTTGATAGCGCAGCCCTTCCTGTCTGACCGTCCCCCATTCTGAAAGGAGCTACTGCATTGACGGCGGTTTTTCGCTATATTAAAAGCAGCGCAGCTCCGGGATGCGGCCGGCTCTGCTCACCTCAATCTCTCGATCTACTGGCAAGGCGATTTTCGTGCTCAGAATCGCAGAGTGGATGTGTACTTCACAGCATTCAGGTTGTCGCAACACAAAAAGCTGCTCGCAAAGGACGCCATGGGATCTTTGAATCGCCGTCTCCGCCCGCCGCAAGCGCAAGGCCTCTATCATCCTCGCGATGAGCACGATGCCTGCGGCATGGGGCTGGTCGCGAACATCAAGGGCGAGAAGAGTCACGAAATCATCCGCAAAGGGCTTGAGGTTCTCATCAACCTCACGCATCGCGGAGCGGCTGGTTGCGACCCCGAGACCGGCGACGGCGCAGGCATCCTCATCCAGATTCCCCACGCATTTTTCATAAGGGAATGCGCCGAGCTGGGCATCAAGCTGCCAGAATCCGGCGCTTACGGCGTGGCCATGTGTTTCCTTCCGGTCGAGCGCCAAAACCGCCTGCAGTGCGAAGGCGTCTTCGAGCGCATTGCTCAGGAAGAGGGTTGTACAGTTCTCGGCTGGCGCGACACGCCCGTCAATGGCGATGCCATCGGCCGCGAAGCCCGCAACTCTCAGCCCTACATTGAGCAGCTTTTTATTGGCCGCCCCAAAGGCCTCGACGAAGATGCCTTCGAGCGCCTTCTCTATCGCATTCGCCGCCGCACCGAAAACGAAATCTTCGCCTCCGAGATTGAGGACAAGGAAACATTTTACGTTCCCTCTTGCTCGTGTCGCACCATCATCTACAAGGGCCTCATGCTGGCCCCGCAGATTGAGAAGTTCTACTTCGAGCTCGCCAATCCCCTCGTCACCAGCGCGCTCGCGCTCATCCATCAGCGCTTTTCCACCAATACATTCCCAAGCTGGCCGCTGGCTCACCCCTACCGCTACGTCGCGCATAATGGCGAAATCAACACCATCCGCGGCAACGTCAGTTGGATGAATGCGCGCCAGTCGGTTCTCGAAAGCGCGCTACACGGCGACAAAATCAAAGAGCTCTATCCCGTCGTCGTTCCCGGCGGCAGCGATTCCGGCTCCCTCGACAACGCAGTCGAATTCCTCTTCCAGTCCGGCCGGTCTCTGCCCCATGTCATGGCCATGCTGATTCCCGAAGCCTGGGCCGGCAATCCTGACATGGATGAGGACAAGCGCGCCTTTTACGAGTACCACGCGTCGCTCATGGAGCCGTGGGACGGTCCAGCCGCCATCGCATTCACCGATGGCCGCGTCATTGGCGCCACACTCGATCGCAATGGCCTGCGTCCCGGCCGCTACATCGTAACCAAGGACGACCTCGTTGTTCTCGCTTCCGAAGCCGGGGTCATCGAGGCTCCACCCGAGGACATCCTCAAGAAAGGTCGCCTGCAGCCCGGCCGCATGTTCCTCGTCGATACGGTGCAGCAGCGCATCATCTCCGACGCTGAAACCAAGAAGTCTCTCGCTTCTCGCCAACCTTACGGCGATTGGCTCAAGGAGCAGCAAGTCACCATCGACTCGCTGCCCGAGCCGCCGCGCGTCATCGCCTTCAATCCCGAGACGCTGCTCCGCCGCCAGCGTGCCTGCGGTTACACCGAAGAAGATCTTCGCATCCTTCTTGCGCCGATGGGCGCCGAGGGCCAGGAGCCGGTGGGTTCCATGGGCACCGATGTGCCGCTGGCCTGTCTTTCCGACCGCCCGCAGCCTCTGTTCAACTACTTCAAGCAGCTCTTCGCCCAGGTCACCAATCCGCCCATCGACCCCATTCGCGAAGAGCTGGTGATGTCGCTCATCAGCTACATCGGCACCGAGCGCAACATTCTGGATGAGGCGCCTGAGAATTGCCACACTCTCAAACTGCCCCATCCCATCCTCACCAATCGCGATCTTGAAAAGCTGCGCCGCGTTTCTTCAGGCGATCTTCTCGCCACGACGCTGCCCGCGCTCTTCCGCGCCGAGGATGGCGAAAAGGGTCTGCGCCACGCGCTTGAAGACCTGAGCAACCGCGCCTCGCATGCCGTCGACTCCGGCTATTCGCTGCTCATCCTCTCCGACCGCGGCGTTGATCCTACCTACGCGCCGGTCCCAAGCCTGCTGGCGATGGCCGCCGTTCACAACCGCCTTGTTCGCGAAGAAAAGCGCACTCAGGTCGCACTCATCATTGAAAGCGGCGAGCCACGCGAGGTCATGCACTTCGCCCTGCTCATCGGCTACGGCGCCAGCGCCATCAATCCGTATCTCGCCATCGAGACCATCCACGATCTCAAGCGCCGCGGCCTCTTGCCCGACAAGATCTCCGCTGATTACGCCGAGAAGAATTTCATCAAGGCCATCAACAAGGGCCTGCTCAAAACCTTCTCCAAGATGGGCATAAGCACGCTGCAAAGCTATCGCGGCGCGCAGGTCTTCGAGGCTGTCGGCCTTAACCGCTCGCTCATCGAGGACTATTTCCCCGGCACCGCCTCGCGCATTGAAGGCGTCGGCCTCGGCGTGCTGGCTCGCGAAGCGCAGTTGAAGCACGAGTACGCCTTCCAGCCCCTCACCGACTCCGAGACAGATCTTGCCGTCGGCGGCCAGTATCAATATCGTGAAGGCGGCGAATTCCATCTGCTCAATCCGCTGACCATCAGCAAGGTGCAGCACGCCGTCCGCAACAATAACCCAGCGACGTTCCAGGAATTCACTGACCTCATCGACGGACAGAACCGCACCCTTTGCACGCTACGCGGACTGCTCAAGCTCAAGTACCTCGACGAGCCGATTCCGATTGAAGAAGTCGAGCCGGCCAAGGAAATCGTCAAGCGCTTCACGACCGGCGCCATGAGCTTCGGGTCGATCAGCAAAGAGGCCCACGAAACCCTCGCAATTGCCATGAATCGCCTCGGCGGCATGTCGAACACCGGCGAAGGCGGCGAGGACGAAGCCCGTTTCAAGCCCGATGCCAACGGCGATTCGCGCCGCTCGGCCGTCAAGCAGGTCGCCAGCGGCCGCTTCGGCGTCACCACCAACTACCTGGTTAACGCCACCGAGCTGCAAATCAAAATGGCGCAGGGCGCAAAACCCGGCGAGGGCGGCCAGCTCCCCGGCCATAAAGTCGATAGTGAAATCGCGCGCATCCGCCACTCCATCCCCGGCGTCGGCCTCATCTCGCCTCCGCCGCATCACGACATTTATTCGATCGAGGATCTCGCGCAGCTCATCTACGACCTCAAGAACGTGAACCCGGAGGCCCGAATCGCCGTCAAGCTCGTCTCCGAAGTGGGCGTCGGCACCGTCGCCGCCGGCGTATCGAAGGCGCATGCTGACGTCGTGCTCATCTCCGGCGACACGGGAGGGACCGGCGCTTCGCCCCTCAGCTCCATCAAGCATGCCGGCCTGCCATGGGAGCTCGGCCTCGCGGAAACACAACAGGTTCTTCTCCTCAACGATCTGCGTAGCCGCATCCGCGTGCAAACTGATGGCAAACTCCAAACTGGCCGTGACGTGGTCATCGCCGCCCTGCTCGGCGCAGAAGAATTCGGCTTTGCCACAATGCCCCTTATCTCAATGGGTTGCATCATGATGCGCAAGTGCCACTTGAATACTTGCGCAGTCGGCATCGCCACCCAGGATCCAGCCCTTCGTGAGCGCTTCACTGGCACGCCCGAGCACGTCATCAACTTCTTCTTCTTCATCGCCGAGCAGATGCGCCAGAACATGGCCAAGCTCGGCTTCCGCACCGTTGACGAAATGGTCGGCCGCGTTGAAAAGATCGAAACGCACATCGACGACGCTCACTGGAAAGCGAAGGGCATCGACCTTTCGTCCATCCTCCACGCACCGCCGCTTCCCTCGCGCGTTGCGCGCCGCCGCACCACCTGCCAGGATCACGGCCTCGGCCCTGCGCTCGATCACGCCCTCATCGCCAAGGCCAAGCCTGCGCTCGAATCGCAGACGCCCGTCACTGCCAGCTTCGCCATTCGCAACGTGCACCGCACGGTCGGCGCCATGTTGGGCGGCACAATCGCGCGCCGCTTCGGATCCGCGGGATTGCCGGACAGTACCCTCCATTTCAAATTCCGCGGGTCGGCAGGCCAGAGCTTTGGCGCGTTCGTTCCGCAGGGTGTCACGCTCGAGCTTGAAGGCGACTCCAACGACTATCTCGGAAAAGGCCTCTCCGGTGGCCGCATCATCGCCTATCCACCCAAGACCTCCAGCTTCCTGCCCGAGGAGAGCATTCTCGTCGGCAACGTCGTGCTCTACGGCGCCACCAGCGGGGAGGTCTTCCTGAACGGCATCGCTGGCGAGCGCTTCGCCGTCCGCAACTCCGGCGCAACGGCTGTTGTCGAGGGCGTCGGCGACCATGGCTGCGAATACATGACCAACGGCCTCGCCATCATTCTCGGTTCTACCGGCCGCAACTTCGCCGCAGGCATGAGCGGCGGCATCGCCTATGTCTACGACGATCAGGGCGATTTCGCCACGCGCCGCTGCAACCAGGCCAGCGTGGATCTCGAGCCGCTGACCAACTCCGAAGACATCGAACAAATTCGCGCGCTGCTCGCGCGCCATCGCGACCTGACCGGGAGTCCTCGCGCTGCATGGATCCTTGAGCACTGGGCCGATGCAAAGCCGCTCTTCATCAAGGTCTTCCCGCATGAGTACAAGCGCGTTCTCGGTGTTGAGCGCGCGCAAGCCGTCTACACTTCCCCGCTCGCCACACCCACGCTGGTCGCAGCGTCAGCGGAGGCGAAACATGGGTAAGGTCACGGGCTTCTTGGAAATCAATCGCGAGCAGCCCACGCGCCGCAAGGCCGACGAGCGCATTCGCGACTGGTTCGAAATCTACGAGCCGTTCCCCGAAGAAAAGCAGCGCGAGCAGGGCGCTCGCTGTATGGATTGCGGTGTGCCCTTCTGCCATACCGGCTGTCCGGTCAACAATCTCATCCCCGACTGGAACGATCTCGTCTACAACAATCGATGGCAGGCTGCCGTCCGCCGCCTCCATTCCACCAACAATTTTCCTGAATTCACCGGCCGCATTTGCCCCGCACCCTGCGAAGCCGCATGCGTGCTTGGCATCAATCAGCCGCCGGTTTCCATCAAATTGATCGAACGCTCCATCGTCGAGCGCGGCTTCGACGAGGGCTGGATCCATCCCGAGCCGCCCGAGCAAGCCACCGGCAAGCGCGTTGCTGTCGTAGGCAGCGGTCCCGCCGGCCTCGCCGCCGCCCAGCAGCTTCGCCGCGCCGGCCACTCCGTCACCGTTTACGAGAAGAATGACCGCATCGGCGGCCTGCTTCGTTACGGCATTCCCAACTTCAAGCTTGAGAAGCACATCGTCGATCGCCGCATCGCGCAAATGAAGGCCGAGGGCGTCATCTTCCAGACCAACGCGCACGTCGGCGTCAACATTCCCGTCGAGTCTCTTACCGAACAATTCGACGCCATCCTTCTATGCGGCGGCGCCGAGCATCCGCGCGACTTGCCCGTCCCCGGACGTGAGCTCAAAGGCATCCACTACGCCATGGAGTTCCTGCCGCAGCAAAATCGCCGCAACGAGGGCGATTCGGAAGAAAAGCTCCTCGCATCGATGGGAGCTGCGGCCGCCATTCTCGCCAGCGGCAAGCGCGTCGTCATCATCGGCGGCGGCGACACCGGCGCGGACTGCCTCGGCACCAGCCATCGTCAGGGCGCCAAGAGCGTCCACCAGTTTGAAATCATGCCGCGTCCGCCCGCCGAGCGCGCCGCCTCAACGCCCTGGCCGCTCTGGCCGCTCCAACTTCGCACCGAAAGCTCGCACGAAGAAGGCGGCAATCGCGACTGGAGCATCAATACTGTAAAGTTCA
>JBEKRG010000087.1:0-18949 GCA_049518955.1 Occallatibacter sp.
CAATGCCACATCCAGTTCTGCGGCGCCGGCCATCTCGGTTCAAGGAGCTTTCACTACCGGCGGCAATGGCGAAGGCACGCTCCACGACCACCAGGACCAGTTCACGCTGCAGAACTACGGCACCGCGACCTTTGGCATCCACACCTTGCGCTTTGGCGCGCGCGCCCGCGCGTGGCGCGATGCGGACTACTCAACCGGTAGCTCGAACGGCAGCTACTTCTTTGCGTGCGCTCTCACCTCGCCCACGTGCGCTGACTCCTACCAGGCCTCAACGCCGGCCCAATATTCCACCACCGTGATTGAAACTCCGCTGGCACGTGCGCTACTCTTTGACGGCTCGCTCTTTATCCAGGACGACTGGCGCGTGAACCATAGCTTGCTTCTCGGTCTCGGCCTGCGTTATGAAGGCCAGAACTATATCCACGACCGCGATGACTGGGCGCCGCGCATCGCTTTTGCATGGACCCCCGGCCATCCCGGCAAGAATCCTCCAAAAACCGTCGTTCGCGCCGGTTACGGTTGGTTCTTCAACCGCTTCATCATGAACACCGCCTTTACTTCCGGCTCCGAGCCTTACATCATTACCGCCATTCACGACAATCGAATCAACCAACAGAGCTATACAGTTACCAATCCCAACTCTGTCTTTCCGGCATACCAATTCAATAGCGCCAACCCTCAGCCAATCCCCGCAACCGCGCTCGCCTCCATGGCATCGTCCATCCCCACGTATCACTCCATCGATCCCCGCTTCCACGCCGCGCTCGACATGCAAGGCGGCATCGGAGTCGATCACCAGATCGCCAAGCACATCACTGGCAACGTCACCTATCTCTACACGCAGGGCGTGCATCAATACATGAGCAACAACGTCACTGCCCCAGCCTTCGACATCGCCGACTACACCATTACCGGCCCCACTCCGAGCGTCTACAACTACCAATTCCAATCGGAGGGCTTCTATCGCCAGAATCAGCTCATCATCTCTTCGGCTCTGCAATTGAAAAAATTCACTCTCAGCGGCAACTACGTGCTCAATCAGGCCAAGAGTGACACGCAGGGCATCAATTCATTCCCTTCTATCGCGCAGGATCCCGGCTTCGATTACGGCCGCGCCCAGTTCGGCATTCGTCAACACTTCCTCGCCATCTTCAGTTTCACCGCACCCTACGGCTTCGTCCTCGGCGCCTACACCGCCGCACAGTCCGGCACGCCTTACAACATCACCATTGGCGACGACGTCACCGGCAACAATCAATTCAATGCGCGCCCTACCTACGGAACGTGCGGCGATGCCGGCGTGATTACTACGCAGTACGGCTGCCTCGACACCGATCCTGTCGGCAAAGATGAGCCGATCGTTCCCTATGGCGTTGGATTGGGACCCGCAAATGCGGTTGTTCACATCAGGATCAGTAAGGTTCTGGGCATTGGGCCGAAAATCAAAACTGCGGGCGAAGGCCAGACCTTCACGCCCGGCGGTGGCAACGTCAGCAATCGCGGTCTCGGCAGTGGTGGGCCGGCGATCAAACTCGATGCCACCGTTCCCCGCCGGTACAATCTCACTCTCGTCGCCTACGCCAATGACCTCTTTAACATTGTGAATCTCGGCACACCAAATGGCGTTCTGCTTTCGCCGCTCTTTAACAAAGCGCAAACCCTGGCCGGTGGCCAGTTCGCCAACAGCCTACCGGGAACGCGTACCATCGGGTTCCAGTCGACGTTCACTTTCTAACAGGCAGAGACCATGAATCTTCTTAGTCCCCGACGCCTGTCTTCAGCGCCCCAGTAAGGCTCGCCACCTTCGCCACATCGTGGCTCTTGCACCACGCTTCCATTCCCTTCGCCAGCCGCTCGGTAGCGCGCGGATCGGCATAGCTTGCCGTGCCGACCTGCACTGCCGTCGCACCGGCCAGCATGAACTCGACTGCGTCCTCGGGTGTCACAATGCCGCCCATCCCCAGAATCGGAATCTCCACCGACCGCGCCACCTCGTACACCATGCGCAGTGCGATCGGCTTGATCGCCGGTCCTGACAGCCCACCCGTCGAATTGCTCAGCCGTGGCCGCCGCTCTTCGGCATCGATCGACATGGCCAGAAACGTATTCACCAGGCTCAACGCATCCGCGCCCGCTTCCGCGCACACGCGCGCCATTTGTCCGATCGAAGTCACATTCGGCGAGAGCTTCACGATCAGCGGTTGTATTGCGACTTTCTTCGTCCGCTCCACCAGCTCTTCCAGAGCGTACGGATCGGCGCCGAAGGTCATTCCTCCCTCGTGTACGTTGGGGCACGACGCGTTCAATTCGTACGCCGAAATTCCCTCCGCATCGTTGAGCCGGTCGATCACGCCGATGTACTCGTTTACCGTGTGCCCGAACACATTCACAATCACTTTGCAGCTTGGGTGCCGGCTCATCGGCGGTAGCTTACGCTCAATAAAATCTTTCACGCCCACATTCTGCAGCCCGATTGCGTTGAGCATGCCAGCAGCCGTTTGCACGATTCGGGGCGGCGCATGCCCTGCCATCGGCTCGAGCGAGATCCCTTTCGTCACGATCGCGCCCAGCCGGTCCAGCGAGACAATCTCTTCAAACTCGATGCCGTATCCAAAGGTGCCGCTGGCAGCGATCACCGGATTCACCAGCTCCAGTCCAGCGAACGAGACTCTCATGTCTGGATTCACGGCTCGGCAACCTTCCTTTCAAGCGCGTCGAGAGGGCTTCGCGTCTGGCGCGTCGTCGACGCAGCTCTCCGATTCATCATACTTGGAGTACAGGCCAAGTCGCCGCGCGCGGGCTGCCACCCGCGCAAACAGAAAGCCCCTCGGCGCATGCCGACGGGCTTTTCGTCTTTGCCCTTAGCTAAAAGCTACAGGCCAATTGCGGTTTCTTACGCAGTGACCGTCTCACTCGCGTCCACTTTCACCGGCGTCAGCCAGCCAAACCGGTCCGGCTTCAACCCGTTGGCGATGCCAAAGAACTCGTCCGCGATCTTCTTCGTGATCTCGCCAGGCTTGCCCTCGCCGATCACGATGCGGTCGATCGACCGGATCGGCTGCACCTCGGCGGCAGTTCCCGTAAAGAACACCTCGTCCGAAATGTACAGGAGCTCGCGCGGAATCGCCTGCTCTTTGACAGTGAATCCCAGGTGCCGCGCAATCGTCAGCACGCTGTCGCGCGTGATTCCCGACAGCGCCGAACTCCCCAGCGGCGGCGTAAACAGCACGCCGTTGCGCACGATGAAGATGTTCTCGCCCGATCCCTCGCTCACCAACCCATTCACGTCCAGCGCGATGCCTTCCTGGTAGCCGTTGGCCTCCGCTTCCATCTTGATGAGCTGCGAGTTCATGTAATTCGCGCCAGCTTTGGCCAGTGCAGGCATCGTGTTCGGCGCAAGCCGGTTCCAGCTCGAGATGCACACATCGGCGCCACCGTGTCCGGCAAGATATTTGCCCCACGGAAAATTCGCGATGTACACATCCACCGGCGACCCCTTCGGGTTCACGCCAATCTCACCATATCCGCGCAGCACGATCGGCCGGATATAGCACGGTGCGACCCCGTTGGCCTCAATCGTCTCCACCACGCCGGCGCAAAGCTCTTCCAGCGTGAATGGAACTTCCATGCGATAAATCTTGGCCGAGTCCAGTAGCCGCTGCATGTGCTCCGGCAGCCTGAAAACCGCCGACCCCTGCGGTTGTCCGTAGCACCGCACTCCCTCGAACACGCTGGAGCCGTAGTGAATCACGTGGCTCATCACGTGGATTTTGGCTTGATCCCAGGCAATCAGGTTCCCGTTGTGCCAGATCTTCTCTGTCGCTTGAATAGGCATGGAGATTTAGGAACTCCTTCTTCTCAAAAACTTGCGCACTTCTCTCAAGGTTGTCATGTTTGCCGTTTCAAGGCAAGCACCCGGTGGTTATTTCCACATCCCCAACGGCCGCCCCCTGGACGGGCTTCTTCCTGACCATTCCCGGCACCAGCCATCGTTTCTTCTGTCCCCGCCCGCAGCCTGCACGATACAATCCCTGCAATCGATGCTGCGCAACTTAAATAGAGAAGCGCTACGCGCTCAGGGGGCTGCTAGATGGGCGAGCTATTCAAGGTTTGCTGGGACTTGTTCACCATTCGTCATTACCAGCGCCAGGGGATCAAACTGTCCGCCGGCGATTATGTTGTCGCCATCGGATCCGTGATTTTCCTCTACGCCACCGCAGTGCCCGCTGCCGTTCTCTACCAGAACCATCCGCAGTACAAATGGGTGCTCATCGTAACCTGCGTGTTCGACGGAATCCTGTTCATCGCGCTGTTCGTGTGGGAAGTCAAATGGTGGATAAAGCACCGCGCCGCCGCACGCGCCGCGCAAGGAATTGCACCAAGCAACCAGCCCGGGCAGTAACATCTGGCTTGAGGCCATCCGCAAATGTATTGGCTCGGATTCGTCGTGCTGGTCCTCGTCATGGCCTTTGCCGGCTTTCGCAAGGCGCAGCGCGCTGGGACCTGGAGCTGGTCGAAATTCTTCCTCGCACTCGGGTTCATCGCGACTATATTCGCCATCGTTTCGGCGCCCTTGGTGCTGATGAACAAGGGCAGCCCCTTCTTCTGGCCGGTCTATGGCGCTGGCTGGGTCGTGGCTCTGGGCCTCATGGTCTGGTTCATCATCCAGGCGCGCCATTGGAAGTTTCCCGGCACCCACACCGCCCTCGAGGCCGAACGCGATCCGCCGCCTCCGCGCTAAGTCGAGGCCAATTTCGGAGAACTGCACGCCCTGATCCACTCCCTGGTCCCTGGTCACTCGCCGCTATGTCACTAGTCCCTAAGTCCCTAGTCCCGGAGCCCCTGCTATCCGTGATGGCCCTCACCGCTCCACTCCGCATCTCCTTGCTATTCCTCCCATGTGCACTCCGAACAATTCACATATCCTTCCTACAGCGCCCCACTCCTCGAGGCCTATGACGGCCGTTTCGAAGCAGCCCTGATCCTTCTGCATCCCTTTATCCACGTCCCCGATCCGTTGGCATGGAGTACGACTCGCCAATACCCTTCCGACGCCGATATCCTCGCCCAGGGAACAAAACAAACTTGGTCTGAAATCGCATTGCACACCGGGCTCGCCTCCTGCGCGCGCGTCAATCAGGCCCTGCTCACCTCCATCGGCTCGCTGCCTGGCCATCTGGCCGACCCCTCAGCTTCCGGCGCCCTTCAAAGCCTCCTCCAGTCGCAGCCCATCTGGATCCCGGTTGAAGGCCGCTTTGAGCCATTGCTTCGCGCGGACTTTCTCCGCGCCTTTGCGCTCGCTCGCGTGCCTGAGCTGATCTACGCTCCCGAGTTCCCGCACTCAGACCCCGTCGTCACGCTTCCCACCACCGGCCTCCGCAACGGTTCCATCCCCTTTCCCTTTCGCGGAACCCTTCTTGCTCCCGACCATTCCTTTCTCTTCACCGTCGATTGGGACAGCTTCTTCACTCTTTTCTACGGTCCGCGCTCACTCATCGCGAGCGTTTGTTCCACCTTGAACCTCGAAGGCTTCTTCGCCACGCCCAACACCGAGCACGCCTGGTTCAACTACAGCATGGGCTGCGCCACCGTTACACTCTCCCCGGAACACTGGCAAAACGCCTGACGCCGTAGCACCCGCGCACTGCGCCCATAACCTTTTTCATCGCCTTCCATGCGCAGACCACATAGTGGGTGCTTGTGTGAGCCACGCATTTCGGCTAGATGGCTCTCTCGACCCCGCAACAGTCCATTTCCGAGAAGCGTATCCTCTGCATTAGCGATTGAGAATCAGGGACCCCATGAGCACCAAAGGGGACGATCGGTTGCACTCCACCGAAGGCTCGCCGTGGATGCGCCCCTTTGTTCCGCGGCGTTTCCTCGCCAATGGCCATCTGCAGACTATTGTCGGCAGTCTTCTGCCGCGCACATACTCCTTGCCCGAACCGGAGACCGACCTCATCGAGGTTGAAGCGGCTACCTCCGCCTGCCCAGCGAGCTTCGTGCTGTGCCACTGCCATTGGCAACCTGCCGAGGTTCGAAGTGATCGGCTGACTATGGTCATCGTTCACGGGCTCGAGGGGTCATCCTCTTCTCCATATGTATTAGGCAACTCGTCCCGCGCCTGGAAAGCCGGCTGCAACGTCGTCCGCATGAATATGCGGAGCTGTGGTGCTGGCAAAGATTGTTCTCCCACCATCTATCACGCCGGCCGCTCCCAAGACGTGGCCATTGTGATGTCCGAAATGGCCCGCACGCACCTTATTAACAGCTTTGCGCTGGTCGGCTATTCCATGGGAGGCAACCTGGTTCTCAAGCTGGCTGGAGAGTTGGGCAGCGCCACGCCGCCTTATCTAAAGGCCGTCGTTGGCGTCTCGCCTATCATGGATCTGGTTGCCTCATCCGCCGCGTTGCACGAACCACAGAACCTTCTTTACCAAAGCCGGTTTCTCGGCGACCTGATCAAGCACATTCGCCATCAGGCCGAACTCTATCCGGGTCTCTACTCCGTGGAAGGCCTCAACAAGATTCGCACCCTGCGGCAATTCGACGAGCAGATCGTCGCGCGATACAGCGGCTTCGCCAGCGCGGAGGATTATTACTGCAGTGTTGCCAGTTCCAACTGGGTGCAGGACATTACCGTGCCCGCCCTCATCCTGCACGCTCTCGACGATCCTTTCATCCGCATGACTCCGGGGACCCGAGCCAGAATCCTGGCCAACCCCCGCGTCCGGCTCGTCGAGACGCCGCACGGTGGCCACTGCGCGTTTCTATCTCCTGATCACGGCGACGAAGGCTTCTGGGCGGAAAAGACACTGCTCGATTTTCTGCTCGTGACCGTGGAAGGTTGACCATTGCCGCCTACGGTGGGGGCCTCTGGTCCACGTTATTGAACCATCCGGCCGCCAAACATATACTCGATCCATGAAATGCGAAGCCGCCTTCCTTTTGGTCTTTGCTTTCCTTCCGAACTCCCATTGCCAGACAGTTCCCAAGAACATCCCCCGGTCACAGTTGCAAGCGGTGATCGACTTGCCGCTCAACCAGGCTGTGCATCTTCGAGAAACGTACAAGGGGCCTCTTAAGGCTGCCTACGCGCGACAGATGGCACTATACGACAAGGATTGCCAAACAGAAGCTGATCGGGGACAACAACAGTACAACATCTGTATCGGCCAGGCCGGGGATAACGCGGACAAGGATTTTGCAATCTTCTATAACAACTTGCAGATGCTGTGCCACGATCAGGACCAACTTGCAACGCTGCAGGACTCTGAGAAGACTTGGAAGATCTATCGCGATAGCGCGATGAAGGCAGCTCATGCCGCTTGGCCGGAAGGTTCGGGAGCGCCCGGATTCTCCGGCCAGGTCCACCTCTCACTTGTTCGCGACTTCATGCGAGAACTGCACGAAATCTACGGCTTGAATATTTCTCAGTAGGCCGGAATGTAAATTTACTTGTCCACCGTCGGTGTTGTCGCTCCGGCCGCTGCAAACCCATCCATGCCCAATCGCCAGCCGAGGAATGTGTATTCGTCGGCCGCAAGTTTCAAAGCCTGGATGCGGTTGGAGCCAATGCCGTGTCCGGCGTCGAAGTCCACGCGCAGCAGGATCGGATTTGAAGAAGTGTTGGCCGCTCGCAGTCGCGCGGTCATCTTGGTCAGCATCCAGCTCGTCACGCGCGGATCGTTCGCGCCTGTTTCAAGCATCACCGCCGGGTACTTGAAGCCGTCTTGCACGTGGGCGTAGGGGCTGATCGCATACATGGCGCGAAACTCCGGCTCGATTTTCACCGAACCATATTCAAAAGCGTTCTCGGCGCCACTTGCTCGCTGCTCGCTGCGCAGAATATCCGTAATCCCCACGCGATAAAGAACGGCTGCCACCAATTCAGGATGCTGCGTAAGGAAGCCGCCGACTGCGATTCCTCCTGCGCTTGTCCCCTCGATCGCCAGATGCTCGGGCGACGTGTATTTCTTGTCGATCAGATAACGCGCGCCAGCTACAAAATCGTCGATCGTGTGTTGCTTGGTGGTCTTCATCCCCGCCAGGTGCCACGCTTCGCCTCTTTCGCCGCCACCGCGCACATGAGCGAAGGCGAACACCCCTCCCCGTTCGAGCCACGGCAACAATGAAGAAGCATAGAACGGAGAAATGGAGTAGCCGTACGCGCCATAAGCCTCAAGCAGCGCCGGGTGTGAGCCGTCGAGGGCCATGCCTTTCTTGTAGAGGATCGAAAGCGGGACCATCGTGCCGTCGGTGCTCTTTGCCTGCACCTCAACCGAGTCGATCGCCGACATGTCGATCGGATTCAAAGGCTGCAGGTCAGTGTTTGCAAAGTTGTGGCGGGCCGGCGCATACGCGTAGATCAGGCGCGGAGTAGTCCAGCCCACCATGGAAAGCGTAATACCCGGCCGGCGATAATCCGCGCCGATGCCTCCGACGGTCCCGCTCATCGGAAGCTTCAGCTCCGTTCCTTTCGACCGCGCAGCGTAAGGAATTCGCGTCACTACCCCAAGTCCATCGCGGAACCCCTGAACGTAGAGCGCGTCGCTCGCGCAAGCCACTCCTTCGCCGGTTCGTGCCGAAAGAATCAGGCTACTCTCGGGCAGCACTACACGTGCCGCCTCGAACGTCTCGCTGGCAAGATCGAAGCTGACCACGCGTCCATTGCTGACGGCTCCGTTCGCTCCGCCCTTGGTCCGGAGATAAGCTCGGCTTCCATGCAGCGAGATGTCCATCATGCCGTCTTCGTGCTTCACCACTTGAATCCACGGGCTGGACTCGGTGCGGCGAACCCAGAGCGCGGGCGTTTCCACCACTCCCGAAGTCTGGCCAGCGACAATCATTCCCGTGCCAGGCACAACGGAGACGAAGACATTTCCGTTCTTCGGCAGAGCTGGATCGGTCGTTATATCCGGGCCGAATACCGGCCGATCGTTCTCTTCAGCATCGCCCAAACGGTGGTAGAAGACACGCTCGTTGTCGTATTTCGTTGAGGCCGCCGCGCCGGGCGCCATCGCCTGCAGCCGCGTGAAATAGAAGCCCTTGCTGTCATCGGTCCAAGACGGATCTGCTTCCTGGGCGCGCGAAATCGATTCGCTGAGCAATTTGCCTGTCGCGGTTTCCACAACATGTAACACTGAATTTTCCGAACCGCCCAGCGACACGCCCACCGCGACATATTGCCCGTTGGGCGATGGAACATAGTAATCGATCGCGGCATGCTTGCCGCCCTCGGCAAGCGTCGCGGGATCGAGCAACAGGCGCGACGCTCCTCCGGCTGCCGCGCGAGTCATCAGAAGGTAATCGCTCTTGCCCGAAGGCAGCTCTAAATAGAAAAACTGGTCGAGCTCGCGATCCGGGTTGCTGACGATATCGACCGTATCGGAAAGTTTGGTTAGCTCCGCGAGAATCTGCGCATCCTGAGTGGCGAACGGCTCCAATGCCTGCACCGTCACCGCATTCTCGGCCTTCATATAAGCCATCAGTTCATCGGTGCTGGTCTCCATCCACCGGTAGGGATCAACCACTGTCGTGCCGAAATATGTGTCGGTTACCGGTTTCACCGGCGCGACAGGCGGCGCGAGAGGCGCGTTCTGGGCAAAGCCGTAGGCAGCGAAAGCAAACAGAAACACGGAACTGAATCGCCTTGAGGTGACGCTCATTTTACAAACTCCCAATTGAGGTAGCGATGCAAATGCAGAGACTGAGTATATACGCGAAACCGCACGACAAGGATTGCTATCGCGTCGCGAGCTCGGGCACAGTGACGGTATACGGCGGCAGCACTCCGTATTCGGCGGCCATGCGGAAGAATCCACGCATTCCGTCCACGCATTCCTCGTCAAGCACGTAGTGAATGTTGGCAGTGAGATACGTCCGGATGGTTGCCTCGGGAATGGCAAACCGCTGCGACCATTCGGCCACCAGCGCGTCGATATTCGCCAGCCCATGATCGCGCGAACGGATAAAGTCCGCGGCGATGCTCTCTTCCAAAAGGCTGCTCGATGCAATCGCCCAGACGGCCGAAACGAACACAAGTCCGGTCAGCGCGCGCCATTCCTCGGCCAAATCGCGATACACAAGCTCTTCGCCGGTACGTTCGAGACGGTTGTACCGCTCTTCCAGCGCCAGCAGCGCCGGATCGCCGATGAGGACGGCCGCATCGGCGCGCTCCAGCATCGCATCCAGGTCGGCCCCCATCGGCACAAACGGAACTTCCGCATTGCCCCACTTGTGGAACATGATGCGCGCATAGGCAAGTGTCGTCCGGCTGGCGGCATCAGCCGCAACCGAGCGCAGCTTCCGCAACGGCCGGCTGGCGCGATGCACCAGAATCAGCGAGCGCACGCGACCCTTCGAGGCGATCGTGCAGCCGGGAAGAATCTGCAACCCCGGCGTGGTCGCGAGCGATGCAATGGGAATCAGCCCGATGTCGGCCCGTCCGTCAGCCAGGCGCGCCGCGCACTCCGACGGAGTCATGCGATCGATACGGTAGCGCCTTTTGAGCGCGTCGTCGAGCGGCGGATGCTCAAAATCCCACATCAGCGGCGCAGGATTGAGAAATCCAATTGCCGCAACCCGCCAACACGTGTCTTGCTCGGGGCTCACAACTCTTAGACTACCAATCCTCAAGTCCGGATTCGCTGCCCTCGAGCACGAAGGTAAGCAGGGTCGTCACCTCGCCGGCAGAGTCGCCTGAATGCAAAACGCTCCGCGCGTAGGCGGAGCGTCAAGCAATTCAAGTTGGGTTGCGGGTAAATCTCAATCACTTATGGCTGCCACCGCCGCCACCGCCACCACCCCCGCCCCCGTGTGAGCCTCCACCTCCGCCACCTCCACCTCCACCACTGTGGGAGCCACCACCGCCACCGCCGCCCCCACCTCCGCTGCCATGTGACGCTCCACCACCACCGCCGGAAGAGCCTCCGCTGGGGTGCGGCGAGCCTCCACCGGACGAACTGCCAGATGGATGATTCCCTGACCCGCCGCTTGAGAAATTCGGCCGTGACGGAGCCGCATCATGGCTCGGCTCAGGCTGGCTTTGGAAGGCGGGACGCGACGGCTCGGGCCGGTTTCCCTCCATGGGCTCCTGCGGCACGGGACGATTGAAGTTGTAACCAGGCCGGTTTGTATTCCCCGGCCTTCCTGGCTGCTGCGGAGCCTCATTTCCCGGCTGCGGCTCATGCCCGCCCGCCATCGACGGCGCATGCTCGACGACCGGTCGCGATGGCATGGGTCGAAGCGCAACGACCGTACTCCCTCCGATCGTGACCGGCGTATTTCTGTTTCGCGCCGGAAGCGCGCGACCACCAACCACCGGGCTGCGGTTCACGGCAAGCAATGGAACCGGCCTGCCGATGACGGGCCGCCGCGGCAAGATCGGGCGCGGGATCGGCCTGTATCCCGGAGGTAAAATGCCAAAATTCGGGCCGCCGTAAAAGCCCACTCCCCACCAGGGCGAGCATCCACCGGGCCCCGGCGCCCAGCCCCACCCGAAACCATCGAAGTAGTTCCACGCTCCGCACTGGAACGGCATATAGCCCCACGGGTACCCGGAGACCCAGAGGTAGCCATATCCCGGAGTCCACATCCAGTTCCCGTAGCCGTAGGGATCGAAGGCCGCGCTTGCTGCCTCGTAGGGCGACCAGATATACCCTTGGCCGGGCACATCGTACCAATTGCCGCTGGAGTCCAGGTCATTCCACGCTGGGTTCTGCGGTTCGCCCAGATTTTCCGTAGCCCCGGTCTGCGAGGCCGCCTCCGCCGTCAGCGCCTGATCGCGGTCGGAGTTCCACTCGTCCCACGAATCCGGCTCGATCGATTCTGCAAGCTGATATTCGGTTGGGCTGTCGCCGTTCAATGCGATGCTTTCGCCGCCATGCAGATCGGTGGCGACGTTCCCGCCTGCGGATTCGAGATGCGCGTTCCCTGAGAAAATCGCGACTTGGCCGGGAGGGCTGTCCATCCCAACGCGGAGCACGGTAAAGCCGCTCGTCGTCACTTGAGCGTCACCGAATTTGACGCTCATCCGGCCCGCCTGCCCTCCACCCTGAAACTCGAAATAAGCCAGGCCACTGTTGAGGACGAGCACAGCATTCCCTGTCGTTCCCGCACCTTGAAGCACCTGCAACGTCAGCGAACTGTCCGGCGAGAGCCGCGCCACGCTTCCGTCTTCAAACTGAATCTCGGCCTTTCCACTATCGGCGGTCGTCAGTTGCATGCCTTCCAGCAGCGGCGCATTGGCCACGGCCTGCTGGGCCAACACTTGTCCGCCCTGCGACAGCGTCACCTGGCCATCCACGTAACTCAGTCGCACCGCGCGCGCCGGTTGACCTGGCCCCTGCTGTGACTGGTCCTGAGCTCGCAGCGCCGGCTCAAAACACACGACCGCCAGGGCCAATGCTGCCAGCCCTGCCAATAAATTGCGATTTCCCTCGAGATTCATGGCGCCCCAGCTTTCCCATCGCCTTGTGGCAACTCACCCCGTACATTGGGAGCCCTGCATTGATTGGACACAAACCGAACCTAAAAAGTCTCCGCAACTGGGAGAATTATGTTGGACCGCGAGCCAGCAGATTCTGCGCCCGCTTTCTCACCCGATCCAGCACTTCATCGTCTGCTGCCAGCCGCTCAAGAATATCGCGAATGGCGTCAACCTCTTGTGCCCTGCCGTCCTGAAACTCTTCGGTGAGGAACTCCATCTCCTGGTCCAATCCCAGACGGTCGTGCTGCAACAGCACTTCGAGTCGCGCGCCTTCCAGGATGGTTTGAGCCACTGCCTGCATGGCCTCGCCAAGCGATTGGATCTCCTTGTCGCGGGAATAGTTGAAGGTGCATGATCCGTGCCCTACAGATCCGGTGTAGGTGAGCGTCTTCCATCCCTGGAAGGCGACTTTTAAATGGCTTTCGCATTGCGCATTGAACCATTTGTGGCTTTTCGCGGTGTCAAATGCGCGCCTGGCGAACTCCTTGCTCACCTCGATATCGCGATCGACATTGGGGGCTTCAATGACCGTCGTGCCAGCTTTGGGCTCCATGTGGGAGCGAAAATGACCGCTGCCATCAGGATGCAAGATCAGCGACCATTGCGGAGGCGACAATTCAGGGTCGGAGAAGTCCTCCTGGACAACGGAATCGGGCGCAATCGCAGCAACGGCCGCCGGAGCCGCATCGACCCGCGAGGCCAGCGCCAGGGCGGCCGCCACCAGCCAATGCCCCTTCATCGCCGGGCCCCCTGAAGCGCCCGCGTCTGCGCGGTGTGAATATGACAGATGGCGATGGCCAGAGCGTCCGCCGCGTCCGATGGCTCAGGCAGCTCGGCCAAGTTCAGCAGCCGCGCCACCATAAACTGCACCTGCTCTTTTTTCGCCAGGCCGTAGCCCACAACGCTGGACTTGATCTTCAGTGGCGCATACTCCGCCAGTGGAATTCGCTGCCGCGCCGCTGCAAGGAGCGCCACTCCGCGGACTTGTCCTAACTTCAGCGCCGATTTGGCGTTCACCGAATAGAAAACCTCCTCGATTGCCACGGCATCGGGATGCCACCGCTCCAGCTCAGCGGTCAACTCCCTGAAGACCCGGTCCAGGCGCTCCGGCAGGGTTTGCGTCTTTGCGAGGCGGATCGCGCCCATGGCCCGGAATTGCAGCGCCTCGTCCCGCGGGCCTTCGCCGGAGTCGACGACGCCGAACCCGGTCACCTCGGTTCCGCAATCGATGCCAAACACCCTCATCGCGTCCAAGTGTATCGCAGGGAGGATCGTGTTTCGAAGATTGGATGGGCCGCTGAATCTCCTCCCTCGCTCACAGCACGTGCGGCGCGGGCGATGGCACCTTTGTGGCACGATTGATTGAGGCATCCATTCACGAACGGCCGCGTCCAATCTAATGACGACTTTGGTTCCTTTCTTCAAAGTTTCATCTGAGGAAAACAAAACGGTGTTTTCAGTGTCCATAAGTTAGAGGGGGAGAAGTTCGAGATGGAGAGAACGATGCGCTTGATTCCGGTCGCGGCAAAACGCAGCGCGGTTCTCTGGCTCAGCCAGGGAATCTCTCCCCGGCGGTTGGCTGTGACCCTCTCCCTTGGATTCGCCGTCGGCTGCATTCCAGTCATCGGAATTCCAACCGTCCTCTGCGTTGGGTTGGCCTTGGCTCTGCGATTGAACCTCCCAGCGATTCAAGCCGCAAACTACGCAGCCATGCCCTTGCAGCTGGCCCTGATCGTTCCTTTTGTGAGGCTCGGAGGCCGAATCACTTCATGGCTCCCCTCCGCCGAATCCACGCGGTTTGCGATCCCTCGCACCCTGGAGCACTTTTCGATTCTCAACTTTGCCACACAAATGAGTGGAATGGCCGGCCAGGCATTGCTGGCATGGCTGGTGGCCGCTGTTCCCGCGGTCCTGCTGATGACGCTGGCGCTCAACCTCATGCTGCGCCGCATTCCCTTCCTGAGAAACGCACAAGCCGGCGACTAACTCTGGAGTCGAGTTCTCCACGCAGCTCTTCGATCCTGAGAGCCCGATCCCCTTCACAGCTGTCTTCCGCTACTGCACTGTCACCGTGAACGTCGATGTCCGTGTGATGTTCAACGACGTCGCGGTCACGTTCACCGCATAGGCGCCCTTAGGAGTTCGCTGGTCCTGCTGCGTCTGACTCCCTCCGCCGCAGCCATTGAACCCCACGGCGAGAACCGCAAACAGCATCAACAACGGAAGTTTGCGCCTGAACCTGATCGGCAGAAGCAGAAAGACGCAGGCCAGCACGGCAAAGCCGTAAGGCGGCGCACCGCGCTCCAGTTTCGAGGTCAACGCATGCGCAGCCGTCGTTGTGATCGTCAACGGTGCGGTGGCTGTCGTGTTATTACCCAGAGCCGCGCTCGAGGCCGGGCACGTCGCTTCCGCCATCGCCGCCGGCAATGTGCAGGTCACCTTGACGACCCCGCCGAAATTGTCCACCGCCGTCAGATTCACATTCGTCGTCCCGGTTTGTCCGGCCGTCACGGTCACATTCGCAACCGGCGCAGTGATCTGGAACGTCTGATCGGTCACAACAACTGGAATCGAAAAAGTAGTCTGTGCGGCCGCGTAGTTTCCGTCTCCTGGGTAGGAGGCCGTAAACGTGTAAGTGCCGGGCGTGTCGATCGTGACCGGCAACTGGCCGTTGAGATACGTCCATGGGTTGGGGCTGTCGCTGAATGGAAAGTATGCAATCGTTTCCTGAATCGTTACGCCGTTCTCGAGGAACACGATGTTGCCCGTGGGCGGAGGAAGCACACTATCAGCCGTTACCGCGGTCTCCACGTGAAATGTCTGTCCAGAATCGGCGATGTAGTTGCTCCCGCTTGGAGTGAACTGCTCAGAAAGATCGGGAATCTCAAAGGTATCCATCCCCGTCGGCGCCGGCGTCACTACCAGATTCATTGTCGCGGGATTTCCGGGGTTGTAACTCGCGTCGCCGCTGTACTGCGTCTGGATGGCAGAGCTGCCGACAGATCGGATGTTCGCGTAAAGCGTCTGGTCTTCGGCGTATCCCATCGTGTTCAGCAGCAAACTTCCTGTACCCGCGGCGTTCCCCGGCACAGTGAAACTTATGCTTCCTGTCGGGCAGGCGATTTGCGTCTCAAGCGGGCTGGGTGCGCAGGGAGTGCCGGCCGCATTCGTCACGCTTCCGCGAATATAAAAAATGCTTCCGTAGGGAACCGTCGGGCTCGCCGGCGAGAAGGTTCGGCTGGAGAGGTTGTACGCTTCCAGCGTAAGTGTCGTCTGACTGCTTTCCTTGCCTACCGTCACCTGCACCGGCGCCGAGTTGCTGGCCGCAAATGTGCCGTCGCCCGGATAGTGCGCCGTAACGTTATATGTACCGCCGTGGAGCAGGTCGGTCGTCCCACTGGCCGCGCCGTTCACCAGCGGAAAGTTGACCACGCCGGTTGTACCGCCGCTCGTTTCGGCCATCAGCGACACCGCTCCCGTCGGCGTGCCCGTGCCGTTTTGCGCGGCCACCGTGACGTTCACACTCACCGTCTGTCCATGCGCCAGACTCGTGGGTGTAAGGCTGGCCAGCGTCGTCGTGCTCGGCGAAAAGGTCGCGCTATTCCACGCTGCCACCAGGTTCGCCGCATTCAGGCTGCCCAGCCCTGTCGCCAGGTCGTACCCCGCCGTCGTGGTCCACGCCGGAACCGCCGGATTGCTGGGGTCCATCATGATGCCGTATCCGCCGTATCCGCCGGCCGGAGCAAAACCGCAATCCAGCATTCCCGTGCACGGAACGGCATCGTTCCCCTTGGTGATGTCATAAAAAACGCACGCGCCACTATTGGCCGGCGCCGTGGACGAATCGCAAGACGCACCGGGCTGCGCAGCCAGATTGTAGAGAACGTAATTCGCATTTCCCACGCGCGAGCCGGTCTTCTGTTCCATCAGCGCCAGGATTCCCGCAAACGCCGGTGCCGCCGCCGAGGTCCCGCCCACGCCTACAAACGAGCCGTTGGTCAGATTGCATGGGATGTCGTCGCCGAGAAACACCCCAAACGGCGTGAGATCCTGCTCGCAGATGACGTAAAAGCTGCCGTTAAAACCAGCGCTCGCGAAAAGCGACAGATCCGGCAAGTCACGCACGCCATCCTGCGGCACGCCGATTCCGGTTTGCCACGAGGGCTTGGGATAACCGGCGCAGTTGCCGCTGTCGCCGCCCGTTGCGCAACTGCTCGGGCCTCCGCTCCCAGCCACAATGTTCAAATCGGTCGAATTTTCCGAACACTGGCTCACGCCGTCGCTCAAGCCTTGCCCGGCGCACGACTGGTTCCAGGGGATCTCCGGAATGTATCCCAGCGCCGAAGACTCCGACGTCGCGATGTTGGTTGAGCTCCAGTAGTTGTGCGCCGTCGTCGCGCTCTGATCGAAGTCCGTGCCGCCCACCGCAACGTTATACGGCGTCGACGCGAATCCGCTCACTCCCAGCCCTTCGCTCGCTGCCGATTCAGAGTTGAAGTCGTCGCAACCAGCGGAGCCCGCGTCCCCCGCGGCCTCCACCACCGTAATTCCCTCCGCCGCTGCCTGTTCCCACAAGGCGTTGTAGAAGGCGTTGCCCGCGTCTCCTAGCGTCGCTTCGCACTCGCCGTAGCTCTCGCTCATGATCGGCGCCACGTTGTTGTCCACAATGTAGAGCGCCGAAAGATCGACGCCCAGTGCCGTGCTGGTGGTCGCAGACGCCACCAGGTCAATCGTTGCGTTCCTGGCCACGGCTCCCGACCAGCTCACGTCCAACACGGCTTCCGGCTCGTCTCCAGGGCTGATCCCCGGATCTGTGCCGTTCACAATGATGTTCGGAGCCTTGGCCGGCAGTCCGAACAAACTGCGGAAGGTCGCTATATCGCTCGGATTGATGTCTGTTTCCCCCACAATGGCGATGGTTTGACCTGTGCCGTCGATGCCGGCGTTCCATAACGGCAGAACGTTGTAGATCGTCGCCCAGTCCGTCGGGCCAACTGGGTAGTAGATCGAAGTACCGTTGTTGAAGGTGTAAAGCGGCAAGCCGGAACCCGAATTCGCAGCTTGAGCCTGCGCTCCTGCGAGGGTGAACTGCGCGTGGCGTGGAAAATTATGCAGCGAAAGCACGCCTTTGACCACCGGCGCCAGCGCCGACGGAATCGATGGATCGCTCGCATTGGCCCAGTGCTGTTCAGCGTTTAGCAGGTAACCGTGAATGGTTGTGTGAAACGCGTCCTGAACCTGGCCTGCCGTTCCCGAGAACTCGATCGCCGTCCTCCCGTTGCTCACGCTTTCCACTTTCAATCCGTGCGACTCAAGCCACGCTTGAACCGCCGCAATGTCGCTGTCGGCAGGCCCAAACTCTTTGCCGAAATCCTGCGGCGCAAGCCATTGATGGTAGCCGGACGAACCCTTGGTTTGCTGCGCGTCGAGCAGCGCGCGCAAGGCTGACTCTTGTTCGCTGCTGCGCTTCAACACCAGGATCATGTGCTGCATGGGCAGGCTTGAAGCCGCGGCTCCCTGGTCGAGCGCCCTGCGCACCAGCGGATGCGTGTTGCCGCGTAGTGTCGTCCGCTGCGCGTCGTCCACGGCGAGCGTAATCAGTTGGCGCGGGCCGGTCACATCGATTGCGTCCGCCGTCTGCGCCATCGCCCACGGCACAAACACGAATACGCCAGCAAGCATTGCCAGGAAACACCCAAAGCAACGCTCTATCGTGCGACGGTTATGGAAAAAGAAGACGGATCGAACCGAAGAAGACAAGAACCTAGGCACAGAAAACATAAAATCGTCCCAAAAGCGGAGTTCGGGTGATTGGCCGTTTCACTCCCTACGGCTCTCTGCTTCGCGTCAGTCCCGCAATAGACGTGCAGCAGGACTCCCAGGGAAGATGACTATCCGGTTGGACGTAAAAGGTCAGGTTCTGGTTGCTTATGAACGCAGCGTTACGATTACTTCCCCGCGTACGGATCGGGTACCGGCTGTGCGCTGTCGATCCATGCCGTGTAGATCATGTCGCGGAGCATGCTGGCTCCGGCCGCCAGCCGCGCGGACGTGAAGTCCCGCGACTCGGGCGTGCCCGCGCCCACAAATGCTCCTTCTTTATCAAACTGGTAAACCTGCTCGACGTAGGTGGCCGTGTGACGCAGATAGGCAACGTATGAATCGAACATGTCGCCCTCGATGAGCTTAGGCGGCGTCATTTTGGCCTGCACTTCAGGCGCATGAATGTTGGCGGCGACAAATGGCCCTTCGAACTGGTGATGAATCTGGTGGCCGGTCGTATAGCCGTTGGGATTGGGGCCCGTCCATCCGTTGTATTGCACGGTAACGTGCAGGGGTTGCGAGCCGTCGCCGACATAGTGCCCCAGCCAGCCGGCGTAAAAAATAATGGCCGCCTCGACGGGCTTGGTGTCCTGATCGCCTGCCGCAAGAAAACGGTACTGGCGCATGGCAGCCTTC
>JBEKRG010000088.1:0-18682 GCA_049518955.1 Occallatibacter sp.
CGATATTGAGGGCGCCGAGCTGGAGGTGTTCGGCACGGGTGCGAGCGCGTGGCTGACAAAGATCCGCAATATCTGTATCGAGCTGCACGGGCCGGATTGCGAAGAAGCATTCTTTAATGCCCTGGCTGGCTTCGACTATGATTTAGAGCACTCCGGTGAGCTGACGATTTGCAGAAACATGCGGCCCGGGGACTCAAGCGTCCGCGATTGAGTGGAGCAGCGTCTCCATGTGTGCGCCCGGCTCCACCGCGGACTGGTAGTACTCCCATGCAAGGCTCCGGAGCTGCTTCGCGTCTTCGGGACGAGAGAGATAGCGGTCGCAAGCTGAAATGCACTCATGGGCATTCCGATATCTCGCAAGCGGGACGTCCGGCGGTAAATATGACGCAGCAGACTCGTAGATGAGACATTGTGAGGCGGCAAGCGATTCTGCCAGTTTGAAGCCCAGCGATCCAAAGAGCCCTCTGAAGCCAATGGAGATCAGATGCTCACGTGCACGGCGAACATATTTCCCCTGACGAGGCGGTAGGGTGGTTAACAGGTCGCGATAGTGCTTCTGCGCGAGGATCGATGGCACAAGGCCGCCGACGACTCGATCCTTGAATTCGGCTCTGAGCGCCAACAATAGTCCAATCCTTTCCTCGTTAACCTGCTCATCGCCCGGGCAATCGTATGGCTCCCACAGCCGGGCCTGAAAGAGGATTGTCGGTGAGGCGGGCTCGGTTGGCCGTCTCTCGAACTCCCCTACCAGTGGGACGAGCAGAAACTTCTTCCAAGCGGCGCGACGCCGGACGACGTCCGTAGGGCCGAAAAGGCTTAGCAGACTCACGGTCGCTTTCCACGAGCGGCAGGCGTAGTTCAGTCCGAAGAGGCGAATCCGGTCCTCGGAATTAAGGTTTTCCTCTCTAACGCAACGCTTGAAATAGAAGTCGCAGCCCTGGAGCTCAGGGAGGATTCTGTCGCTGTGATCCCAGAGATCGATTCCAGCCGTGCGAGTGCCTAGATCGAGAACTATCGCGTGTTCCCCTATTTCGGAAGAACGCCGCAACCTGAGTTTGATCAGGCCGTTCGCCTCCAATTCGCACAACCCCGTGACAGTATTCGCGATGTGGAAGAGATCGGCGTCGGCACCGAGGATGCAAGAAATGGTTTTCTTCTGTCCCATCCGGCTAATCCTTCCCCCGCATTTCCCCCGTTTGGAGGGGCCCGATTGACGATTAATACCTTAGGTTTTGCAGCAAATCCGCAGTCTGTTCAAGCTTGGACATGAGAATTTTCTCATCGCTCAGGTCGGCAGGCATCTCTGCAATTTGGCGTAGCCGGTGTGCTGCGCGGCGGGTCCGGTGCTCGTCGCTCCGTCCCTTGCGGTCTCAATTCTCTCTCGTGCACGCGACGATATTCCAGATGTCCTCTTGATCGGCTGAAAGCAGATTCCGCTCTGGGCTCACATACTCTCCGGTTTCCGCGATGAGGAAGCTGAAATTCCGTATCGTCGATAAGAAGCGCAGGTTTTCGCTTGGATCGTGCCCGATTCGTCGGGCTACCCTGGGATTGGCTTCAAGTGAGATGACGCAGTTTCTGGCTTGCCGGATGGTTCGCTCCGCTCCTTTCAATACCTCTGCTTCACCGCCCTCAACGTCGATTTTGATGGCGACATTCGGCGCGAATACCCCAAGCGAATCGATGGATAGGACGTCGATTTCGCCGTCACCGTCGCACGGTGCCAAATAACGTGCGTGGTCAGAGCTTTCGTGTGGAGGACGCACGAGAATACCTTTGCCCGTAAACGAACTCACCGCCTTCGGTATTGCGATCGCAGGTATGTTCAACGACGCCAAGTTCATTCTGAGCACATCTTGAACTTCGCTGTTCGGCTCAAATGCCAGCACATGGCTCACATTGGAGCTGCGGGCAACGAAAAGCGCAGAGAATATCCCGATATCCGCTCCACAGTCAAAAAGAGTTAATTCTGGCCATCCCCCGGCGGCACGACAAAATTCCGTCACCAACCTCTCTTCGTACCCCTTCACGTCTCGTTCGTCCCAACAGCTATCCTCGCGGTAAAGGGGTGTGTGGAAGTTCAAATCGTTCAAGCGATAGCGTGCAATGACATCGAAGTGCCCCCCGCGCCTCGCGAGGGAGATCAGACGGTACCCTCCGCGAATGCCCGAACGAGACATCCACCGTCCCAATCGTAGAGCCCAAGGTGCACCGTCAAGGATCCTCTTCCTCCGATCATCGCTTTCCGAGGCTGCTGGCCATTCCTCAGCCGCCAGCGACTGAATCAGGGCGTCGAGAGCCCTGACCTGCCGAGCTCCATCGAAGTTGTCGGCAAACCATTTGCTTGGGGTAACTGGCTGGCCGTCCAACATTTCGATGAAACTTAAGAGGCGTTGTTCTACTTGTTCAGGGCTGTCTTCCGGAAAGATACATTCGAATGGGACGCCTGCCTGTTGGAGAATGCGCATCGTAGGGGAGTGGCGCACGACATAGGCCAATATGGGACGCCCCACTCGCAAATACTCAAAGAGCTTAGCCGGGACCTGGACCGTGCTTTGGGGTTGAATCAGCAAAAGCCCATCGGATTCGAGTGCCAGCGAGCGTGCTTCCTTTGGCGAAACGAGTTCGTTATTGCGAAACCAACCCTCGGTTTGAGCCTTCTGAAGGAATTCCGAGTCCGGCAGCTCTTCCTTATTCGCAACGCCGATTTGGCGAACCAGGATCGATCCTTGCTGCAAACGATTGCCCTCAAGCAGCCGCGCCACCCCATGGAGGATGGCCCGGATATTCCGGCCCCCGTACAGTTCTCCAACGTGGCTCAAGACTTTTCGGTCGCGTTGCGGAAGTGCATACGTCGCAATTTCATCCTCGGCGTCGAATCCGTTCCAGAGCGTGAGCGATTTCTTCTCGATTCCGAGGTAGCGGTGAGACCAAGCGCGTTGCATTGCGTCTGTATTCGCGAGCGCGAAGTCGGCTCGTTTCATGACGAGTCGCACGATGCTCCGGAGAATACTCCCTTGAAGGGACGTTAGGGCTCCAGGGAGCGGTGTGACTGGATCGCGAAAATCGGCAATCCATTTCAGATCTGTGAAAGCTACAAGACCCATGGCGACCAAATGTGTAGCCGCCGGTGGAGCAGAGGAGAGGATGACTATTTGCTGGTTGTCTCTCTGCTTCAAGAAAGATCTTCCGGCCTTCAAAGCCGACAGCGTCCACCGGGGCTTCAGGGTAGTGCCCCACAATAACTTGCGCCCGGCCCGCTCCAGCTGCCGTGCAAGCCCCTTTCGATATTTGCCATCCTGGGGATCCGCGACGTACTCGACATCCTCTGCTGCATCCTCGGCCTGGCGTGCTGCTGTGATGACGTGGCACTCGTAGCCGAGCCTCTTCAAGTATTTGTAGAACCGGTACGGTCTCGCACCGCCGATTTCGCTGTCGGGCGGAAAATGATAGGCGATCAGCAGCACCAGCGGGGTACCCACGAAACCTCCTTTTGCGTCGCTGGGTCCGGCCTGGACCGCGAGAGCGCTTTGAGAACTCATTCGCATCACCGGTTCAGCACGCAACCCTGGCCTGATGGAAAAGTCTTTCCTAAATCGACGACTTCGAAGTCGGTTACTTTCAACGGAAATAAACTGTGGGTATCGAAACCGACGTCGGCATACTTGGCGGTGGTGTCGGTGTCGCTCTGCGCGGTTAGGGCGATGTTGCCTTCATCGGAGAGGAACATGCCGTATTTCTGCATGGCGCGGGCGACGACGCGTGCCGATGGCGAGAGCTGAGACATGTCGTACGAGGCCTTGAGGCGAAAATGCACGCCATACGGTGGCGCGGAGGGAGGGCCTGGCGTGTTGGTTCCATGAGTGGCGGGATGGACATAGACGCCCGCGCGAATGCGCGCATGAGGAAGAATGAAGCGAATGGCGTGGTTGATGCTTCCCCTGGCCAGCTCGTCGGCGTTGAAGAGCAGCGGGGCGATGGGAAATCCGGCGGCATCGGCGCTGGTGCATCCTTCGCCGCGGCCGGAGGGCGGATAGATGCGATTGAGGTCCCACACGGCGAGGAACGCCGCGTCGAGGGCGCCGTTGTTGACAGTGGCACCGAAGGCTTCGTAGAGCTTGCCGTGACTGCGATCAACGACGTTCAGGTGGCAATCGTTGTTGTTGTTATCGCATTGATAGCCGGATACCCCTTCGATGCCGCCCCCGACGGGAAGCGGCACGGAGGGGACGATGTCGGAGTTCCAGTAGAAGAACCCACGAACATTGTGAATAGGAACGAGGGGCGTGTGGGCGTCGGCCTGGAGGACACGGATGCTCCAGTCGACCTGCATTTTTCCGCGGCCCCATCCGCCTGCATCGGCGAGCCAGTTGATGATGGTGGAGGACTGCGGGTCGACGGGATCGTGGCTGATGTCCTGGGTCCAGATGGCGCCGGGGGGGAAATAGGGAGCAGGCGCGGGAACCTGGTCTAGCCGCGCGGCCCTGACCCTGGCAATGTGGTTGTGGAGCGCGAAGGCGGCGATGGCCACGATGCCGAGGATGGAGAAGACCGACAGAAGCTTTTTGGTGTAGACCATAACGGTTCAATGTCCCTTCAGGGGTGCGAATCGGTGGATAGGGTTTTGGTGATGCCAATGGCCGGGGCGCTGAGCGGGACCGCGGCGGTGACGGGTGGCTTGCGCGGGACGAGGTGCGCGGTGTCGAGGGACGGGCTCGTGGATTCCGGCTGGTTTCGATTCCAGATCTCAAAGAGCGGGCCGCGCGTGAATAGGAATTTGTAGAACGCGCAGATGGCGGCGGCGTTGAGGACCAGCAAAGCGCTGGCCGGCGCGGCGATGCGATGGAGAAGCGGGATGCGATAGCGCAGGCTGGCGATGGCGGCGCACAGGATGGCAATTTGCAGCGTGGCGAAGACCGCATAGAAGAGAGACTGGAGGCCGAGGATCATCGAAGAGATGATGAGGAGAATGAACAGGTAGGGCACGATGAGCCGCAGAACCTTGTGCGAGACGAGCTGGAAGAGAACGCGATTGCGCGGGGTGAGGGTCCAGGGGGCGAGCTGAAAAAGCTGGAAGTTGCCGGCGAGGGTGCGGATTTTACGGTGGAATTCGTTCTCGAACTTCTGTGGCCATGTGTCGAAGCCGCGAGCCTGGGGATCGAGGACGGATCGATAACCCTGACGGATGATGGAGAGCGGCTGAAACATGTCGTCGAGAATGATGCCGACTGGAAGCGGAGTTGCGAGCTGGCGGCGAATTGCGTAGAAGCCACCGTAGACACCGACCGGAGAGTCGAAGAGAGCCTCGGATTTGCGAATCCACTGTTCGTAGCGCCAGTACATTGAACTGACCGCGGCAGAGGCGGCGTCATGGGCGTCCTGTCGCAGGGAGAGCTCGCCGGCCACGCAGCCAACTTGCGGATCGGCAAAGCTGCTGACGAGGTGCGCGATTGCCCCTTCGGCGATCTCAGGGCGGATGTCGACGAAGAGGAGGATGTCCGCGGTGGCCTGGGCGACTCCCGCGTTGAGAGCGGCCGCCTTGCCGACGTGCATAGGCAGGGAGATTGCTTTCAGGCGCGGGTGCTGCTGGCTGGCGAGGAATTCCGCTGTGCCGTCGGTTGAGCCATCGGAGACGACAATGATCTCCTTGATGTTGGGGTAATCGAGGTCGATGAGATGTTGAAGTTTGTGCGACAGCAGCGAGATGCCGTTGTGCACCGCGAGCACGATGCTTACGCTTGGAGTGATTGGAGCAGCTTGCCGTCGGCGTGGCCGGAGGTGAGCTAGTAGACCCATCGCCAGGGGATATCCCAAATACGTGTAGAGAATGCCGGCGAGTGACAACCAGAAGACTAATCTCACTGGGCGCCTCTTCCCAGCACGATGGTCTTGATCGTCTCAAACATGATGAGCAGATCAAGGCCGAGCGACAGGTGCTTGACGTAGTAGAGATCGTATTCGAGCTTTCGCTTTGTCTCCTCCAGGCTCGCGCCATATTTGTATCGAACCTGCGCCCAGCCTGTAATTCCCGGGCGGACCATGTGCCGAAGTTCGTAGAACGGAATTTCTCTGTTGAGCCACTCCACGAACTCAGGGCGCTCGGGGCGGGGGCCGACAAATCCCATTTCACCGCGGAGAACATTCCAGAGTTGCGGAATCTCGTCTAGGCGAGTGGTGCGCATGAACCTGCCGAGCGGCGTGACCCGGGGATCGTTCTTGGTGGCCCACACAGCGCCATCCATTTCGGCGTCCTGCCGCATCGTTCGAAATTTAATGATGGAAAAGGTACGCCCACGTAACCCGATGCGTGTCTGGCGGAAGAAGATAGGGCCTGGCGACGACAGACGCACGGCCAGGATCAAAAACGGAATAAGAGGCAGGCAGATCAACAGCCCGGTTAACGAGACAGCGATCGAAACCAGGCGTCTGGCGGCTTGCTTTGCAAACTTCACATTGAAGCCATTTGTGAAAATAAGGGTGCTGGGATTGAGCCCGTCGAGCGGCAATTTACCGGTGACCCTTTCCATGAGCAGGCTTGCATCTTCGATTACTACGCCTCGCAGCCGAAGCTCGAGCAGTTCGCGAGTGGGCATCGCTCCGCGTCGGTCCTCCATGGCGACGATCACGCGGTCGATGCGGGTCTTCGATTTGGCGAATGCGCGAAGATCGGCCACAAAATGCTCAAGATCTCCGCTGAACGGACCGGCACCCTCTCCGCGGACAACCTCCATCCCCGCATCGCGACGCGCACGCAGCGTCTCGGAAACAGTGCGGGCTCGCTCGCCAGTTCCGAGTACATAGACTCGTTCGCGGAAAACCGAAAGGCCAATGATCCACTCGTAGGCCGAGCGCCAGACTCCGAGGACAATGGCGAGAATAGCGGCGCCGACGAGAAGAACATTTGGGCCGATTTCTATATCAGGGTAGAGGTAGAGAAGAGCCGCGAGAACAAAGGACAGGACGCTAAGAACCAACAGGAGGCGGAAGTAGATTTCCCAGCGCCCCGCTATCCGCTGCGGCTCATAAAGATCAAAGTAGTACGAAAGAAGCAAGGTAAAAACCGTGATGCCAGCGATTTTCAGGATGCCGTTTTCATAGACCAAAGCAAGGTCCGAATCCGGCCCAACAAGAAACGCAGTGGCGAGCAGAAATGATCCACCCACCAGAACCGCTTCACAAAGAAGCAGCACCAGCGTTCGGGTCGGATAGTAAACATTGAACAGCCTGATCATTTCTGCTTATCCACCGCTTTGGCGGTTTGACTGGAGCCATCTAAGCCGCTGTTGTAGTAGTAGTTGTAGTTGTACGACCCCTTGTGTGGCGCATTCTTTACGTCATTGAGAACGAATCCAAGGATGCGCGAGTTGCCGAATGCGGCCTGGGTACGTCGAGCGACGTCGTAAGGTGTACTCGCACCGCGTGCCACGAGCAGAACCGCATCGGCGGCGCGCGCAAGGTCGATCGCGTCGGTTACCGCGAGCGCCGGCGGGGAGTCGATCAATATCCAATCGAAGCGCGATGAAACCTTGGCGATCAACTCTTCGATACGGTGATTTGCCACCAACTCAGAGGAGTTGTCTTTTGCCTTGCCTGAAGGAATGAAGGTCAGGTTGGATATGCCATTCACACCGGCACCATCCGCCATTTCCAGATTGGTGTCGCGCTGCATAACGTCCATCACGTCAAG
Organism: Occallatibacter sp.; assembly: GCA_049518955.1. Classification (GTDB taxonomy): domain Bacteria; phylum Acidobacteriota; class Terriglobia; order Terriglobales; family Acidobacteriaceae; genus Telmatobacter. The sequence goes on from JBEKRG010000088.1 coordinate 7,688, forward strand.
CGATCCTTCGAGGTAATCCGATAACCCCGGGGAGTCGGAAGCACCTAGCAGGTTATGAAGCGTGGGGCGGCGCATATCGCCGTCAATGAGCAAAATGTTACTAACGCTGTTACGAGCCAGGCTCACTGCCAGGTTCGCCGCGACAAAGCTCTTCCCTTCCGAAGGCATACCGCTGGCGATAAGAATCGTCTTTAGCGGAGCCTCGTAGTGAGCTTGGTAAATGCGCGAGCGCAGACTTCGAAACTGCTCAACTCCTGAGCCGCGATCTGAGAGTGTCGGAAGAGAAAGAATGGCCGGCTTCCATGGATACCGCGCAATACTCTCAAGGTCAGATTCGGGCGCGACGAGCGGAGGCTCCTCAAGTGCGGACGCTGCCATTGGTGCGTGGAACCCGTTGAGTTTTGAAGCCGGCAGGCTCATACGCTCGCGATATGCCTTTTGAAGTGCTTCGTGGATGCGGCTCATAGCTCACCGTCCGTCAGAAATTCCGCGGGATCCGCGATGGGGCCGGCGGTACCGGAGATTCCGGTTTGCAAAGAGTTCGAATGTAACTCAGATTTAGCGATTGGCGTGATGACGAATGGTCGCGGGGTCAATTCAAGTTCAGCACTAACCGACTCAACAATTCGCGCCGGGACAGGCTTTATCTCTTCCACGTATGCGCTAACCAGGGCATGTTCGCAAATCAGATTGATTAGGCGGGGAATCCCCTTGGAATAGCGATGCACAAGCGGTATAGCGTCGGGTGAGAAGATCGGATGGGTGGCACCGGCAACTTCGAGCCTCCTCGCAATGTACGCCGTCGTCTCCTCGCTGCTCAACGGCCGCGTTTTGCACCATAGGGCGATGCGCTGTCGAAGCTGGCGAACAGCCGGATTGCGCAGTTTCTGCTCGAGTTCCGGCTGCCCGGACAAGACAATTTGCAACAGTTTCTCTGAGGCGGTTTCGAGATTCGTCAATAATCGAATTTCTTCAAGAAGGTCCCACGAGAGATTTTGTGCATCATCGATGACGATGGCGCACAACTCCCCGTTGCGGAAGCGCTCGATGAGCCAGCGATTGAGCTGCAGCAACATTCCCGACTTTGTTCGCGCGGCGGGCGGAATGCCAAAGTCAGCCATCACGAATTCGAGAAAGTCGAGCACATCGAGGCGTGGGTTAAAGACGAATGCAGTGGAAATGCGCTGGCCCTCAAAAGAATTCAGAACGCTGTTGAGCAGGGTCGTTTTCCCGGTGCCCACCTCGCCGGTCATCACAACAAAGCCCTTGCGTGCGGCAACGCCGTATTGCAGGCATGACAGAACTTCCTGGCTCTGCGGCATCAGGTAAAGAAACCGCGGATCGGAGCAGGCTCCGAATGGTGGATCGTTTATGCCGAAGAAGGGTCTGTACATGGTTATCCAAGCACGCTTTCGATGGGTTTATTGGCTCGCGAGAAAGGATTCCAGCGGCTGCGAGTTTTAGCGGGCTGGGGAAGGCCGTCGATCCGAGAGATTGTGGCCAGGGTCGGTAGCTTGGTGAATGCCCAAATGTCTCTTTCATTGCGCAGCGAGGTATCGCGATACTCAAGCAATGCCGCAATCAGCAGGCCTAATACCAGACCGCCTGCAAAGCCGCCACCGGCAAAGACAATCCGGTTCGGGAATGTCGGCGCGTCAGGAAGATTCGGAGGATCCATGACTCGGAACTGTTCGCCCTGTTGGCGCTGCTCGAGTGCGGTTGCCATGGAAGATTCGTTCATCTTTGTAAGCAGCGAGTTGTAGAACGCCAATGCGGTCTCATGATCGCGAGTGAGCTGCTTGTACTCTTCGTCGACTTGAGGACTGGACTGAAGCTTCGACTCATAGGCGCGAACCTGCTGCTCAATCCGAGCCTGCTCCTGTTTTGCTGCATTCAAGGCCACCTGCGCCCCGTTTAGCTGAGCTTTGAGCTGGAGAAGCTGCGGGGAATCGGCATGGTTGACTGTGGAAGTTGCCGAGACCGGATTTGGCTCGGCAGGGGCACGCGCAATTTGAGCCTGGAGGTCGGCAATTTTGCGCGAAATCGCGATCACATCGGGGTTATCAGGAGTTTCGACAGCCACTAATGCCTGCTTTTGTTCAATGAGAGACTTAAGCTCCGTTCTGCGATCATCCGCAGAAACGCCGCCGGCGGTCGGCTCTGCGTTCTGCAGTTCGTGCGCCTGCTGCGTAACCATTGACTGCAGAAACGTCACCTCTTGTTGTGCCCGGCTCATCGATTGATTGGCCGCGTCAAGCTGAACTGTCAGTGCCTGAAGCGTGTTCATGTTGGACGGTTCCTGCTCGGGGAGCATGCCGAAGTACTTTTGCTGGAACGCCGCGAGCTTGGCGTCCTGGTCGTCAAGTTTTGCCTTCGCATCCGCAAGCTGCTGCTTCAGAAAGTCGGTTGTGCCTTCGGCAGATTGCTCGCGCGCGTTCAGGTTCTCGCTGACGAAAAGTGAAGTGATCTCGCCGCACACCTGTTGAGCAGTGCGCGGATCCTGGGCCTTGAAGGTGACGAAGAAGCCCGGCATCCCGTGCGAATTCTGGCTGGAAGGGATCGGCTTCACTCCAATTGCTTTCTGCGTCAACTCGACGCGGTCGTCCATTGTGGCTCCATGACCCGCGTACAAATTGAATTGCTCGATGATCGGCTCAATCCGTGAGCGGCTCAGGATCTGCTCCCTCATCGACGCGAGCCGTTCGCCGAGATCTTGAGTAACTACGGGCGTTACATAGTCTGTGGGAACCTGCTGCTGCTCGATGAGCACCAGCGTTTGCGACACGAACTGGGGCGTGATTATATAGGCGACGCCAATTCCGACTCCGAGGAAGGTGATTGCGCAGATCAGAATGAGCCAGAATCGCCGTTTCAGGATCCCCCCGTAATCTTCCACTGTCAGTTCGCGATGCCCGAGCATAAGATTCCTTTCAAACTCTATTGATTCTTCAGGTGTTTTTCCCGAGGCGAATACGAAATGCCGAAGCTGATCACCTGCAGCGCCTGGTCGAGGGCGTTGCTCGGCAGTGCGGAACTCGACGATTGATCGTTCGCCGTATAACTGGCGAAGGCCGTGAAGTACCGGCTCATGCGCCAGGTAACCATCGCCGCACCAAACTTGCCGTCGATTGTGCCTTGAGTGCTAAGTCCAGAAGTGCGCATATAGCCGCCCGAGAACCCCGTGGTCAACTTCTTTGCGAATTCCTTCGAGAAGCCTCCGCTAGCGGAATCGATCTCGCCTCCAACCAGGAATCCTCCTCCGCCGCTCGTTGTATGGCTATAGTTCAGACTGGCTGAGCCAAATCGAAATTGATCTTCGAATGATGCATTACCCGAAACTCTCGTGGAGAACGGCACAATCGCGCTGTTCGCACCGACGACCCACTCCGGTCCAATGACGCCATCTGTCGTGATCTGGCGGGTCCAGTGCCGTTCGTAGCCGAAAAGAGCAGAGTTCGTCATCAACGAAGTGGTCGCAAGACCGAGGCTCTCGCCGGGGTAGCTGTATTCCGTAAACAGGTAACGGGCTGAGAGTGAGTTTAGAGCATCGAGACGCCAGGTCAGCCCCGCGTTCGCGGTCTGAGAGTCGGTATCGATGCCATTCCCATCCGGGTAGCGCAGTAATTCATCATTACCGCCGAGATTCAGGCTTGTGTTGAAGTTAAGCGTGCGCTCGAATTGTGCATTCGCAGAATTATCGAAAGTGCTGGTGTTCACTGTCAGAATCGTTTGACTGGTCGAGGGCGGCGGAGTCGATCCGCCGATGGGTTCTCCGGTGCCCGCGACTCCCGAGAAACCCGTGGTCGGGGCCTCGCGCCGGTACCCCGCGTCGTCGCTCAACTGGAGATTCCACTTGCGCCGAACAAATCCCTGCGAGAGCGAGAGGTTGTCAAAAGGACCAACTCCGTAGGGTGTCCCGAGCACGGCCCAGCTGTAGCCGCCGGCCTCTTGCAAGCTGAATGGGAGGCGTTCGCTGAAGTTCGAATATGCGACATCACCGGAAAGAACGGCACTCTGCGAATCGTTAAAAGTTCCACCAAGATACTCGATCTCGGAATAGCGCAGGTCATAATGCGCGCTACCGGTGACGGGGATTCCCGGACCCGTTGCTTCGGGCACGACTTGCGCGAGCGCCGCGTTGGCCACGGTCACAACGAATGCCAGAAGTTTGAGTGCCGTTTTCATTGACAACACCTTAAGGAACTACGATCGTGTCCCCGGGTTCCAGAATCAGATTGCATTCGCTGATGCCCTTGAGCGCATCCTTATAACGCACCGGGATCTTCTGCTGCTTTCCGGTTTCGCCGCGCAGGATATACATCTTCTTCGTATTCGCGTAATCGGTAAGCCCGCCGGCATAGGCGATTGCATTGAGCAAGGTCATGCCGGGTGTCATGTCTACCGGCCCCTTTTTTTCAACTTCGCCGAGCAGGTACACGAGCTTGCTGTGGATCTGGCTGATCACGACCGAGACGTTTGGATCGGTGTAGTACTTCTTGAGTTCGGTTGCGATCTGATTTGCCAACTGCAGTGGCGTCATGCCGGAAGCCTGAACATCGCCGATGAGCGCCACCGTGATCATGCCGTCAGGCCGGACAAGGATGGTACCCGAAAGAGTCGGCTGATTCCAGACCGTCACAGTAAGCACGTCCGATGCGCCGATGACGTAGCTGTCGGAGTTAGTCCCCGCAGCAGGGCTTGGTGCTCCTTGAGGCGAAGCGGGCGCAGTGGCAGGCCCGGCGACCGAAGCGCCGCTCTGCGAATAACAGCAAACAGCTGCCAAAAGGAGCGCTGGCATGCCAAGCCTTCCCAGTTTCATAGCGCAACTCCGTTCCTGCCGGGAGCAGCCTGGTATTCCGCTCCGACCTGCTTGAGCTTGTAGAGGAGGGCCTTATAGCTGATCCCGAGTTCGTCAGCGGCTCGTTTACGATTTCCACCGGTTGCGATGAGGACTTCGGAGATCAACTGTCGTTCGACCTGGGCGGATGCGGCCCGCGTGAGGTCCTTCAGCGACTGAGGTCTTCGGCGCCCATTTGACTTTGCCGTCGAGGCCGCCGCTTTCAGCGCCGCTAGAGAAACTGACTGATCCCCAATGGCTACGAATGTCTTGATTGCAGTTTGCAGCTCCGGCAGGTTTTCAGGCCAGGTGTGCTCCATTAAAAACTCGACGATCTCCGCCCTAAGCTCCGGCTTGGGGCGATCGAACTGCTTCGAGTACTGAGTCAATAGGGCATCGGTGATGGCTAGAATTTCCGATTTCCTGCAGCGCAAAGGGGAAATCCGGAGCGTAACGGTCGAAACCAAGTAGTAGAAATCCTCTCTGACGTGTGAGGATTTGACCTCCTCGAAGAGCTCGCGGCTCGTGCCACAGAGGAGGCGGCTGTTCGGCGCCTCATCGCAACGAAAATAGTTATTGATGATGAGTTCCTGCAAGTCGAGACTCAGATCGCCAATTTCCGTTAGATATACCGTTCCCTTGGTAGAGAAGGCCGACAAAATACCATCAGCATCAGCATCGGCACTTGGAATCTCGATATAGTTGCTTCTCGACCGGCGTGACTGGGCGTGAATTTGCGCAGCAATCGAACGCTTCCCGACCCCATGCTCACCGACGATCAGGACTGGGCAGTCGCTCTCGGCAATGCGGGAAATCGCACGCTGAATCTGTCCCTCGACGGGGGCAAACTGCCTTGCAGGGACGAACGGTTTCGCCTGACGCCTCGTGCTTCGGATGACCGTGCTCTCCACCATAAAGGGTCCTGGGGCAACACTCTTGCCTTAGCAATGCGGCTTCCAAACATTTGGAACAGGGTGTGGAATGAGCATTCCATGCCATAACGTGCCATTTGAGAGGTTCTCACCGAGGGATGGTTGCCGAAGAAAGGGAAAATCCCTTCCCATTCGTCGGGAGGAATTGTGACATTGGTTTCCTCGGAAAGTGGAAAGAGTTTTCTCCTCGCAGGGGAAAGGCAGTGGTCTGAGCGGGCGAATTCTCATGGAATCTGCCTGGATTGGGCGATTCCACTTTTCGGCAGTCCGATTGCTAAGCAATGGGCACCGGATGGGATTGCCGCAGACTCCTTTTCGGGAGAATATGGCCCAAGGCACACTGACGCCACCAATTCCGAAGAACCAATGGTCGTTACAGAACGCTCATTTCATATGGGGTTCGGCGCTAATCGGCGCATTCACGCTGGCGGTGTACTATCGCGTGCTTGCCAAGCTCGTGATCGATTGGTGGCAGATACCCGATTTTTCTCACGGCTTCCTGGTTCCCGTCTTTGCCGCCTACCTGGTATGGACGAAAAGACAGACCCTCCTCGATACGAGACTCGCTCCCTCCTGGATCGGGGTTGCAGTTGTGGCACTGGGGTTGGGAGTCCTTGTCCTTGGGGTTTACGGGGCGGAGCTCTTTCTGGCGAGGATTTCCCTGCTGATCCTGTTGGCAGGGCTCGCGTTGAGTTTTGGCGGTCGGCCGCTCTTGAAGGAGCTTCGCTTTCCACTGTTGGTGCTGCTCCTGGCGATTCCGATTCCCGCGATCATCTTCAATCAGATCACCTTTCCGCTGCAGATCCTGGCTTCGAAACTTGCCAGTGCGTTGCTTTCTTTAGTTGGCGTGCCGGTTCTGCGAGATGGAAATGTCATTGAACTCCCCGCCATGAAGCTTGAAGTCGCGGAGGCGTGCAGTGGAATCCGCTCTCTCATGAGCCTGTTCACGCTGGCGATTTTCTACGGATACTTTCTGGAAAAATCCTTGGTGCGGCGGGTGGTCCTTGCGGCCGCCAGTATTCCCATCGCGATCGCGGCCAACGCTGTGCGCATCTTTGGCACGGGGGTGTGCGTCCAGTACTGGGATCCAGATAAAGCGGAGGGCTTCTTCCACGAATTTTCAGGCTGGGTGATGTTTGTCGTGTCTCTTGCGTGCCTGTTTATTGTCCATCGCACCATGATGTTGATCCCGGAGCGAAGGAGCCAGGCATGAAGAACTCTCGTTTCTTGACGATTCTCGTGTTGCTCGGAGGGACAGCATTGCTGCTGCACGCCCGTGGAGATACCGATCTTATTCCGGCGAGCGAGCCGTTGTCCCAAGTCCCGAACACGATTGGTGGGTGGTCAGGACACGATGTGCAGATCGACCAGGAAACGCTTGATGTGCTTGGGGCGGGACAGTTCCTGTCGCGCGTTTACACTCTGGGCGGAGAGGAGCAGCCGATCGGGCTCTTCATCGGCTACTTCTCGACTCAGCGTACAGGAGTCACCATTCACTCACCGAAGAACTGCCTGCCCGGCGCGGGCTGGGCATTCGAGTCTTCACGATACGTGAATCTGAGTGATGCCGATGGCAAAACCCACCAGGTGGGCGAATACATCATTGGCAACGGCGAAGATCGTCAATTCGTTATCTATTGGTACCAGGCTCACGGGCGAAGTATCGCCAACGAATACATGGCTAAGATTTATCTGGTTACAGACGCAATAAGAATGAATCGCACGGATGGCGCCCTGGTCAGGGTGATTACGCCAATCGGTTCCGGAGAGGGCACGTCGGCAGCAAGAACCAGGGCCGAAGCGTTTACTGCACAACTTGCACCGATGCTCCCTCGCTTCATTCCCAACTAGAGGATTGAAGAGAGCAATTAAGGCAACGCGCATAAGCATGTGTCTCAAGCTGGTTTTCGCGCAGTTGGCGGTTGGCACGAATGGAAGATTGCGAAAGGCTTTTTCAAGATTGTTCAATAGATTCGATGAAAGGTGGGGATTTATGAATCGGCGAGGAGCTTTTTTGGTGATGGTGTTCTTTGCCGCGGCCGCTCTATTGGCTGGATGCCACGGCGACCCGAACGTGCGCAAGCAGAAGTATTTGGAGAGCGGACAACGCTATAGCGCCGAAGGCAAATACCGGGAGGCGGCCATCCAGTTTGCAAACGCCCTGAAGATCGATAAAGGCTATGCCGACGCGCACTATGCGCTTGCGCAGACTTATGTGCACCTGGGCCAGTTCAGCGGGGCGTATGCCGAACTCGCACGCACCGTGGAACTGCAGCCGACAAATTACAAGGCCCGAATCGACTTGGGCAATTTGCTGGCTGCCGCCGGCAAGAGCGATCAAGCCAAAGAGCAGGCCGATGCGGTCATGGCGGCGCAGCCCAATAACCCAGACGCTCACGCTTTGCTCTCCGCAATTGCAGTCAGAGAAGGCCAAAAAGATCAGGCTTTGATCGAGATTCAGCGTGCCTTGCAGCTGGATCCCAATCGAGCAGCCTTCCACGAAGATCTCGCACTGCTGCAATCGGGCGATCCGAGCCAGGCAATTTCGGTAGAAGATGAATTGAAGAAAGCTGTCGCTCTCGATCCAAAATCGGTCAATGCCAAGATCTTTCTTGCGGAATTCTATGCGAGGAACAGCCGTTGGCAGGAGGCCGAAAAGACCGGCGGGGATGCCGTGGCAACCGATCCCAAGAACTTGGCCGCCAGGGAAAATGTCGCCAGCATCATTCTCAAAGAGGGCGATCAGGCGAGAGCCGAGGAAGTACTCCGGCAGGCGTCGAAGGATCTGGCCAATGATCCCCGCGGAGTGCGCATTCTTGCTGACTACTACGTGGGTTCGGGACAGATGGACAAGGCCAAGGCAGAATTCTCGAGTCTTGCCGCGAAGTATCCCAAAAACATCTCTGTGAAGAAGGGATACATTCGCGTTCTTCTTGAGACCAAGGACTATGGGACCGCGCAAACCGTGGTTGAAAGCCTGATGAAGACTGACGGTAAGGATCCAGAGGTTGCGGGATTGAATGGCATCGTGCTTCTCAATGGCGGGAAGGCTGGCGACGCCGTCAATGCTCTTCAGAACGCTGTCAGAGATTCTCCGAAAGACGCCTTCCTCCAATACTGGCTGGGCAGGGCGGCGATGGCAAAGGGGGATATCAATCTGGCCGAAAGCAGCCTTCGCCAGGCGGCAAGTCTGAATCCATCCAAGCTGGATGCGGAGGTGGAGTTGGCGCAAATTGCAGTTCAACGCGGCGACAAGGATCTGCTCGCCGACGTGGCTGGCAGGACTATCTCCGGGGCACCGCGGCTGCCCGAAGGATACGTTTGGCGCGCCATGGTGGAATTAAGCCGCAATGCACCGGATAAAGCTGAGGCCGACCTTAACACCGCAATAAGCATCGCCCCGAAGAGCCCGCAGGCCTATCTCGAACTGGGCAAGCTCCGCTTCGCGCAGAAGCGCTTCCCTGAAGGAGTCGTGCTGCTGCAAGAGGCATTGCAATGTGACCCCAATTCTTTCGAGTCTTTGCGATTGCTGGTGAGTTACGACCTCTACCAGAAGCAACCAGACAAGGCGCTGGCCCTCTTGAACGCGCAAATAGCGAAAAGTCCCAACAACAGTAGTTTCTACGATCTACTTGCGCAGTTCGAGATTCAGGAAAAGAAGCTGGACGAGGCGGCTGCAACCGCCCAGAAAGCGATCCAGCTTAATTCCGGAGATGGAGAGGCTGTGCTTCTGTTCGCTCAAATTGAGGTTCAGCGCGGGCAGACGGCGAACGCTATCGGTGCCTGGGAGCAGTGGTCCGCCGCGCATCCAAACGATGCCGGGGCATTGGCAATCCTGGGAACTCTTGAGGAATCGCGTGGAGATCTGGGCAAGGCAGAGACTGAATACAGGAAGTCGCTGCAGATCCAGCCGCAACAACCAATCGCGGCCAACAATCTTGCATATCGCATGCTACTGAACGGGGAAAACCCAGACGTAGCCCTCACGCTCGCGCAAACGGCCCGGCGCGGCATGCCTAATTCTCCCACCTCGGCGGACACGCTGGCGTGGGCCTACTACTACACCGGAGCCTATTCATTTGCCCGCGACCTGCTCGAGGACGCTGTCAAGACGGAACCGAACGATCCTGCCATGCAGTATCACCTCGGAATGGTTTACACCAAATTGCGAGATAAGAGTGACGCAGAGGCTCACTTGAAGAAAGCCGTTTCGCTGGCTCCCAATTCGCCCACGGCAAGGGACGCGCGAGCGGCGCTGGAAGGACTTGGCTAACCAGCGGCAAGCGAATGGCGAAGGCTGTCGAGGCGTCACGGGGGCGCAAATCGCACAGTGATGGGCAAGCATTCGGACTTGAACAGAGCCACCGATTCTATGTCGAACACGAAAACAATCGCGAAGAATACCGGATGGTACAGCGTCGAGAATATCGTGAGCGCGGCTGTCACGATCGTCACGTCCGTCGCGATTGCGCGTACTCTTGGTCCTGCCAAAACGGGATACATCATCTACGTGAGCTATGTCGCCTCGGTTGTGGCTAGCCTCGGTAGCCTCGGCATTCCTTCGGCGACCCGAAAATACATGTCCGAGTTCATCGGAATGGGGGACAAGGGAACCGCGCGTCTTATCTTCTTTCGTACTCTGGCGATCCAGGCCGGACTCGCGTCGCTGGCGACTTTGGCCATTGTTTTTTGGGTGTTTCAAGACGCCAATGCTGAATTCCGGCTCGCTGCTGTCCTCATCGCCCTCAGTATCTGGCCCTCGATGGTTAACTCGGTGCCCGCGCAGGCCAACGGCGCTACAGAAAACCTGGCCACAAACGTGCCTGGATCAGTCGTTTCAGCCGTCGTCTACCTTTTTACAATTTTGGCAACTGCGGTTTTTCATTGGGGCGTCACTGGGATTGGCGCCGCGTTGCTCCTCATGCGCGGCGTCGACTTTCTGGTCCGTTTCTTCCCCACGATGGCGCGCATCGTCGCATGGAATACCACACATGTACTTCCCGCGGGGCTGCGCAGGAGGATGGTCGCCTATGCGTGGCAAAGCGTCGCCACGATGCTGTTGGCGCTCGTCGTTTGGGAGAGAAGCGAAGTTCTGCTCTTGAAATGGCTGTGTGCCGACATCCGGCAGATCGCGTTCTATTCGATCGCGTTCAGTCTGGGCAACTATCTTCTTCTCGGCTCGACCATCTTCGGGGCCGCCGCCAGCACGACCATTTTTGTCCAGCA
>JBEKRG010000089.1:0-18574 GCA_049518955.1 Occallatibacter sp.
CCAACATTCAATGAACAGGGGCTCGACTCGACAATCGGTTCTGTGTGCAGTGTCCGCCAGTCCGGAATGCCTAATGAACCGCGGAGAGCTCCACCGTCTTAGGACGGGTTCACCGGCGCATTATCCACGGCCCAGCGGGTCGGCTTCTACTTTCCCCCTCCCCCACCGCGATTCCCGCGCCTGACCGCCCGGTCAACTATCCTGACTGCAGGTGCACCCAGTCCTCTTCCACATCGGATCCATTCTGATCCCGTCCTACGGCGCGATCACCGCATTCGGCGTTCTTGTGGGATTGATCTCGGCGCAGCGCACCGCGCGCATTGTCGGTGTGGACGCCGGTAAAGTCTGGAATCTTTGCATCCTGAGCCTGTTTGCGGCGCTGGCCTCCGCGCGGTTGCTCCTGATCGCCGTCAACTGGGGCGCGCTCCGCAATCATCCCGCCTGGCTGCTTGGCTTGGCGATGGTCCATCATCCGCTGCTCGCAGCCGTAGGCGCACTGGCCGGCGCCGGTTGCGCCGCATGGTACGCGCGCAACAGCAAACTTCCGTTTCGCGCCACGGCAGACGCGCTTGCCCCGCCACTGGCCGCAGCTCTCGCCTTCGAGCAACTTGGCGCGCTTGCCGCTGGCTCCGGTTACGGCACCGACGCCGGACCTCGAGTCGGCTGGGCCATCATCTACTCCGACCCTATGGCCGCCATCTGGAGCGGCACGCCCCTCGGCGTTCCGCTGCATCCCGTGCAGGCTTATGCAGCGCTCGCTTTCCTTACGCTGGCCGTCTTACTCTGGGTTTGGCTGCCGCTTGAGCGCCGCCCGGGCGACGTGGCAGGCCTCTGGCTGATGGGAGCCGGCGTGGCCATCTACTTCACCGAGTTGTGGCGCGATTGGGTGGGCCGCGGCTCGCTCTTCGATGCCGCCATCGACGGCCCGCAGATCGCCTCAATTTTTCTCGTGCTCGCCGGCGCACTGGCACTCCGCGATCGCAAAAACCTGCTGCGCGAACAAAAAGACACGCAACCAGCCGATGTGCAAGCCTCGCCGGCAAACCGGGGTACAGCATGAGCACCGAGCGCAGCGCGAGCCTCGCGCGGACCATCGCCGCGCCTGCCGAGGCGCGTGGACAGCGGCTCGACACATTCCTGGCTGCGCAACTCGAGGGCGTGAGCCGTTCGCGCGTGCAACTGCTGCTCGATCAGGGCGATGTGTTGGTGAATGGCGTCCGCGTGAAGGCCTCACACAAGTTGCGCGGAGGCGAGCAACTCACCGTGACCGGCGATCCACATCCCGCGCCGCTCAAAGCAGTCCCTGAGGCGATTCCGCTCGCCATCGTCTATGAAGACGCCGATCTCGCCGTGGTCAACAAGCCGGCGGGCATGATGGTGCACGCGGGCTCTGGCCAAAATGACACCGCGCGCAGCGGCGGAACCCTCGTCAACGCCCTGCTCCACCGTTTCCAGGCTCTCTCTTCGACAGGCGGCGACTTGCGTCCCGGCATCGTCCACCGGCTCGACAAAAGCACCAGCGGCCTTATCATCGTCGCCAAAAACGACCGAGCTCACGCCGCTCTTGGCGCCATGTTCTCCGGCCGCCACGTCAAAAAAACTTACGTCGCGCTGGTTCACGGTTCGGTCCTGCGCGAGAAAGGCACCATCAGCGCGGCGGTTAGCCGCGATCCCATTCGCCGCACCCGCATGACTACGCGGCCCAGCGAAAACGCTCGCACTGCGATCTCTCATTATGAAGTCGTGCGGCGTCTCATCACCCGCTTCGGCAAATTCACTTTGGTTCGGGTGCGCATTGAAACCGGGCGCACCCACCAGATCCGCGTCCACATGGCTTCTATCGGGCATCCCGTCGTCGGCGACACGCTTTACGGCGGCGCGGCGCAGTTGACCGAGCAGACCGCTGCCGGGGGCAACCAGTCTGCCGGCAAGAAACCCGATGCGGAACGCCTCAGGCTCGGCCGCAATTTTCTCCACTCCGCAAAACTCGAGTTCGCGCAGCCGATCACCGGCAAGTCGCTCGAGCTTGAAGCGCCGCTGCCCGAGGAGCTGACAGCTTTCCTCAGCAGCATCGAGTCCGTCTAACTCCTCAGACTTGCGCTTACAGCCCTCGTCCGTCGCCCGCTGCACTGACAAAAGTACCCGAAGCGTCAATCCCCGTCGCCATACAGACAGCGCGGCGATTGTTAGAATGAGAAGTGATGAACACACAGCTTTCCACGCCTCAATCCGCCACCCCGGCGCGGGTCGGGCGTTTCTCCTCACTTGCCCTGGCGGTCGCGCTCTGCTCTGCCGTTGGATTTGCCCAGCAGCCCACGCCGGGCGCCCCAGCTCAGGCAACAAAACCGGCAGCCCAACCGGCAGCTCAACCGCCGGCTCAGCCCACGGCGCAGCCAGCCCCGGGGCCCGGGTCAAATACCGACTCCGGCGCGCCGACCTTTCATGTCGGCGTTAACGAAGTCAGCCTCATCTTTACGGTCTCCGATAAGCACGGTCACTACGTTCCTGATCTGGGCCAGAACGACTTCGCCCTGCTCGACGACCAGAAGGCCCCCGAGCGCGTTAACTCCTTTCACCAGCAGATCAACCTGCCGCTCCGCGTCGGCATCGTCATTGACGCCAGCACATCCATCCGCTCCCGCTTCCAATTCGAGCAGCAATCGGCCACTGAGTTTTTGCTCCAGGTGCTCAAAGCAAAGAACGACCGGGCCTTCGTGATGGGATTCGATGTCACGCCGACCGTGACTGCGGATTGGACCAACGATCAGGACGCTCTCGAAACTGGCATCAACAAGTTGTCTCCCGGTGGCGGCACCGCGCTCTTCGACGCCGTTTATGTCGCCTGCCGCGACAAGCTCGGTACATCGCGCGGCCCTGAGCCCGTGCGCAAGGCCATCATTCTCATCTCTGACGGCGAAGACAATCAGAGCCGCGTCTATCTCTCTGAAGCCGTCAAGGAATGTGAGCGCGCCGAGACCATCATCTACGCCATCAGCACCAACTGGACTCCCAGCCGCGGAGAGGGCGACAAAGTCCTGCAGGAGCTGGCCGACCAGACTGGCGGCGAAACCTTCTTTCCGCCTTCTGTTGAGGAAATGGCCGCAAGCTTCAAAGACATCGAAGAGGAACTGCGCAGCCAGTATGCGCTCGTCTATACGCCGGCTAACTTTGTCACTAACGGCGCTTACCGAAGTATTTACCTATACTGTTACGACCGCAAATACACGGTGCGCGCCAAAAAGGGCTATTTCGCCACAGGGCAGTAAACCGGCGCCGCAGCGCTCGCATTGTTCAGCTGCATTCACCATCTTTTCCGGAGAGCGCGATCCTTATTCGCGCTCTTTCTGTTGATCCCGCCGATTTTTCCGCACTTTGCTTCCCGATTCAGAACCACCGCGCGCCCTTCTGACCCAAACTGAATCGGTCCCGCACTCCCGGACTCACTTCCTCAACCATTTCCCCTCATCGCACGATGAACTGAACACGGGCGCTTTAGGGCATCCGAGCAAAATCCTTATGAAGCGAGGGATTCGAGGTGATCCGCCAGGCAATATCGTGCGACATCTGCGCTTCGGAAAAACGGCAAACCAATCATTGGTTTGTCGCCTACGAGCAAGGGGGAGAGCTGCGCGTCAGCGGCTGGAGCTCGCGCCACAAGCTGCGCCCAGGCTCGAAGCATCTTTGCGGGCAAACCTGCCTGCACAAGCTGGTGGATGAATTCATGGCCAAAGCCATTGCCGTGCGCGCGCAGCGCCCGGTCGACGAGGTGGCTGAGGAAATTGCCCTTTGCCCGCCGGCCGTTGGCGATGCCAGCCTCACCTCCGATGCGGCCTACGCCAATACGGCCAACCCCGAGATGGCCAACCCTGTTATTGCGAACATTGACCTGGAGTCGTCGGCGCGCATCATCACTTCGCCCGCGACCGCACCGCCCTCAGCTGCTCCGCCCAGCCCTGCCTATCGTTCTCTGCCTGAAATCGCGCCGCCCGCGACGCCTCTACCGTTGATGCTCCGGCCTGCCTATCGGCCTCAACCAGAACTGGTGCCGCCGCGCCCGCATCCCTCGGAGCACGTTGCTCCACCCGAAGATTCGCCGCGCTTCGCCTCGCGCAATTGGCGTGCTGAAGCATGGGAGCGCGAGCGCGAACAGCGCGCCATGGGAAAGCATCCCGGCGTTGCCACGCGCCGCGCCTCAAATGCTTGATTGTTTCTCCTGATCGCAGAAGGGATTGCCTTATGTTGTTCGATTTGGCCTTGGCTCTACTGGCACTGCTTCCGCTGCTGGCGCACGATTATCTCCGCAGTCAATGATCCTTTTGAAGTCGCTCTCTCCGAGAATGCGAATGTGTTGTCCGCTGTTGATGAGCTTTTCTGCTTTCCTCTGCTTTGTGCTCTTCTCGCTCCCAAATCTCAGAATGTCCCGATCACCCACTACGAGCATCGTTGTGTGCTTCGTAACTCCGTCATCCACACAGCATCCCGCCGCCGAAGCAGCTTCCGCTGCACTGTCGCGCGAAAATGATAATGAGCCCGTGAATACTACAACCTCTCCGAATAGCCGCCCATTCGGGTTCCCGCCTCGTTTGACATGCTCCGGATATGGCCCGGTGCTGTGATCCACATGGCCTGCCGAGTGAATCGGATGTCGAACGCGAGTCAACCACTGCTCGGGGCTGAGGCCTGTGATCTCAATGGCCTTAACCACGAGCAAACCAGCGCAGCGAGCGTCCTCGAGTGCGTCGTGCGCGCGATAATCGATCCCAAGTCGAGCAGCCACTCTTGGAAGGGAGTAACCGTAGCAAGCAAATTCGGGCCAAGCGACCCTTGCGACTCTTGCAGAGTCGAGCCACTTGCATTCACATTCCGCCAGGTTCGAACGCCAACATGCGCGCTCCAGCGCGGCTCGGTCGAACGGAGTATGGGAGACCACGATCATCTCCTGCAAGCGAAACACAACCTGAGGAAAGATTTCCTCCCACTTCGGAGCGTCCCGAACGCGGTTCTCGTCAACACCGTGTATCGAAATATTGAACGGACTAAAGTAGTCCTCAGGGTTAACCAATGACTCCCACGCCTCGGCCAAGGTGCCGCCGCGAAAAGAGGCGATGCCCACTTGGCAAATACTTGAAAGGTCTGGGTTTGCTGTCTCGACGTCCACGACAACAAAATCCATTCTCAACCCTCTCCTTCTGGCCAAGAAAAGGATAAGTTTAGCGAGTCCGCGTTCTTTTTTGCGCGTCTCGCTTTGGCCCCGGTTTTTGCCTCATTCATCGGTTTTGTTTTGCTGCGGTCTCGAGCGTTGTTCGGCGCCTCTGCTGCCACCGGAAGGCTTGGCTTGCGTCGGGGATTTGGCTTAACGGAAGCCTTCGTTTTGCTTCCCCTCGCCTTAATTGGAGGTTTGCCCTGGTTCGGAGCCTGCTTCTTACCTGGAGGCAAGGATTTGCTTCTGGGCTTCGCTGTTTTCAGGGGTTTCGCCTTCTCGGGCGGTGCAGCTTTGGTCCGGCGCTTCGGCTCGCGCGGAGGCTTGACCTCTGTTCGAGACTCTCCCGGGTGAGACTGAAGCAGGCCGACCAACTGGGCCTCGTCAATCACCGGAATCTTGAGCTCCTGCGCCTTGTCGAGCTTCGATCCGGCTTCCTCTCCGGCAACTACATAGCTGGTTTTCTTGCTCACCGAACCCGCGGTCTTTCCGCCCGCGGCCTCTATTTTTTCTTTCGCATCTTCGCGCGTCAGGTTGGGCAGCGTTCCCGTAAGCACAAACGTCAATCCGGCCAGCTGCGTGGAGCGCTGCCTCTTCTCCGCCGTCATATTCACGCCCGCATCTTCGAGCCGTTTCACAAGGTTGCGGTTTTCCTTATCCGCAAAGAATTCCAGAATCGCCTGCGAGATGCGCGGGCCCACTTCTTCCACGCGCTCCAGTTCCTCGGCCGAGGCCTCCATCAGCGCCTCGACAGTTCCAAACTCCTGCGCCAACAGCTCCGCCGTGCGCTCGCCCACAAAGCGAATGCCCAGGCCCATCAGCGCTCGCGCCAGTCCCGCGCGCTTTGAACGTTCAATCTCTTCGAGAAGCGTCCCGATCGCCTTCGGGCCGAGCAACGCCTCTTTTTTCGCGACCTTCTGCTGCGTCTTCTTGTCCACGCGAACGACTTCTTTTTCGAGCGACCCGAGCGCCTTCTCATCGAGCGCGTAAAGATCGGCAACGCTTTTGACCAACCGCTTCTCCGCCAACTGCTGCACCACCGCGTCGCCCAACCCCTCAATGTTCATCACGCCACGACTGGCAAAGTGAAGCAGCGACTCACGCAACTTGGCCGGGCAGTCGGCATTTACGCAGCGCCAGTCCGCCTCACCCACCGCACGCACCACCTTGCTTCCGCACTCCGGGCATTTCGACGGAAACTCGAACGTGCGCTTCCCTCGGGGGTGATCTTTGTCCTCCACCACCTCCACGATCTTGGGGATCACATCGCCGCCGCGCTCTACCTTTACGTAGTCCCCGATCTTGAGTCCAAGACCAAGAATGAAGTCCGCATTGTGCAGCGTGGCGCGGCTCACCGTCGTTCCGCCGATGAAGACGGGCGCGAGCTCAGCCACTGGCGTCAGCTTGCCGGTGCGGCCCACTTGCACCGTAATGCTCTTCACCTGCGTCACGCCCGCCTTGGCGGTGAATTTATACGCAATGGCCCAGCGCGGCGCGCGGCCCGTGTAGCCCAGCCGCTCACGATCTAGGAAGGAATCCACTTTGAAGACAACGCCGTCGATCTCGTAGCCCAAGGCTTCGCGCTTCCCCTCCGCCTCGTCTATGAACTCGAGCATTTCCTTGATCGACTTCACCAGCCGACAATGTTTATTAACGTGGAAACCCAAGGTGGAAAGCGCTTCGAGCGTCTTCGATTGACTGAGTCGAAGATATTGACCATCGACAAGCAGAAAATATGCAAAGAACACCAATCCACGCTGTGCAACAACGCTTGGCTCAAGCGTGCGTAGGGTTCCAGCCGCAGCATTGCGGGGATTAACGGCCAGCGGCAGCCCCTCTGCTTCACGTTCTTCGTTCAGCTTCTCGAAGGCCTTTTGAGGCAAAACCACCTCGCCTCGCACTTCGAAGGAGCGTGTGAGTCCCCACCTGACCAGGGGCTCCACGGGGACGCTGAGGGGAACATTGCGAATGGTCCGTAAGTTGGACGTAACGTCCTCGCCGATTTGGCCGTCTCCGCGCGTAAGTCCGCTTACCAAGCGTGCGCGGGTACCAATCAGAGGCACTTCATATCGAAGCGCCACGCTTAGGCCGTCAAGCTTGAGCTCCGCCGCATACTCAACGTGGACTTTCCCCGCCCGGTTGCGCATTTCCGCTTCTAATGCGCGGTTGAACGAGTCCGGGTCATCCCCGTCCGAACCTTCGCCTATTTCGTAGTCCACACCCAAACCGTGCGGTATCAGCCTTTCGTGCACTCGCCGGTCCCAGTCGGCCAGCTCCTCGGCGGAGTAGGCGTTGTCGAGCGACAACATCGCCCGTGAGTGCTGCGCCTTCCGGAATCCCTCTGCCGGCTTGCCGCCCACGCGCTGCGTCGGCGAGTCCGGAGTCACCATCTCAGGGTGCGCGGCTTCGAGCTTCTTCAGCTCGTTCATCAGCACGTCGTACTCGGCGTCCGAGATTTCCGGCGCGTCCAAAACATAGTACAGATGCTCGTGGCGCCGCAATTCGTTCCGCAGCTTTTCGATTTTCTTCGCGGCGTTCGTTTCGACCATAGCTACGAATTATAGTGACCCGCGAAAGCGCGGGTGCCCCACCCTCGCCGGGGTTTTGTTTTTCCGGCTAGAGCGGGTTCTCTCGATCACAGAATCGCTTCCAACTCCGCTGACTCTGCCAACTTCACTAGCTCCGCTCAGCTCCCCGTTTACTTTAGCCCTCGGTTCTTCAGCAACGGCTCAATGGTCGGCTCTCCGCCGAGCCACGCATCGTACATCTTCTGCAGGTCCTCCGTATTGCCGCGTGACAGCACCATGCGCCGGAACCGGTCGCCGTTGGCGCGCGTCAGCCCGCCATGATCCTCAAACCATTGGTAGGCATTGTCGTCCAGCATTTCGCTCCAGGTGTATGCGTAGTAGCCGGCCTGGTAGCCTTCATTCCAAATGTGCAGAAAGTAGCTGGAGCGGTAGCGCGGCGGCACATAACTGATCGCCAAATGCTTCCTCTCGAGCGCTTCTTGCTCAAACGTGTCTGGGTTCTCGAGCGGCGCGCTCGCCGGCAGCGTGTGCCACTCCAGATCGAGCTCCGACGCCGCAAGAATCTCGGTAAAGTCGTAACCCTGGTTGAAAGTCTTGGCCTTCACGATCTTCGCTGCCAACTCGGCCGGCATTGGCTCGCCCGTCTTGTAGTGCCGCGCGTAATGCGCAAACACCGCAGGATTGCTGGCCCAATGCTCATTGAACTGCGACGGAAACTCGACGAAATCGCGCGGCACTGCCGTGCCTGACAAACTCGGATACTCAGTGTCGGCAAACATCGCGTGCAGCGCGTGGCCAAACTCGTGGAACATCGTCGTCACATCGTCGAAGCTGAGTAGCGCAGGCTGCCCCTGTGCAGGCTTCTCGAAGTTGGCCACGTTGTACACCACGGGTAGCGTGCCCAGCAGCTTCGACTGCTCTACCAGCGAGTCTTCCCACGCCCCGCCATTCTTGTTATCGCGCTTGAAGTAGTCGCAGTACCACAGAGCGAGCGGCTTTCCGTCAGCATCGGAGACCTCAAACACACGCACATCCGGTTGCCAAATCGGAAGGTCCTTGCGCTCCTTGAAGGTGAGCCCATAAAGCTCATGCGCCGCGTAAAACACGCCTTTCTCCAGCACGTTGTTCAGCTCAAAGTAAGGCTTTACCTGCGACTGGTCGTAATCGTATTTTGCCTTGCGTACCTGCTCGGCATAGAACTCCCAATCCCACGGCTCAACGGTGAAGCCTCCGCCCTGCGAATCTATCAGAGCCTGAATATCTCTTGCTTCGCTGGCGGCCTTGGCCGTCGTGGCCGGAACCAGTGCATCCAGAAAATGAATGGCCGCTTCCGGCGTCTTGGCCATCTGGTCGGTCAAATCCCACGCCGCGTAATTCGGATAGACCAGTACCGCGGACTTCTGTGCGCGAAGCTGAGCAAGCCGCGCAAGCGTCGCGCGCGTGTCGTTCGCATCTCCGCGTTCGGCCCGGTTCCAGGAATTCTCATAAATGGCTTTGCGCGTGGCGCGGTCGCTCAGGAAGGTCAGATCGGGTTGTTGCGTCGTGTTCTGCAGCGGCAAAACCCAGCCCTGTTGTTTGTGCGCCTTCGCTTCTTCCGCTGCCGCGGCTACCTGGCCTTCGCTCAGCCCGGCCAGCGCATTGCGATCCGCCGTCGAATACGCGCCCGTAGCAGCGGCGGCAAGCAGCTTGGTCATGAACGTGTTCTCGAGCGTCGACTCTTCCTCATCGAGCTTTTTGAGTTTGTCTTTGTCCGAATCTGACAGGTTCGCGCCGGCCTTCACAAACTGCTGGTACTGGTATTCCACCAGCCGCAGCGACTCCGCATCGAGACCGAGCGATGCGCGCTGGTCATAAATTGCCTTAATGCGCGCAAACAACTTTGTGTTCAGGTCAATCGCGTCTTCCAGCGCGGCGGTGCGTGGCGCCTCGTAGTCCTGAATCTTTTCGAGCTCCGGATCGGAATTCGCCTGCGTCACCAGGTTGAACGCCAACCATGCGCGATCATACAACTGGCCCGATCTCTCCAGCGCCACAAAAGTGTTTTTAAAAGTCGGCGCTGCCGGATTGTTGGCGATCGCGTCGACTTCTTTTAGCTGCTCCGCCATTCCCGCATCGATCGCCGCCTGGTAGTCGCTGTCCTTGATCTTGTCGAACGGCGTTGTCTGAAAAGGCAGCGTGCTCGGCGCGTAAAACGGATTGCTCGGACCGAAATTGCTGGCCGCTTTTTGCGTCTGCGCGCCGCAGATTCCCCCTGCAACAATTCCCAGCAGTGCGGCGATTCCGGTCGCTAAAACTGTCCTCATCTTCAGATTCATGAAGTTTTGCAACATGACAGTATAGGCCCCTCAAAAGCCAAGCAACCATTGTAGGTGAATTCAACAGCGGCGGCGAGGAGGCCCTGGAGCCTGCTATTCACTTTCGCGCGGGCGGCGTTGCGTACGAAAATCGGGCCAGACGAGGCGGAGTCCGAAGGCTGTGGCGGGCCCACAGTCGAGGACGAAAACGAAGTATTGCCCGATTTGCGCCGCAACCAGACGGGCTGGGGCCAATTTTCCCCATTTCATTGTCGCTCGTCGCTCGAAGATACTCCATATTCGTCGCTCCTGGCTCCTCGAACTGAGAAGAATTGGCTCCCAGCGCCGCTCGTGGGAAAGTGAATAACAGGCTCTAAAATGGGAGCACAAGCTTTCCGCCGCGCTGCCCGAAAACCTCCGGCCTCGCTCGGCGAATGAAATCCTGGAGAATCGACAAGCAATGACGCCCACCGCAGTTGCCTCGCAAGCCCGCACGCACGCCGAAAATCTCGATCAACTCGCCTCGGTTGCCATAAACGTCGGCCTCGGCCTCAGGCCCGGACAAGAGCTCGTGATGACCGCATCCGTTGACATGCTGCCCTTGGCGCGCCGCATCACGGAGCAGGCTTATCGCGCCGGCGCGTCTCTCGTCACCACCTTGCTCTCAGACGATGAGTCCACGCTGCTGCGCTATCACCACGCGCCCGACGCGAGCTTCGACCGCGCCGCCAAGTGGCTCTACGACGGCATGGCGGAGGCCTTCAAGAGCGGCTCTGCGCGTCTCGCCGTCGCCGGAGCCAATCCCAGCCTGCTGTCAAACGAAGATCCCGACAAGGTCGGCCGCGCTAATCGCGCGCTTTCGCAGGCCTATCGCGGCGCGCTCGAGCTCATCACGCGCCACGAGATCAACTGGACCATTGTTGGCGCCGCTACGCCGGCCTGGGCAGCGACCGTGTTCCCAAACGATCCGCCCGATGAAGCGATGGCCAAGCTTTGGGCCGCGATCTTTTACACCACCCGCATCAACACGCCCGATCCCGTGAGCGCATGGAAGACGCATGACGCGGATCTGCACAAGCGCTCCGCGTTCCTGAATGACAAGCGCTATTCGGCCCTCCAATATCGCGGTCCTGGTGTGGATTTTCGTCTCGGCCTCGCTGACGATCACGAGTGGCTCGGCGGCGGCACTACCGCGGGCAATGGCAACTACTGCATTCCCAACATGCCTACTGAGGAAGTTTTCACTACCCCACATAAGGACCGCGCCGACGGCATCGTCACCGCCAGCAAGCCGCTTTCGCATTTGGGCACCATGATCGAGGGCATTCAAGTTCGCTTTGAGCACGGTCGCATCGTTGAGGCCCGCGCCACACGAGGCCAGGAAGTGCTGGAAAAACTCATTGACACCGACGACGGCGCGCGCCGCCTGGGCGAAGTGGCGCTCGTTCCCCACTCGTCTCCCATTGCGCAGAGCGGCCTTGTCTTCTTCCACACGCTCTACGACGAAAATGCCGCGTCGCACATCGCTCTGGGCCAATCGTACTCATCGTGCCTGATCAACGGAGACAAGCTCTCGCCTGAAGAGCTCGCCGCCAAAGGCGCGAACACCAGCCTGATCCACGTCGACTGGATGATTGGTTCGGCCGAACTCGATATCGACGGCATCACCGCATCGGGCGCCGCTGAGCCGCTGATGCGCAAAGGCGAGTGGGCCTAGCGAGACCAACATATTCATGGAGCCAGTCACCCATTTTCTTACCGGCGCATGTTTGGGCCGCGCCGGATTCAACCGCAAGACGGCCTACGCCACGCTTGCAGCGGTGCTTGCTGCCGAGGCTGCCGACCTCGACATACTCTGGGGGCTCCGCGGCCCAGTCGATGAGCTCAAGCACCATCGCGGCATCACGCACACCTTCTGGGCCGTGCCTGTCGTTGCAGGAGTCGTGGTCGGCGCGATTGCGCTGCTGCATCTCTGGCGTGAAAAACGCAGGCTAAGTAACTTGACGGTTTCTTCCCAAGGTGATGCTCTCATCCAAAGCTCAAAAGCGCTCTCGGCGCCGCCAGCGGACGAAAAGAGTGGGATTGCACAAACCGCGATTTCCAGCTTTCAAACTGGCGCTGTCGATGCCATCGAACCTCCGCCCGACCAACTGTCGCCGCGCCAACCCATCCATTGGGGCTGGCTTTATCTCGCCGCCTGTGTCGCCGCGCTCAGCCACATCCTGCTTGACTGGACCAACAACTACGGTGTGCGTCCGTTCTTCCCGCTCAATCCTCACTGGTACGCTGGCAGCTTCATGTTCATCGTCGAGCCGATTTTCTATGGACTGTTCTTTCTTGCGTTCGTGATGCCCTGGTTGCTCGGCCTTGCCGATCGCGAGGTCGGCGCGCGCCGCACGCAATTCCGCGGTCAGGGCTGGGCCATCTTCGCTCTCGCCGGAATGTTGGTTCTGGGCTGCGTGCGCTGGGCTGAGCACGCGCAGGCGCTGGTCATGCTTGCCAACACCAATCTCACTTCCGGGCCTGCGAACCGCACTGCCGCCGAACCATACCCCGTGAATCCCTTCCGCTGGCACGCGATCCTTGAGACGCCGGACTTCTACCAGACCGCCGAAATCAACACCTGGTCGGACTCGATCGACAGCGACTCTCAGCGCGACGTGCTCTACAAGCCGGCCGATACGCCGGCAGTCGAGGCTGCGAAGCGTACACCACTCGGCCAGGTTTATCTCGACTGGGGAACCTGGGCTGAGGTCCGTGACGTGGGCCAGGAGCCCGCTCCGGGAATGGACCCTCCGCAACTGACCCCTGGTCGCACTTGGACGACCGTCGAATTCACCGACCTCCGTTTCGACTATCCATTTCTCGGTACCCGCGGCGAATCAACGGCCTCGTCCGCGCGCTCGCCGCTCACGGGCTGGGTCTACATCGTCGATGGCCATGACGACGGGGGCGAAGCCATGAATGGCCGCGAACAACGGTAGAAGGTTTGTTCCCATGCAAACTTTTTTTCGCCTCGTGGAACGCTTTGGGTTGACCGCGCCGCCCCTGGACCGCAGAATAGATGCAGTCCCCTGATTCTTGGGACCCCCGTTTCAGGCCGAGACTCTTCAGCCCATTCCAAAGAGGTGGTCATGGTTGCTTATCTGCTGGTGTTGCTTGGTGTGTTTTCTCGCTACCTGGTTGCGGGCCACTTGCCGCTCTTGAACTTCACGGCCGTCACCGGTTCGCTGCTCTACTTTGGCGCGCGCCGCTCGTGGCGCGAGATGCTGGCTCCCTTGGCCGTCTTTATGCTAAGTGACTATTGCTTAACCACCTACACCTACCACTCCGCGTTCCGCTGGCAGAGCTATGGAATCACCTGGACCTGGTATGTGGCGGTGATAGTGCTTGGCGACATTCTTCTTAGCCAGAAAACCACCTTCGCGCGCGGCGTCACGGCCACTTTGATTGGACCGACCGGATTCTTCCTCGTCTCCAACTTCGGAGTCTGGGCAGGGCCCGGCAGAGTCATGTATTCGCAAACCCTCGCCGGGCTGGGAGCCTGCTACGTGGCCGGCCTGCCCTTTTATCGCAACGACCTCGCTGCAACCGCGATCGTTCTCGGCGTCGCACTCGGCGTGCCTGCGCTTGTCCGGCGGTTGAACGAGGGCCGCGCACAGGAAGCACTGATCGGCAAATAGCAGGATTGAATCGAGAAATTCGTCCAACAATAGCTGGGCGCAACGCAGCACGCGCGCGTGCACTCTTCATCAAGCCCGATCTGAGTAAGTTGATCGTCTGATCGAACAACGACCCATGGGCGACTATGACGATTCGTGGCTACCAAAAGCCGCTGTACATCCTTCCCTTTGACCATCGCGGCTCGTTTGAAACCGGAATGTTCGGCTGGAAGGGCGCGCTCGATGCCCAGCAGACCGCGCAGATCGCCGCTGCCAAGCAGGTGATCTACGACGGCTTTCAGCAGGCGGTCGCCGGCGGGGTTCCGAAAGAGAAGGCGGGAATCCTCGTCGACGAGCAGTTCGGGGCCGCCATCTTGCGCGACGCCGCGGCGAAGGGGTTCATCTTCGCATGTCCGGCTGAAAAAAGCGGCCAGGAAGAGTTTGACTTCGAATATGGCGAGCAATTCGCGGCGCACATCGAGGCCATTCACCCGACTTTCTGCAAGGTGTTGGTCCGCTACAATCCCGAAGGCGACGCCGAGCTGAACCGCCGCCAGACTGCCCGCCTCAAGCAGTTGTCGGATTATCTGCTGAACGCCAATCGCAGCTTGTTCATGTTTGAGCTGCTGGTGCCGGCCGAAAAACCCCAGCTTGATAAAGTCAACGGCGATAAGAATGCCTACGATCGCGAAATTCGCCCTGCGCTCATGGTCAGGACCATTCAGGAATTGCAGAACGCCGGAATTGAGCCGGATGTGTGGAAGATCGAGGGCCTGGATCGCCGCGAAGACTGCGAGAAGATTGTCACGACCGCGAAAGCCGGCGGACGAACTTCAATTGGTTGCATCATTCTTGGCCGCGGCGAAGACGACCAGAAGGTACTCGAATGGCTGACCACGGCGGCCAGCGTTCCGGGCTTCATTGGATTCGCTGTTGGTCGCACCGATTTCTGGCAGCCGCTTGTCGATCTGCGCGACAAGAAAATCTCGCGCCAGACCGCAGTCGATGAAATGGCTCACCGCTATCGGGAGTTCGTCGACGCTTTTGAAAAGACTCGCGCCGGAACCAACCCTCCGCAATGAAACATTCATCTTCCGCTTAGCCTTCCATCAGCTTTCCGCTCCGCTTCTTCTTGTTCCACCACCACGCGAATCCGGCCACCGCCAGCGCGCCCACAACCAGAACCATGGGCACCGCGTGGCGCGCCACCAGGTCCACCGCGCTCGGACCCAGCTTCAGCACCAGCAGCGACAGCGCGAGCCAGCGCAACATTCGACCCACAAACACAGCCAACAGAAAATCCGGCAGACGCATTTTGAAAACGCCTGACGCGAAGATGAACATCTTCCACGGCGCTGGCGGCGGCATCATCGACGGAATCATCACCGCCAGGAACTCCTGCCGCTCAAATCGGTCGCGCATTTTCTCGAATTTCGCGCGGTCCACGCGCTTGAGCAGGAAAAGTTCGCCGCCCGCACGCCCCAGCCAGTAAGGCAGCAGCCCCCCGATCGCCGATCCCGCTGCCGCCATCAGGCAGTAGAGCCAGAAGTGTGGCTTGTCGTTCCACACATAGATGGCCAGAATCGCGTCCATGGGGACGGGGATGCTCGAGGAATCCAGCACGGCAACAGCGCCCACGCCCAGGATTCCCCACTTCAACAGCGCCGGCAGAAGCACCATCTTCCATTCCGCCGCCACGCGCGCAAAAAACTGCTTCAAACGATGTCCCTTTCCGGTCCATCCTGCGTCAATTCAATAAGAACCCGTCGATTCAACAAGAACCATTGTACGGGCGCTCCGCTGCGCAAAGATTTCAAGGGAATGAGAGAATAGATAGGAAGGACTCAAAAGGGGCTAAGGATGCGTGTCCGCGCCCGAGAATGGTTCATGAAACGCATCTTAAGTCGATCCCGAACCTAGAATGCCCACGAGCCAAGCGCCAACCGAAGACACCGAACCCAAGGGACCAGCCGACCCCTCGCCGGAAGCGGAGAGCTCCGCCCCGGAGAAGACTGTTCCCGGCGGATTCCTCGGCCTTCCCTTGAATCCGAAAGGTCCGCTGGAGACCAATGGGTCCGGTCCCAGCCCCCTCCGCGGCTCACGCTGGGTTGACTACGACACGCATGAATTGCTGGAAATGATCGGCGAGCTCGAAGACGAGCGCCGCTGGTCGCGCCTGCGC
Source organism: Occallatibacter sp. (assembly GCA_049518955.1). Taxonomy (GTDB): domain Bacteria; phylum Acidobacteriota; class Terriglobia; order Terriglobales; family Acidobacteriaceae; genus Telmatobacter. The sequence continues at coordinate 15,867 of JBEKRG010000089.1, forward strand.
GAGGGCTTCTGGCTCGCGCTTCTTGCTCACATCCTTTTCTTTTCCGCCATCACATGGATTCCGACCTACATCTTCAAGGTGCCGAAAGTCATCGATCCCTTCGACGCGATCAATAAGCGCAAGGATCTTTCCTATCTCGATTTGCCTCCTGATGCGCTGCGCGAGACGCGGCCCAAGGTTGTGCCCAAGCCGCTCAATCATCCGCTGATCGACAAGAAAACGCTCGAAGATCTGAATCGCGAAGCTCCGCCAACGCCGCCCCCGCCGCCCGCGCAGCAGCAGGCCCCGGAGCAGCCTAAGCCGGAGAGCTCGCAGCCTATTCCGCCCAGCCCACAGTCGCAATCGCAGGTTGAAGCGCCGCGTCCATCGTCCGTTCCCGCCAGGCCCAACTTCGCCGTAGCCCCGCAGAATCCCGCCGACCAGTTGCGCCAGGACATGCAGAACGCCATGCACAACCATGGCCAGCCCGGTTACGACGCGCCATCAGGCAGCCTCTCGTTGCACCCCGGCGCGGGTACCGGCGGCGTGCAGGTGCTCTCTGACACGCAAGGCGTCGACTTCAACAACTGGCTTCAGCGCTGGCACTACATCACGCAGCAAACCTGGGACCCGCTTATTCCCGACGAAGTGAATCCGCCCATTCTCAAGCAGGGAGTGGTCGCAATTCAGTTCAAGGTTCTGCCCAGCGGCCAGGTCACCGATATGCAACTGGTGGGCCGCTCCGGCGACACTGGCCTGGACCGCGCGGCCTGGGGCGCGATCAGCGGCTCCAGCTATCCCAATCTGCCCCGCGAGTTCCACGGCCCCTACCTCGAGCTCCGCGCCTACTTCCTCTACAACACAGAGCCGCGGTAATTGCGTTCGCGGCGGTCGCTCCATTCACGCGTCGCTTATTCTGCCAACGGCAATTCCTCGTTCGGCCCGTCATCCGGCACTGCCCCGCCAGCCTCCGGATCGGACGGCTTGTGCTTGGGATCGAGGTAGATTCCGTCCTGCTCCAGCAGCGCCTCGTAGATAGGCGTATGCCGCCAATACCGCGCCAGCGCGAACGCGCTCATGTTGGCGATCATCAAAGGCAACACCAGCCCATACCCGCCGGTCATCTCGAAGATGATGAGGATCGACGTCATCGGCGCACGCACAATCCCCGCGAACACAGCGCCCATGCCCACCACAGCGAAGGCTCCAATCGAATCGGCCGGGTGGTGAAAGACCGTCACATCCAGATAGCCGACCGCGCCGCCCAGCATTCCACCCATAAACAGCGCCGGAGCAAAGATACCGCCAGATCCTCCGCTCGAATACGACGTCACCGTAGCCGCCAGCTTCAGCACGCACAACGCCACCATCGCGGTCACCGGCAGATTGCCCAGCAGCGCCTGCGTCAGCGTGGTGTATGGGTTGCCCGCGATGCCGTTCACGTGAAAGAACTGGATCGCTACGACCGCCAATGCGCCTGTGGCCGCCGCTCCAGTGGCTGGCTGAATCCACTTGGGAACCCGCTCGAGTTTCCTGTACCACAGCCGCAGCCACAGCAGCGAATCGGTAAACGCCACCGACACAATCGCCGCCAGCAATCCGAGCAGCGCATACCAAACCAGCGACGAAGCCTTGATCAGCGCGTATGTTTGCAGCCGCGGCACCTGGAAAATCGGATTCGAGCCCAGAATGCTGTGCTCCACCACGGCCGCCAGCGCCGCGGCAACAATCACACCCGCGAGCATCGTCTGGTCGAGACTCCCAATCAGTTCCTCAAGCGTGAACGTCACGGCAGCAATTGGCGCGTTGAACGCAGCGGCGATGGCCGCCGCCATGCCCACAGACGTCATGCGCCGGCTGTTCACCGGGCTCAGCCGCGCGATTCGTGCCAGAAAGCTGCTCACTCCGGCGCAAATCTGCACCGTCGGCCCTTCCACGCCCAGGCTCGCTCCGCTGCCCAACTGCAGCGTGCACAAAACGAATTTGCCCAGCGTCTCCTTCAGCGTGATCGTGCCAAAACGAAACGTGAAGGCCGTCTTGACCTGAGGAATGCCGCTGCCCGCCGCCGCCGGGACCCAATAGGTAAGCCCGAGCCCCGCAATCAGCCCGCCCAGCGCCGGCGTCAGAATTGTCCACCAGATCCACGAGTGGCCGGGAGCCGCCGTGGCGCGATCGATGAGCGATGCGTACAGCCAAAAGCAAGTGACGTGGAACGCTACGGCCGCCAGCCCGCACAATCCGCCCGCCACAATGGTGATGGCCAGCAACCGCTGCCGCTCGTTGGGCAGCAGGCCCCTGAGCCAAGTAAAAAACCGCGCAAACAGCCCTTCAATGCCAGCCCAGGAATTCAATGCAGGGGATACCTCGCCGCGAAGAACATCGCATTTCAAGTATAGGAGCAAGCTCTAGCGGCCCCGCGCATCATCGCGGTCTTCTTCAGAAGGATGCGGTTCGAAGCACTGTCCTGCCACTTTTGCCGCAGCCGCAAACGTGGTTTCGAGAAAATTTGATCTTCCATTCAGACCCGTGTCCGCGCTAAAATAACTGCGTAGCCTATGCGCCGCCGTCTCAACATTGCCGGCTCGCCTCTCCTCAGGCGCTTTCGCCACGGTCGCCCCGACCGTGGACGTTGACCCTTCGCGCTGAGTAATCTATTTCCGTCGAGAGTTTTTCCCGCGCGGACGTGCCTCGTGCCAAAATGCCTGCCCGATCCTTGCGCTTAGGAATTC
>JBEKRG010000090.1:0-18573 GCA_049518955.1 Occallatibacter sp.
CAAGGACATTGAGATGTTTTAACTCTGTGAGCACCACATGCTGCCCTTCTTTGGCAAGGTGCATGTGGCCTACATTCCCAAAGGCAAAGTGATCGGTCTGAGCAAAATCCCACGTCTCATCGAAGTCTTTGCGCGCCGCCTGCAGGTGCAGGAACGGCTGACGCAGCAAATTGCCGACACGATTCAGGAAGCAATCGCGCCTCAGGGCGTGGGTGTGGTGATTGAAGCGCGCCACCTCTGCATGATGATGCGAGGCATCGAGAAGCAGCACTCGTCCACCGTGACGAGTGCCATGGTAGGTTGCTTCCGCCAAAAAGAGACGCGCGCGGAGTTCCTGTCCCTCGTGCGGCAGCCGGGTACGGGGATCGTCTAAAGCGAGTCACCGCGGCACGGTCCCTTTGGACCGGTCTCGCACTTCAGGCCCCTTGCGCAACCGGCATAGACAAATACTTTCCGCGAAGCCTGTTTGCCGCCGCGAGCGCCAGGTGGAATTTGCGGTTGCTTGTCGCGTCGATGCGCGTCAAAAGCGGGCCATCCTGGTCGGGACTTAGGATTTCGCTTGCAATCTCATGCAACTGATGCCAGTCGTGCCAGTCGCCGACTCGCCGCTGCACATTTACCAGAGCCTCTTCCAGACCCGAATTGGCGTCCGCGGAAAGTTGCAGGATGTAGCGCAGCTCCTTCACCTTGAGCCGGAAGGCATGGATGTTCTCGGCGTTGAGAGGCGGCCAATCGCCGAGTTCGCGGACAACGTTGGCCGCTGCACTATGGATCCCGTCGTGGCCGTCGGTGGGCAGTTCGTTCGTCGATGCTGTTCTTTTCGCGTGAGCCGCTGCTGCTCGAATCAGGCTTGAGTAATCTTTCAACTCTTGCCGTGCCGCCGTCCGCCGGCGGCCGAGCACGCTCCGCAACTCCACTGCATTTTGCTGGCGAGCGATTTGGAGCTGCTCCACGAGGCGGGCGACAGAATCGCCTTCCGCGCGGTGCGCAAGTTTGCGCGCGTTGCCGATCATCACGTCCATTTCGCGCACGCCGCCTGCTGCCTTGCGAATCGGCTCGATCGATTTGAGCAGGCGCCGCGATTCTTTGCCCTTCACTTGCGCCAGGACAGAGACAATTGCCTCCACCCTTCGCGTGATGGTGCGCAGCTTGTGAACCTCTCCGGGCGGAGGGTCTTTGGGCAAGCTCTTGAGGGTTTTGCTGAGCTCTCGCACCGCCTTGCGCGCTCTTTCCAGTTCTTCTGCCATCTCTACCCTCTAGCTTGGAGCGTTAGAGGCCGAGTTGGCAAGCTACCCTATGGAGGCTAAAGTGGTGATGTGAACGGGCTTCTTGTGATCGATAAGCCAGGCGGCATCACCAGCCACGATGTGGTCAACCGGCTGCGCCGCATCACAGCGGAGCAGTCCATCGGCCATCTGGGAACGCTGGATCCCATGGCCACCGGTGTTTTGCCGCTGCTGATGGGCCGATTCACTCGGCTGGCGCAGTATTTTTCGGATGCACAGAAGAGCTATACCGGAAGCATTCGCTTTGGGTTCGCGACCGACACCTATGACTCCGAAGGCGAGCCTGCCGGTCCTGACCAATGGCCGGAGGCCGCGCAGGGCCTGACGCTTGCGGGCCTTCAGGCCGCCGCTGCTCGGTTCCATGGCGAGATGCAGCAGATGCCGCCGCCGTTCTCAGCCAAGAAGGTTGACGGCAAGCCCGCATACAAGCTGGCCCGCGAGGGCAAACCGGTCCAACTAAAGCCGGCGCACGTCCGGATTGATGCCTTTGTCCTTGAAGCTCTTGAGGGCCCCGAAGCCGCATTTGCCATGGACATCAGCGCCGGCGGATACGTGCGCTCCGTGGCGCACGAACTGGGGCGCGATCTGGGTTGCGGGGCGCACCTGAGCCGCTTGCGGCGCATTCGTGCTGGACCATTCACATTGGCTGAGGCGCACACGCTCGAGGAGCTCGAGGCGTTGGCTGGAGATTCCGCGGCGTTGGAGGATATGTGCGTTCATCCGCGGACGTTGCTACCGGAGATGCCTGCGGTGACCGGCGACGCGCAGGCACTGGGTCGGCTTCGCAACGGAGCGCAAGCCAATCTGCCAGAGTTCTCCGCCGCCCCCTTGGTAAAGGTGTTTGCCGGGCCGCGGGAACTGGTCGGAATCGCCCGCCGAGTCGCAGGGACGCTTTTTCGGCCCGTATTGGTGATGGGGTGAACGCTCGAATAGGGAACAAGGTCAAAGGTCTCACTGACGGCCGCCTTTTCCTCATTGCCTGTAGCCCTCTCGCTTAAACTGGAATTTTGCTGTCTTCATCAAGGAGCAGACTCGCCATGCCTTATCCCACGGATTATCGCTACACTCGCGAGCACGAATGGATTTCGGTAGCCGGCGCCATTGGCTCGATAGGCATTACGGACTACGCGCAGAATTCGCTCGGCGATATTGTGTATGTCGATGCGCCCAAGGTGGGCGATACGATCGCCGCCAATGCCACGTTCGGCTCGGTAGAAAGCGTCAAGGCCGTCAGCGACCTCTTCTCGCCTGTCAGCGGCAAGGTAACAGCGGTGAACGAGGAGCTGAAGACTGCGCCAGACAAGATCAACGAGAACGCGCACGGTACATGGATCATCCAAGTCGAGCTTTCGAACCCGGCAGAGCTGAACTCGCTGCTCGACGCGGCTGCATACGAGGCGTTTATCGCGGAGGAGACCGCAAGCTAGGCCATGCGCTACCTCCCCAAGTCTGACGAAGAACGCAGGCAGATGCTCGCCGAGATCGGCGCGAAGTCGATCGACGATCTTTTCGCGAGCATTCCCTCTGAATATCGACTCGAACGCGACCTTGCCGTTCCGCGCCAACAGGCGGAGAGCGAGATCGTCGACTACTTCCGCGCCGCAGGGCAGAAGAATGCGACGGATTACGCCAGCTTCCTCGGTGCTGGCGCTTATCGTCATTACCGTCCCGTCATTATCGATGCGCTGGTCCAGCGCGGCGAATTCCTGACCAGCTACACGCCGTATCAGGCCGAGATCACGCAGGGCACGCTGCAGGCCATCTTCGAATTCCAGACCATGATCGCCGAGCTCACAGGCATGGATGTAGCCAACGCCAGCATGTACGACGGATCGACGGGCGCGGCCGAAGCAGTCATGATGGCCGTCCGGGTGACCGGCCGCAGCAAGGCCGTGGTCACGTCGACCGTTCATCCCGAATATCGGGAAGTGCTCTCGACCTACGCGAAACATCAGGGCCTCCCGACTGCGCTTGTTGGATACGACGCAGAGACCGGGCGCGCCGACCTGAAGGCGCTGGACGCAGCCGTCACGGAAGAAACAGCAGCTGTTCTTATCCAGAGCCCGAACTTTTTTGGGGTCATTGAAGACATTGCTGCCATCGCACAGATCGCCCACGCAAAAGGAGCGTTGCTGATTGTGTCGATCGCGGAGGCCGTCTCGCTTGGTATTGTCCGGCCACCCGTTGAAGCCGATATCGTCGCCATGGAAGCGCAGTCGTTCGGCGTAGCGCTCAGCTACGGCGGCCCGTTCTGCGGCGTCATCGCAGCCAAGGAGCAATTCGTACGGCAGATGCCGGGCCGGCTCGCAGGCCAGACCGTCGACGGGGCAGGGAATCGTGGATTCGTGCTCACGCTGGCCACGCGCGAGCAGCACATTCGCCGCGAAAAGGCGACTTCAAACATTTGCACCAACCAGGCTCTCGTCGCGCTGATGGCCACAATCTTTCTCGCCGTCTACGGCAAAGAGGGCATCCGTGAGCTCGCCGAGCACAACCTGGCCAAGGCTGATTACGCGGCAAAGACGCTCGCGGCGCAACCAGGCGCGAAACTGCGCTTTACAGGCGCACCGCGCTTTCATGAGTTCGTCTTGCAGACTGACGAAGCGCCTGCGGCGTGGAGCAGGCGGCTGCTCGAGAACAAGATCGTCGGCGGCATCGAGCTAAGCCGCTGGTATCCCGAGCTCGGCAACTGCACCCTATGGTGCGCGACAGAGGTCGTGACGCGCGAGCAGATCGACAAGGCGGCCAGGGTGCTGGCTGCTGAAACGGTGGAGGCGTAGAAGCGACCGATGACAGCAAGCACAGATCGTTCCGAAACCCGTCCCGCCGAGCCCCATACCCTCGGCAAGGTCCGACCGCACCCGACGCAAAACGAGGCGCTGCTCTTCGAGAAGTCCTCGCCGGGCAAGCGCGCCTACAAGCTGCCGCCGCTCGACGTGCCGGCAGTTGACTCCGCAAAGCTGCTGGGCGCCGCACGCCGCACTACGCCTGGGCTGCTACCAGAGCTGAGCGAGATCGAAATCATTCGCCACTTTACGCGGCTCTCCACCTGGAACTACGCCATCGACCTCGGAATGTATCCGCTGGGGTCCTGCACGATGAAATACAACCCGCGCGTGAATGAACTCGTGGCTCGCATCGAGGGTTTGGCCGAGGCCCACCCCTACCGGCCCGAGTCGTTGGCGCAGGGAATCCTCGAAATCTTCGACCTGCTCCAGCGCTGCCTGCTCGACATTACCTGCATGGATGCAATCACGCTACAGCCGGCTGCTGGCGCACATGGCGAGTTCACCGGCATTCTGCTCACGCGCGCGTGGCACGAGTCGCAGGGCAATCCGCGCAAAAAGATCATCATCCCCGACTCCGCCCACGGCACCAACCCGGCCACGGCGGCCATCGTCGGCTATACAGTCGAGAACCTCAAGTCGAATGCCGACGGAGGCATCGATCTCGAGGCCCTGGCGCGGCAGGTCGACGGCGAGACCGCTGCACTGATGCTCACCAACCCGTCAACGCTGGGCGTCTTCGAGAGTCAGATTCACAAGATTGCCGACATTCTGCATGCTAAAGGTGCCTTGCTCTATATGGACGGCGCCAACATGAACGCGCTGGTGGGCAAGGTGCGGCCGGGTGACTTTGGCGTGGACGTGATGCACCTGAACCTGCACAAGACCTTCTCCACGCCACACGGTGGCGGCGGACCTGGCTCCGGTCCCGTGGCCTGCAAGGCGTTTCTTGAACCTTTCCTTCCTATCCCGGTCCTGGTCCGAAGCAAGAAGGGCGAGGAGCCCTGTCCGGATGCGGGAGATTGGGAAGACACCAATACCGAGCCGACGGCCGACGGCTGCCCGCCACTGTTTCGCGCTCCGGCCTTCAAGGCGAACGGCGGGCCGGTTGGCGATACTGATCCTTTGCCACTCCACCCGCTTGGCGGCCCGCTGCGCTGGAGCTATGACCGTCCGCAATCAGTCGGCCGCGTGCGCGCTTTTTACGGCAGCACCGGCATGTTCATCCGCGCGCTGGCCTACATTCTCGCCAACGGCCCCGATGGCCTGCGCCAGACCACGGAAGACGCTGTGCTCAATGCCAACTACATCCGCAAGAAACTCGACGACGTCTACGAACTGCCCTACAAAACAGCTTCGATGCACGAGGTGGTCTTTAGCGACAAGCGCCAGGCCGCGCGCGGCGTCAAGACGGGCGACATCGCCAAACGGCTCATCGATTACGGCTTCCATCCCTACACAGTCAGCTTTCCGCTCATCGTGCACGGCGCGCTGATGATCGAGCCCACCGAGAGCGAGTCGCGCGAAGAACTCGACCTGTTCATCGCGGCCATGCGGTCAATTGCTCATGAAGTAGAAACTACTCCAGAACTAGTAAAAAGCGCGCCACACTCCACGCGCGTCTCGCGGCTCGATGAGGTGCAAGCTGCACGGAAGCCCATCCTGCGCTGGAAACCTGCGGGAAAATAAATCGGCGTCCGTCCAGGCTCAAACCACCAACTCGAAATCAATGTGCGGCACGCCCTTGTACACGACGCGCGCAACTTCCGCGAACCCGCACTTGCGATAAAACTCACCCGCGCCCGCCGCGCAATCGAAAGCATCCAGCCGGATTACCTCCCGGCCCATTTCTGCCGCGATCCGTCGCGCCTCTGCGATACACTTCCTGCCCACGGCTTTGCGTTGCTGGGCCGGGTCCACGGACATTGCTCTCAGGTACAGCGGCTTCGCGCTCGCGCGGAAATGCTTCACGTCAATCGACCACGGTTTCCTCGTTGAAAGCGTTAGCGTTGCGATCAATCGGCCGCGATACCGGGCAATGTACACCTGCCCGATCCTCATCAGGAACCGTTCGCCGCCTTCCGTCGGCCTTCCCACCCAGAACCCCTCGCCAAATTTCTTCGCCATGTCCTGGTTTACGCGCGTGCGCATTGCCACGAGTTCGGCGATATCGTTTGCGCCGGCCAATTGGAGTTTGATCTTCATTGGGAAATCGCGAATGATCACAAGTTCATACAAAACTGGATGGGCGGTCGATTTGTACGTTCTCAGGTATCAAGGGTGCCATATACCCCGCCGCGCGTGCTAACCTACACTCATTTTTAGGATGGCCAGCACTACTCTCACTGCGGCTCCGGGCTATCGCGGACGCCTCGCGCCCTCGCCCACCGGCTACCTGCACGTGGGGCATGCGCGCACCTTCTGGACCGCGTTTCAGCGCGCACGGGAGGCTGGCGGTGCGCTCGTCATGCGCATGGAAGATCTGGACCCCGACCGCTGCCGCCCGGTCTACGCCGACGCCGCCCTCGACGACCTGCGCTGGCTGGGAATCCGCTGGCAGGAAGGCCCCGAAAAAGGAGGGCCGTACGCTCCCTATGTGCAGAGCAAGCGCAGCCCGGTCTACCTCAATGTTTGGCGCAAGCTGCTGCGCACCGGTCGCCTCTTTCCATGCCGCTGCTCGCGCAAGGACCTGGCAACTGCGCTCGGCGCACCGCACGAACACGCGCAATCGGGCGGCGGCAAGCTCGACAGCGAAGACGATGAGCCCCTCTATCCCGGCACCTGCCGGCTTTTCATGGGTGGCACGCCGCAGCTTCCTGGTCCCACGGCAAGCGAGTTCGAGGACCCTGGCGGCACGAACTGGCGCTTCCGTGTTCCCGATGGAGAAGTGATTGAATTCGTCGACCTCAATCTCGGTCCGCAGCGCTTTGTTGCCGGCGAGGACTTCGGCGACTTTGTCGTCTGGCGGCGCGATAACGTTCCCAGCTATCAGCTTGCATGCGTGGCCGACGATGCTGCCATGGCCATTACGGAAGTGGTGCGCGGCGCCGACCTCCTCAAGTCGACCGCGCGGCAAATCCTGCTCTTTCGCGCCCTGGGCTTCGATCCTCCAGCCTGGTACCATTGCCGCCTGGTTGTGGACCACAATGGACGTCGTCTGGCTAAGCGCCACGATGCGCTCAGTCTGCGCGCACTGCGCCAACGCGGGCTTACGCCCATGAACATCCTTTCTGCGGAGTTGCCCGTCGAGGCGTAGCAAAGCGGCTCCAGCTCAGTTCAACATGATTCTTCGTCGATTGACTGCAGCCGGACTGCGTACCGCGGCTTCGATGCTTTACCATCGTTGACGTGATGAGGGCTGCCCGCCGCACTGCGGCTGGGTGCCCGAATCTCGACCGTTTGCCATGCCCGAAGATCCGCAACTTCGACTGAACCCTCTGCGCAACGCGCCCAACCTGCTCACGCTGATGCGCATGTGCATGGCGCCGTTCCTGGTGGCCGCGATCCTCGAGGGACACTTCTTACTTAGCTTCATTCTCTTTATCGCCGCGGGATTGACCGACGGGCTGGATGGCCTTTTGGCGCGCGTGCTCAAGCAGCGTTCCGTGCTTGGGCATTATCTTGACCCAGTCGCCGACAAGCTGCTGCTGAGCACCCTATTCCTGGTGCTGTTCTATAAGGGACTGATGCCGGGCACCGTCACTGTGCTGGTCTTCGGAAGGGACGTGGGAATCCTGCTGGTCTCAGCGATTCTCTATGCGGCCGTCGGGCGTCGCGAGTTCTATCCGAGCATCTTCGGCAAGGCCAACACTCTTGCGCAAATCAGCGCTGTGGCTGCCGTTCTGCTGAGCCAGATCACGCCGGCATGGCATTGGGTCGCGGTCACACGCCAAGTCGCGCTCGGCGCTACCATCGCGCTTACAGTAGCGTCAGGTCTGCATTATGCGTGGCTCGTTTCCCGACGCAGCGCAACTCCCGCCGCCGCGAACGGCGCCGCTGCCAAATAAAGGTCCTCGCGGCTGAGGAGCGCCAGAGCAACGATCCAGCCCGTGCGAGAACGGTTCACTTCATTTCGGATTCGTCCTGTAAGTCTTCGGTTCCAACTGTGTCTTCAATCTCCATATCGCGAAATTCTTCAGAATCGAAGACCTCGCCACACTCCAGGCACTCGACATACTCCGTGTCGTCGTGCCGGGAAACGATCCGGACTTTTGGGTGTTTGCAGGCGGTTGCCATCGTTCGTTGGACTTCTTAGCACCTCTAGCCAATTCCGAAGACCATCTCCCGCTCCGGATAGGTGGAGGCTGCCCTCACTCACAGTTGTTTCCACTTGAGAGTGTTGGCGTCCGGGTATGGTTGCTCGGGAATGGCTATAGGTGCTCTTTCCGCCAGATTGTAGCCGTCTTTTAGCCGATTGCAAACGGATTTTTTGATGAATCAACGGCTCGGTACCTGCGCCCGTCACGTTCCCGGGAGGCAAATGCCGACTTGAAGGCGAATTCAACCGGACGTATACTGAATACGGACCTAACCAGTCGCATATTTCATGCTAAAGCTCACCAAAAAGGCGGATTACGGGCTCATGGCGCTCAAGTACCTCGCAGAGCACCCGGAGACCCCGGCTCTGAGCGCCAAGGACGTCGCTGACGCCTACGGAATCCCCGCCCAGCTCCTGGCCAAGATTCTCCAGCGGCTTACCAAGGTGGGCCTCCTGCGCTCTCATGCCGGGATGAATGGCGGCTACGCGCTCTCCCGGGATGCGCGGCAGATCTCGGCCTTCGAGGTGATCCACGCCATTGATGGGCCGCTTTTCATCACCTCCTGCTTCAAAGGCGCAAAATCCTGCGATTTGACTCCCAGCTGCACCATCAAGGAACCTCTGGCGCGTGTGAATGAAACCATCGCCGGAGTCTTGAAAAGCATCAGCATTCAGGATCTTGCCGAGCAGGAACATCCAGCAGGGAAAGCCCACGAGGCGCAGGCGCTGGTCTCCTTAACGCTTTAGAACTGGATTTTGGAGCCGGAATCGTGATCAAGAAGCTGACGAGCATGACGGCTTTTGGGTGGCTCGGGGTTACCCAGATCATTCTTTTGATTGCATGGGTCAACTTTGGAGAGAAGTTTTCCGCATACCCGGCGATTCACACTCTCGCAATTTGCGAATACAGCGCATACTTCGTTGTCGCGACGGTCTGGGTTTTCTCGACGCAACTCATGCGGAAGCGTGAAACGGCGATGGCCCCGATCGAAATATTCTCCTGGATTCTCACTCTGCTCATTGTGGCTGCTGTTCTGCTGTTCCGGTGGAGTAAGGGCTTGCCGCAGACGCTGCCAGCACTGCTGCCGCTCTTGATGATTGCAGCCATCGCGGCTGGAAGTCTCCTCTCAGAGTTACGCAGGAATGCGAAAGAGCAAAAGGGCAATTTCGGAATCAGCACTACGGCTTAACCGGGAATAAACGCCTGCATCGGTTGGCGCCCCTGCTGAATCAAACCTCAAGGTGGCTATGGCAGAAATCGTCACGATCGGATCGACCCCCTCACCGGACGCTGTTGCAGCGCAGCCGGCAGCTTCTGGCGGCCTCGACGTAACCCCCAGCGCCGTTAAGCGCATCCGCGTCATCCTCGCCAAGGAGGGTATTTCGCCTGAAGAGGGCGGCTTGCGCCTGGGCGTCAAAGGCGGCGGCTGCTCGGGCATGTCTTATTCGGTGGGATTCGACGCGCACCCGCGCGAGCGCGACAACATCTTCACCTTCGAAGACGTTCGTGTCTTCATCGATCCCAAGAGCTTCGTCTATCTGCAGGGCATGACGCTCGACTACGAGGAGACGCTGATCCGGCAGGGATTCAACTTCATCAATCCCAATTCCAGCCACTCCTGCGGATGCGGCTCATCGTTCTCCGTCTAAGGCGATTCCACTTCCGAACCCTTAGTCTCCTCGCCGTCTATTTCAGCGCCTTCTCAATTCCAGCTTCAGCCAGCGGCGTCATAATTGCGTACCCGGCAGGCAGCGGGTGTACGCCGTCCTTGCTCAACGTCGCCGGTAGTCCCCCACGCTCATCCTTCATCGCCGAGTAGTAGTCCACGTACACATCGCCTTTGTCGGCTGCGTATTGCTTCATCCACGCGTTCACTTCCATGACTTTGGGTCCGGGCGTCAGTCCCGGCGCCCACGGAAAATCGAATGCCGGGAGCACCGAGCACAGGACAACGCGAATCCCGTTCGCCGTCGCCAGTTCGGCCATGGAAGCAATGTTTCCCTCCGTCTGCTCCAGCGTCATCGGCCCCGTGTTCCCCGCAATGTCGTTGATCCCGGCGAGAATCACGACGACCTTCGGCTTCAGGTCGATCACATCCTGCCGGAACCGCACTACCATCTGCGGAGTGGTTTGCCCGCCGATTCCGCGGTTGATGTAGGGCTTGCCGGGAAACGACTCATCCAGCTTCCAGCCTTGTGTGATCGAGTCACCCATGAAAACCACGCGGCCCTCGCCCGGCTTCGGCGCAGCAAGCATCGCATTCTCCTCCTTGAATCGGCTAAGCCCGCCAAAGTCCACCAAAAGCTGCTTGTCGTGATCCATCCAATACGGATTGTTCGGATGCCCGGAAGGCGAGGTCTGCGCCGCAGGCGCCGGTTGCGCTGCAGGCGTTCCTGCCAGCTCCATCAATTCGTTTTGGCTGAAGGAGCCATCGATGAGGCCCCGATCGCGAATAGGGTCTCTGATCACAGCTACGCTGCGCACTGAGCCGCCCATCACTACGGCCATATCCTTGCCGACGTTAGCGCGGGTATATTCCCAGAACTTGTTTCCGGCCTCGTCGGTGAGGGTAAACTCCAGCGTCCTTTGCCCGGTGTTTGAACTTCCGCCGGGTTGAATCGAGCGGAAATCGCTGCCGGCCACGATGGACGGCCGCTCGATGAGGTAATAAGAGGTGGCGCTCGAACTTCCAGGATCGCCCGCATAAGGCAGAATCTCATCGTCGGACGGAAGCGTGCCGTTCACGCTTCGCAGGGCCGTGTCTTCGGTGGGGAAAGGGCCGCCGTCGACGGCATGAATCTCCAGTTGAGGGGTGGAGGTTGCGAGCGTTTGTGCCGTCAGTGCGCCGCCTGCAAGCAATCCAGCCAGGGCCGTTGCGAAAAAAGTAGCTTTGTAAAGCTTCCATCGATTCACAAGATGCTCCGATCGATTCCAGAACGTCAGAGACGTTCGTCAATCAGTCTACCTTCCCGCGACGCGTTTCTGATTGTAGGCAATCGCCCGCGCTGAAAGCCACTCATGCCGAGCGCCGGTGCCGGCGCACCTTCGCGCTAGAATTCGAATATGCCCGCTACGGCAGTTTCTTCTGAGATTCTCACGAAATACGAGCCTGTCATCGGCCTCGAAGTGCACGTGCAACTGCTCACGGCCACCAAGGCGTTCTGCAGCTGCGCCAACCATTTTGGCTCTGACCCCAACACGAACGTTTGTCCCGTCTGCCTCGGACTGCCGGGCGCGCTGCCTGTTCTCAACACCAAGGCCGTCGAATTTGCCACCCTTGCTTCCCTCGCGCTCAACTGCCAGGTGCGCGAGCGGTCGATTTTCGCGCGCAAAAATTACTTCTATCCCGACTTGCCCAAGGGTTACCAGATTTCGCAGTACGACAAGCCATTGGCCGAGCTTGGTTGGATTGAAATTCCAACCTCATCTAAAACCAACAAAAAAATCGGCATTACCCGCCTGCACATGGAAGAGGATGCGGGCAAGAGTCTCCACGAAGGGTTCTCCGACTCCGCCACGCGCACCTATCTCGACCTGAATCGCTGCGGCACACCTCTCGTCGAAATCGTCAGCGAGCCGGACATCCGCACGCCCGATGAGGCCTTCGAATACCTCACCCGCCTGAAGGAAATCCTTCTGTACACCGGCGTCTCCGACTGCAACATGGAGGAGGGTTCGCTGCGCTGTGACGCCAATGTCAGCGTCCGTCCCAAAGGCCAGGAAAAATTAGGCACCAAGGTCGAAGTAAAGAACGTCAACAGCTTCAAGTTCGTTCGCGCAGCGCTGGAATACGAGATCGAACGCCAGGTTGAACTCATAGAATCGGGCGGGCACGTGACGCAGGAGACCCGGCTCTGGGACGCTAACCAGGGCCGCACCTACTCCATGCGCTCCAAAGAGCAGGCGCACGACTATCGCTACTTTCCCGAACCGGATCTGCAGCCTCTCGTCGTGTCCGCAGAATTCTTGTCCGAGACCGGAAAAAAACTGCCGGAGCTCCCGGAGGCGCGGCGCAAGCGCATGATCGCCGAGTACGACCTGAGCGTGCAGGACGCGCACACGTTGACTGCCTCGCGGGAATTTGCCGACCGCTTCGAGGCTGCCGCAAAAACGGCGCGTAATCCGAGGCGCGTTGCCAACGTGCTTCTGAGCGAGGTCGGCGGCCGTCTGAAAGCCCTGGGCACCGAGCTTGATCAATCCCCGGTGACAATGGCCGGAATTGTTTTGGCTGCCGATCTGCTCGATGAGGGCACGATCAGCTCCAAGCAGATGAAGCAGCTCTTCGATTTAAGTTTTGAAAAGGGCGAAGACTTCGGACCGGTCTATGAGCGCGAGAAGCCGCAGCAGATCACCGACGTTGCAGCGATTGAAAAGCTGATTGACGAAGTGATTGCCGCCAATCCCAAGCAGGTGGAGCAGTATCGCGGCGGCAAAACGACCATGGCGGGATTCTTTGTGGGCCAGGTGATGCGCGCGTCCAAAGGCCAGGCGAACCCCGCGCTGCTGAATGAATTGGTTGTGAAGAAACTCGAGGGATGAAGCTCAAGCATCGGCCCGACTGCTGGCCCGGCTTCTCATTCGCGAATGCCGCAACAAGCGCCGGCCGCGTGAGCTTATTTCAACTTCAGGTCGCTGATAAAGTCTTTGCGCGCGTCCCAGGAGCTTACAGTCTTTATCGCGCTCTTTTTGCCGTCCTTCTCCGCCCACAGATCGAAATCGGTGCTCATATCGACTTGAGCGAAGTGGAAATGTCCGTTGGCTATGGAATCAAAACTGCGGATCGTCTTCGTTTTCTCGTTCTTGATGAATACGGTGGCGCCGGATACGGGCTGGGAGTTTCCGTCCAGCACGGTCCCCGAAACAGTGCGCATGCCGATGTTCTGCGCCTGGGCTGTCGAAGATAAAAACGAATTGCGCGGCCCTGCCGAAAGCGCCCCGAATGCAAGAAGACTCAATACAGATGCAGCCAGCACGCCGGCTCGGCTCATTCTCACTCCTCCTCGTCCGCTTCGAAGAGATCGTCTTCCTCCTCGATGCCCTCTTCCACGCGCGCCAGCTCCAACGGTTCGACGCCAACCACCTCGTACTCCGTTCCACACTCCTCGCAGGCTATCACGTCGCCCTCTTCAACCTCGTCGAGTTCAACGTCGAGAGCGGTGTCGCATTCCGGGCAGCTGGGCATAGCAGCCTCCTCACTTTCCAAACCGAATCGCATTGCGGGATAACATCATCATCCCGATTCGGCAACCATCGCTAGTTTTAGGGAGAACCCGCCCTCAGGTCAAGACCCAAACGGTGCACTCGGGACCAGCGTTTTCGTTGCCGGGAAAAATCCTTACATACGCCTTAGACGATGCTTTTTCTGGGACGGCAGTTGGCCGTGCTCCATCCCCGATGCAGACTTCTTTGACACCTGGTCCGCCACCAACGGCTCTTCATTCACGCGCCGCCCACGGGCGCCATGACACCGGAGCGCTTGAGCGTTTACCCTGTTGACTACGATGGCGAGATTTGGCTCCAGTCCGTTGGCCTTCCCTGACTTCAAGGGTGCTACGCGCCGCCTTATCCTCATTAACCTGGCCACATACTTTGCCCTTTTGCTGGCGAATTTCGCATCTCCCTTTGCGGCCAAGATCGCCGGATCGCTCGTACTCGATCCATTCTCATTCATGCACGGAGCTCTGTGGCAGCCCCTGACCTACAGCTTTGTGCACGTAGGAATCGTTGGCACACTCTTCGAGCTGCTCTCCTTATGGTTTCTCGCCGGATTCCTCGAGGCCTTTCACGATGCCAATTGGGTGACGAGCCTCTACGCGATTTCGGTGCTGGGCACAGCCGCGGCGGCGCTCGTGCTCTATCTGGTCGCGAGCACGCTGGCCCCTTCACTGCTCGCCAATGTTAACCCGCTTTACGGCTGTTTCGGCGGAATCTTCGGGCTGCTGGTGGCCATTGGGATCCTTTATGGCGACACCCAGTTCCTTCTGTTCTTCGTCATCGGCATTAAGGCGCGCTACATGGTCATCATCTATGCGCTGGTTGCCGTGGCCATGCTTTTTGGCCAGGAACGCATGTACGCATTTGCGCAGATTGGCGGCGCGCTTGCCGGCATTGCTTTCGTGCGCATGGCGCCCCGCCGCGGAATGTCTCTCATGCTCAGCGAGAGCTGGTACGGCCTGCGCAACCGCTACTACCGCTGGAAGCGCCGGCGCGCGGCCCGCAAATTCGAGGTTTACATGCGCTCGCAGGGCCGCACCGTCAAGTTTGACGGCCAGGGAAACCGGATCGATGAGGATGCGGACGACAAGAAACGCTGGAACTGAGCCAAAAGCATTCTGGAAACCGCGCAAACCGGGACGGCACCCCCGCGCGCCAAGATAAAATCTCATAGAAATGACCAACAAGATAGCGTTTCTGTTTCCGGGGCAGGGCTCGCAGGCCGTTGGCATGGGCCGCGAGCTCGCCGAACGATTTCCCTTGGCCGCCGAAACCTTTGCCGAGGCCGATGCGGCGCTTGGCTTCCCGCTTTCAAAGCTGTGTTTCGAAGGGCCGGAAGAGGACCTTCGCCTGACCGAAAACACGCAACCGGCCATCATGACCGTGAGCGTAGCGGTGGCGCGCGTCCTCGCCGAGCAGGGAGTCTCGCCGGTGCTTGCCGCCGGCCATTCGCTGGGTGAGTGGTCGGCGCACGTCCTGGCCGGAACGCTTTCCTTTGCCGATGCGGTGCGCGCCGTCAAGGCTCGCGGCGCAGCCATGCAGAAAGCAGTGCCTCAGGGCGAGGGAGCCATGGCTGCCGTGCTCGCGCTCGATGCCTCACGGGTCGCCGAGGCATGCGCTGAGGCCGCGCTCGAAACCGGCCTCACCGTTCAAGCAGCGAATCTTAACTCGCCAGGCCAGACCGTGATCTCCGGAGCTGCTGCCGCAGTCGAGAAGGCCGCCGCACTTTGCAAAGCCAAAGGAGCGCGCCGCGCCGTCATGCTTCCCGTCAGCGCTCCATTCCATTGCGCCCTCATGCAGCCTGCGCAAGAGGAAGTGGCGCGCGTACTTTTCGGCATTTCAATGCACGATCCGCATATTCCCGTCGCCGCCAACGTCACCGGTAGCCTGGTTACCACGGCCGACGCCACGCGTGACGCGCTCATTCGCCAGGTCACCGGCGCTGTTCGCTGGGTCGATTGCGTTCAAGCTCTGAAGTCCGACGGCGCGGACTTGTTTATCGAGGTCGGTCCCGGCAAAGTCCTCTGCGGCCTGCTCAAACAGATCGATCCCGAGCTGAAGTCGCTAAACGTCGAAGACGCAGCGAGCCTGGAGAAGACGGTGGCGGAGCTGAGGTCCGGCGAGTAAGCCACCAATCGGCACCGGCCGTTACACCACTCCCAGCTCCTTCAGCACGAACGCATAGTCCAGCGCGATCTCTTTCAGATAGTCATATCGCCCGCTCGCTCCGCCGTGCCCCGCCTGCATATTGGTCACCAGCAGCAGTGGATGCGCGTCCATTTTCAGCGTGCGCAGCTTGGCCACATATTTTGCCGGCTCCCAATACATCACCTGGCTGTCGTGGAGGCTCGTCTTCACCAGCATCGCGGGATAGTTCGCCGCGCGCAGATTGTCGTACGGTGAATAACTCAGCATGTAGCGGAAATACTCCTCCTGATTCGGGTCGCCCCACTCTTCGTACTCAGGAACCGTGAGGGGCAGGGAAGCGTCAAGCATGGTGTTCATCACGTCGACAAACGGAACGTGCGAAACGATCGCGCGGAAAAGATCGGGCCGCATGTTCACGATCGCGCCCATCAGTAACCCTCCCGCCGATCCGCCCTCAGCCGCCACGCGCTGGGGATCACCGTAACCTGCCGCAGTCAGATGCTCCACACACGCAATAAAATCCGTGAACGTGTTGCGCTTCGCCAGCATCTTTCCGGCATCATGCCATGGCTCACCCATGTCGCCGCCTCCGCGAATGTGCGCATAGGCCATCACCATGCCTCGATCGAGCACGCTCAAACGGTTGGAACTGAAACCCAGCGGCAGGGAGTAGCCATAAGACCCATAACCGTACACATAAAGCGGATTCTTCCCCTGCTCGCGCTTGTCTTTGCGATACACAATCGAGACCGGAACCTCGACTCGATCCGGCGCCGTCGCGCGAACACGCTCGCTCGCGTAAAGTGTGCGATCGAAACCGCCCGGAATCTCAAGCTGCTTGAGCAGTGTCGACGCGCCCGTCGCCACGTCATATTCGTATACGGAGCTCGGCGTCACAAGCGATTGGTACGCATAGCGAAACGTTGTCGCGTCGAAGATCCGATTAATGTGCGGATGTGCGCTGTAGGCCGGCTCGGGAAAGGCAATCTCGCCCGCGGGTGCGGCCTCGGCTGCGTCGCCAAACTTCCACAGCCTCAACCGTGGCAGCCCATCTTCGCGCTCGCAGGCAATGAAGAATCCTGCGAACAAATCGACATTCTCGAGCATCACGGCGTCGCGGTGCGCAATCCGTTCTGTCCAGTGCTCGCGGCCCGGAGTGGCCACGGGCGCTGTCACCAGCCGAAAGTTTCGTCCGCGATCGTTCGTCCGAATGAACCACAGCCCGTTGCGGTGGTCGACCGAGTATTCGTGCTCATCCTCACGCGGCGCAATCAGCGAGAAATCCCCAGTTGGCTCGTCCGCACGCAGTACCCGGGCCTCGCTCGTCGTGTGGCTGGCCGACTCCACCAGGATGTACTGGCCGTCGCGCGTCCGCCCAGCCGCCAGGTTAAATCGCTCGTCGTCGTCTTGATAAACCAAGACGTCCTCGTTGGGCCGCTCCATGCAATGGCGCCAAACCTGGAACTGCCGCTTCTGCTGTTCATCTTCAACGGTGTAAAAAAGCGTGCGATTGTCCGCAGCCCACACCACGGACCCAACGCGCTCAACTTCGCCCGCCAGCGTCTTGCCGGTTTCAAGGTCCTTGATGCGGAGCGTGTACTGACGAAAACCCTTTGTGTCGGTCGTATAAGCCAGCCAGCGGCCGTCGTCCGTGATGTCGGTGTCGCCCACGGAAAAAAATGCGTGTCCCTTCGCGAGCTCGTTCCCATCGAGCACCACTTCTTCTTTGGCCCCTTCGTCCGGTCCCGCAAGCCCACCGCGCTTGCGGCAATGGATGCCATACTGCAACCCTTCCTCGGTGCGGGTGTAATACCACCACGCGCCGTCGCGGTAGGGAACCGAGACATCGGTCTGTTTCACATGGCTCAGCATCTCCTCGTAAAGCTTTTCGCGCAGGCCTGCCAGAGGCGCCATCACTGCGTCTGCGTAAGCATTCTCCGCTTCAAGGTACGCCGTCACACCCGGGTTTTCCTTGCCTCGCAGCCATGTGTAGTCGTCAGCGAGCAACACTCCGTGCATGTGCGTTTCAGTGGGTATTTTGAGTGCAATGGGTGGCGAAGGAAGCGGATTCTGGCTCATTTCTATCCCAGTGTAGAGCCTGGAGCTCGGGAACTCGCGGCGCCCCTCCAACGTACAATGGAGAAGAAATGGAAGGCCTTCGCCGCGCGCGTTTGACCATGATCCTGCCGTTGCTGGCGGTTCTTTTCGCTTTCCAGCCTGTTCGCTCGCGTGCCCAGGCGGTCGCGAGTCTGCCCCAACCCACCGACTATGTAAGCGATTTTGCCCACGTGCTTTCGCCCGATGCGATCACGCGGCTGGACTCGATTTGCGAGCAGCTTGATCACTCGCAGGCCAACGCAAAGATCGCCGTCGTCACTGTGCAGTCGCTCGACGGCGACGACGCGGCCGACTATGCAAACCAGCTTGAAGACCACTGGAAGATGGGCGACAAAGGCGACAACAAGTACGCCATGGTGCTTCTAGCCGTTGCCGATCACAAATACCGCATCGAAGTCGGCTACGGTCTTGAAGGGATTCTGCCCGACGGCAAAACCGGCGATATCGGCCGCGACATGGTTCCCGACCTGAAGGCCGGTGATTATGACGGCGCCATGACGGTCGCGGTCGGTGAAGTGGCCCAGGTCATCGCCGACGACGCCAAAATCACGCTCAATCAGGACGAGCCTGTGGCCCCGCCAAGCCAGCCCGCGCCTCAAGGCATCCCGGTCAGCAAGATCATTCTTTTTATTCTTGTACTGGTGTTCTTCGGCGGCGGCTCGCTGCTTCGCATGCTCTTCGGCGCCAGCCTGTTTTTTGGCGGATGGGGCAGGGGTGGTTGGGGCGGAGGGATGGGCGGCGGATTTGGCGGTGGTAGCTTCG
>JBEKRG010000091.1:0-18569 GCA_049518955.1 Occallatibacter sp.
ACCTCACCGACGCACACTATCGGCACAACGCCGTGCTTCAGCGCCGTGTGCAGCTTCTTGTTCACAATCTCGTCGGTTTCGGCAAAATACTGCCGCCGCTCAGAGTGGCCGATGAGCGTGTGCGTGCCGCCGACGGCCTTCAGTTGCAAAATCGAGGTCTCGCCCGTGTAAGCGCCCTCCTCAGCGAAGTGAATGTTCTGAGCGCCAACCGCGACGTTCGAACCCTTGCAGCCATCAACTACGGTCGGCAGCAGCACCGGAGAAGGGAACAGCGCAATCTCATCGCGCGTGTGCCAGGCAACGAGCGGCAAAAAAGCTTCGACAAACGCCTTGGCTTCCGCGGGCGTTTTATACATCTTCCAATTGGCGGCGATCAGTGCTTTACGCGACATTTTTGTCAGTTCCTCAACTCGATTTTAGTGAATCGATTTCCGCGATCTGGGTGATGGCGAGCACAGAGTGAATACAGGAGGCCCATTTCGAACACAATGGCTGCAGGGTCTATGAGCCGGATCCCAATACCGAAGTCAGGTCGTCAGGCACAGTACCCTTCAGGAAAGCATTCCTATGATCGGGGTCTCCCAGATCCATCGAGAAGTGACGCCAGACGCCGTCCTGAAGCACGCCCATCTTCCAGGGGCCTGAAACCGAATCGGAAAACTGCCAGATGATATGGTAGCCATCTTCATTTGTGAACCCTTCCCCGTCGGCCTGAATGATTGCGTCTCCGCGCTCCCAAAGTGCTGCGCGCAGTGCGTGGAGAGCGTTGCTGCCCTCCTCTGTTTCCGAGCCTTGCAGGTGCTGGAACGCATAGACCGTCTTCACGGAGGCCAGGTAATTCTCAAGCCACTGAACGCCGCTTTTCGGCCTGCAATCCTGCATGTCCTCGATGAAATCCGCAACCTCATCCTGGCCGATCGAGCCGTCCATAACGGGATTGCGCTCAATCAGCGCGACTTCGACCTCATCGTTTCCAGAGAGCAGAAGAGTGTTCCACCCCTCATCGTCCCCTTCTTCGATCGTCAACCGGTACTCGGGATGCTGGGAGCGAACCAACTGCGCGAGCTCTTCGAAGGAAGGGAACTCCTCATCTTTCGACAGGACTCGTGTGTAATATGCCACAGTGCTTTTTAATCCTCACGGCCCGTAGGCTTCATAAAAAGAATCGCATCCGGCTTTTTTACCGGATGCGACTTCAATCTTGATTACTCGCGGTCTCTGCGCCGAGGGCGCGGTTGCCGCACCGCAGGTACTACTTGTCCGTCAGCGCTTCCACGCCCGGCAGCTTCTTTCCCTCAAGGAATTCTAGCGATGCGCCGCCGCCCGTCGAAATGTGCGTGATCTGGTCGGCCACTCCGGCCTGGTTGATTGCGCTCACCGAATCGCCTCCGCCGATGATTGACGTTGCTGTCCGATTCGCCGCCACGGCCCTCGCAATCGCGTTGGTTCCCACGGCAAAACGGGGAAATTCGAAAACTCCAGCAGGCCCGTTCCAAACGATGGTCTTCGCCGTCAAAATCACTTCTTCGATTGCCTTGATGGACTGCGGCCCGATGTCGAGACCCTGCCAATCGTCAGGAAAATCCACAGAGCAGTCCCATACCTGCGTCTTCGCGTCGGCCGCAAAGTTGTCAGCGAGAATGTTATCGGCTGGCAGCATCAGCTTGACGCCCTTGGCCTTCGCCTTTGCGATCGCTTCCTTCGCCATCTCGATCTTGTCTTCCTCGACGAGGCTCTTTCCGGTCTTCACGCCAAGCGCGCGCTGGAATGTGTACGCCATGCCGCCCACGATCACCAGCGTGTCCACTTTATCGAGCAGGTTCTGGATCACGTCGATCTTGCCGGAGATCTTCGATCCGCCGATGATGGCCACAAACGGCTTCTCGGGATTTTCGAGGGCTTTGCCGAGATAGGTGATCTCCTTCTCCATCAGAAGGCCGGCCACGGCGGGCTTGAGGTAGTGCGTAATTCCTTCTGTTGACGCGTGCGCCCTATGCGCCGAGCCGAAGGCGTCGTTCACGTAGACTTCGGCAAGCGAGGCCAGCGCCTTCGAAAACTCCGGATCGTTGGCCTCTTCTTCCGCGTGGAAGCGCAGGTTCTCAAGCAGCAGCACCTGGCCCGACTCAAGCTGCCGCGCCATTTCCTCGGCGATCTCGCCCACGCAATCCGGCGAAAAAGCCACGTTCACGCCCTCGCCCAGCTTCTTGTCGAGCAGTTCACGCAGCCGCTTGACCACGGGTTTGAGCGAATACTTCGGATTCGCCTTGCCCTTGGGCCGGCCGAGGTGCGATGCCAGAATCACTTTCGCGTTCTTCCGCAGCGCATATTCAATCGTCGGCAGCGTGGCCACGATGCGCGTGTCGTCAGTGATGGTCGTGCCGTCTTCGGTGAGCGGAACGTTGAAATCGACGCGGATAAACAGCCGCTTATTGGTCAGTTCGATGTCTTGAATCGACAGCTTGGCCATGGAGTTTTACCTTTCGTGCAGGATTGAAGGCGATGATCGTGGATCGTGAATCGTGGACCGTGAGTTGACCTTGTCGATCAGTCGGCGGACTGCCGCTCACGGTTCACGATACACGGTTCACGTTGTTTTACAGTCCCTTCTTGGCCAGGAAGCCGATCAGGTCGACGACGCGGTTGGAGTAACCCCACTCGTTGTCGTACCAGCTCAGAACCTTCACGCTCTGGCCTACGACCTTGGTCAGCGGCGCATCCACAATTGAGCTGCGCTTGTCGCCCTTGAAGTCCGAGCTTACCAGCAGGTTCGAATCGACGCCCAGGATTCCCTTCAATTTCCCCTCGGAGGCGGACTTGAAGGCCGCGTTCAAGGCATCAACTGTCGTGGGCTTCTCGGCGATGTAGGTCAGGTCGACGATGGAGACGTTGGGCGTTGGGACGCGGATCGCAAAGCCGTCGAGCTTGCCGGCGGTTTCAGGAATCACGAGCTTGAGCGCTTTGGCGGCGCCGGTCGAGCTGGGGATCATGTTGAGCGCGGCGGCGCGGGCGCGGCGCAGGTCCTTGTGCGGAAAGTCGAGAATGACCTGGTCGTTGGTGTAGCTATGAATGGTGGTCATGATGCCGGAGACGAGGCCCGTAGTTTCGAGAATCACCTTGACGACCGGCGCCAGGCAATTGGTGGTGCAACTGGCGTTGGAGATGATGTTGTGCTTCGCCGGATCGTACTTGTCCTCGTTCACGCCCAGCACGATGGTGATGTCTTCGTTGGTGGCCGGAGCCGAGATGATGACCTTCTTCACCGTCGCGCCCAGGTGCGCCTTGGCCTTCTCCGCGTCGGTAAAGTGGCCGGTCGACTCGATCACCACCTGTGCGCCCACATCGGCCCAGGGCAGCTTGGCGGGATCGCGCTCGGCCCACACCTTGATCTTCTTGCCATCGACCGAGATAAAGTCCTCGCCCGACGCGATCTCGTTCGGCAGGTTGCCCAGGATCGAGTCGTATTTGAGCAGGTGAGCCAGCGTTGCCGGGCTGGTCAAGTCGTTGACGGCGACAAAATCGATTTCCTTATTACCAAGCGCGGCCCGCAAAACGTTGCGTCCGATGCGGCCGAAGCCGTTGATTCCAACCTTTACTGCCATGTGTCGATTCTCCTTGTGGTCTTTGTGGCCTGTGGATTCAAAACTTGTGTCGTGCGGCGTCTGAAGTGGGCCTCAAATCGGATTCCACCAAACCCTTGATCGTATCATTGCGGGCGACATTGGATGAAGAATGGCAACGTCGCGCCGCACACGATTCCCTACCGTAAGGATGGTGTTCCCACGTTGGAACTGTATGTGACGGAGTGCACACGATTTGCCGCAGCCTCGCCGAGTATGGTATTCGGGGGTAAGCAAAGGCTTTCGGCAAGGATTGATAGCAGCATGAGAAGACGCTCCAGACGCGGTCCTAATACTTCAGAATCCACAGGAAAAATCGGACAGGAACTCCCTTCGAATCAACCGGCTCCGCTGGTGCCGCTCTACCCTGATGAAGTGCCGGCGCGCCCACCGGCAGCGCCGCGCGCCCATGAACCACGGCAGGCGCCGTCCGCGCGGCCGCAATCGCTGCCCAGGCAGCATGCGCCCGCCAAGCCGGAGTGGAACGTCCCGCCGGGCTCGTCCGCACGCCTCGAAGTCGAGACCCAACCAGAGATGCCGGCAAAGCCCAAGCTTGCGCCCGGTCCCGAATCGCCCCAGGCGCCCAAAGGATTCGTAGTCCTCGCCATCGGCCTGCCCGGCTCGGGCAAAACTACATGGTTCGGCCGCCGCGGCATCACACCGCTCTCAAGCGACCTCCTGCGCAATATTCTTTTCGACGATGTGGAGGAGCAGCGCTACCAGGGGCTGGTCTTTTCCACGCTTCGCTCGCTGCTGCGCGCGCGCCTCATCGCCCGCATGCCCGCGAACTATGTTGACGCGACGAACCTCTCCATCCACGAGCGCCGCCAGTGGATCAAGATGGCAAAAAGCTTCGGCTACGAGGTGCAGGCCGTCTTCTTCGATGTGCCGCTCGAAGTGTGCCTCGATCGGAACCGTCAGCGCGACCGCTCGGTGAGCGAAGACATCATGCGCAAGATGGCCGAAAAGCTCAAGCCGCCGGTCTTTGAAGAGGGCTTTGAGAAGATCACCGTGGTGCGGGTGAAGAGCACGGGGTAAGTGACTGTCGGCCAATCTGCACGCGTGAGGACGTCCCCATGAGCACTGCCCCTGCGCCCATCCCCTACATCGAGGCATGGCTCCGCGGCACCTACACCGCCGTTCCCGCCGCGGGCCGCGCCGTTCTGCATGCGCTTGAGCTCTCGCTCGATGACTTGACGAAGTGGACCGCCGGCCTGACCGACGCGGAAGTGCACGCCCAGCCGCTCGGCCTCACATCCATTGCTTTCCATTTGCGCCACATCGCGCGGTCTACCGATCGCATCCTCACTTATGCCGAGGGCGGCCAACTCTCCGCCGAGCAGCTGGCCGCACTCAAAACCGAAGTGGGTGGGGAAGGGAAGCAGGAATCTTTGGCGGAACCACTCGCCGCGGTCGAGGTCTCCTTCAGTGACGCCGCCGACCGGATTCGCGTCCTGGCCACGGCCGACCTCAATACTCCGCGCTTGGTCGGCCGCAAACAGTTGCCCACGTCGATCGGAGGAGCGGTGATCCACGTGGCCGATCACACGTTGCGCCACACCGGCCAAGTCGTCACCACCGCCAAGGTGGTCAAGGCCCTCAGGACTTAAACCGACTCTCAGATTTAAGGTCGCGCCCCACGCCTCGCTATCTGTCACTGCTGATCGGAACTCGCTCCCGCCGCAAGATCGTTGCCTGTATTGATCTGGGTTGGCGGCAGCAAACGGTATCCATCGCGCGTCCTGATGCGGTATTTCTCCGTTCCCGGGCCAACCAGTTTAACGCTGATCGATCGCCAGCCCCGGTTGGGATTGACCTGCGGGTAGTAGCTGACCGAATACAGGTGGCTCAGATCGCTCTGGATTGAGCTGAAGGCCTCTTTCTCCTTGCGCCAATTCCCGGCAAAGTAGGCTTTGCCGCCAGTCGCCCTGCTCATGCGCTCAAAGGCAGCAGCCGAAACCGGATCGTCCTGCGCCAGCCGCGTGCTCACGATGTAGATGATCGTTCCCGTGTCTTGCGCCAGCTCCGCCACGTCTTCGGGAGGAACCGAGCTTGCGTTGTCGGGCCCGTTCGAAAAGACCACGATCGCCTTGCGCCCGGTCAGCACGGCCGCATCCTTCACCGTCATCAGCAGGCTGTTATAGAGCGCGGCGTCGTCGCCGGCCACCGTGCTGCGCACGCCGTTCACCACGCGGAATCGATCTGCCGTGAGCATTGTGGCCCGCGAAAGATCGCGGCTATACGAATAGAACGCGATCTGGCTCGCGTTATCCATGGAGCGTACAAAATCGGAGATCGCATCCTGCGCGTACACGAATCCGCGGTACATGTAGTTGCTGGTGTCGAACAGAATGAAGATGTTGGCTCCGGCCATTGTGGAAGCCATTTCTGCTCCTGAGATGCGGTCAGAGGCCGCGCCCGAAGCCTCGTCCGGGGCCGTGCCCGGAGCAGCACCCGGCGCCGTGCCGGCGGGTTCGCTCGGGCTCGGCGATTCGCTTTGACCGGGCCGAATCGCGGGTCCGTTACCTTCTTCGAACGTGGCAATCCGCTGAGGAATCTTGTCTTCGGTAATCTCGAAATTCTCCGGCTTCAGGCCGCTGATGTAGTTTCCCTTGCTGTCGGTCACGGCAACATTCAGCTGCACCAGGTTGACGGTGACGCGCAGATGCGTCGCCTCATCCTGAGCAGCAAAACGCGGCTCGCCGGCAAAGAGGATCAGCGCGCTGAAACCCAAGCCGATGCATACGGTGGTCCTGTTTCCCTTCAACATCGCTAATCACCCCCGTTCGCGGTCTTGCTGCTTGCAACGGTCAGCCCCGCGGAGCGGATCGCAATCTTTCCCTTGAGGAATTCGTCCCCGGTTTGATCCATGGCGCGCTGCAGGGCCGGCCAATCGTCGATGCTGGTTGCCGAGATATTGGCCACCATCTGCCGGGTCAGCGCCGGGATCAGCACATTGAGCGCCGCCGGGTCATATCCCTTTTCGTCTGCCAGGCGAGCCCAGTACAGATTGCCCGACTCCCACGACTCGCCGAAGAGCCGGCTTGCGACTCCGCCGGAGACGGGAAAGGGTCCCGCTGCCAGCAGATTGCAGGCATTGGTCTCCGCCAGTGTTGGATGCGGGACGCCGAAGTCCCTCGCGATTTTCTCGGCCGAAGTGTCGGCGGGATTCTTGCGCGCGAGATCATCAAGTTCGCGATTGGCCGGGCCCCAGGCCGCCATCTGGTCCGGATACTTGTTGCGGAACTCCGACTCCAGATAGAACGTGTCGCTGGGAAGCATCTTCGCGATCATGCTTTCTGCGCTTTCCGGGTGTTCGAGGGCGAGCCCCAACTCATCGGTCCGGCCCCAGCCCATGCGGTCGCTGGAGATGCCGACCAACTTCTCGCGCAGATCCGGATTGTCCACCGAATCCCGCAGCAGTTCTTCTCCCGCGCGCTGATACAGATTCACGGCATGCAGCTCGTCACGGCTCACGCCCCACCACCGCGGCAGTGTCGCGTTCACCAGGAGCTGAGGCACGGTTTCGCGCCAGATCAGCGCTTGGACTTTTTCCGGAGAGATGAAATCCTCCTCAGTCATCGCCAGCACGTAGGGCAGATCGGCGAGCGATCCAATTAGATAGGCGCCTCCGCCGGCGGTCGCGCCAATCCCAATCAGCGATGGCGCGGCCCAGATCTGGTCGATGCCCTGAATCGAAGTCGCCGAGAAATCGTGCGAGCGCACGAACAGTGGATTGCTGTGCAGAACCTGTGCTCCGGGCGGTTCGTAGTAGGCGTAATTCAGTCCCACCAGCGTGTCCCGCAGGAACGGCGCCAGTTTTGCGCGCGCGGCTTCCAACTGCGCCGGCGTCCCTGACGCCTTGATCACTCTGGTCAGGTCGGTGCGTACCTGCAGCTCTGCGTGGCGGCTGATATAGACCGATGGCGACCAGGACACCCGCTCGCCCTCGGTAAAGATGGGCCGCGGCAACTCGAACTCGCGCAAGGTTCCTGCAAGTGGCAGCAGGCTGTCGCCAACATTTGCTCCCTTGGCCATCTCGCCGAGGCCGTCGTAGAGTCCGAAAAGGGTATCCAGCGAGGCGAGCCTCTGATCACCGAGCACGGCGCGCATCCTTCGCGCCAGCTCATCGTGAACCTTCAACGCTTCGGGGCTACTTTCGACAGGGCCGGCCAGAAGATCAACGACCATATCCTCTGTCATGTCCCCCTTGGCGCCTGCCGCTTCCACGATCGTCCGGAGCGATTCCCGCGCCGAGTCAAAGAGTTGCGTCGACGAGGAGATTGCCCCATAGGACTGAACCGTGTCTTGCCACGAGGACGTCAGATTGTCGCTGGGGATCTGCCGTTGCCGCGCCAGGATCTGCCAGATTCCCACCTCGGCCTGAAAGGCTCCCAGCGTATTCGAACGCAGCGTTTGGTTTGAAACAGCGCCGATGCGATCGGCCGCGTCGATGAAGTTCCGGATTGACGAATCGTCAAGCGCCGGAAATTCGACGAAGATCGGATACCAGTCGGCGAGGCCGATATATTTGGAAGCGAGCAACCGCGCAGTATCGCCTGACAAATGCCGGTTCGCCGGCCGAGCGCCGTCGATTGCGCTCAGAACCAGATAGATCTGCGTTGGTCCGTCGGTAGCCCCAGTGTTGGAGTAGGCTACCTGGGCTTCGAGAAAGCCCTCAGCGCCCTCCGCGGCGTGGAAATGACGCGTCCAATCGTGCGAGTGGTGAAGCTTTTCCTCCCGCGCGAACACCTCCTGCCAAACACCGAGACCGCCCGGAATCAACGGCTCGCCGGCTGCGTCCCATTGCAGGCGAGTGAAAAGCAGCAATAGGGTAGAGTTCCGGACGAAAACGCTGCTTGCCGCATCGACGCTGGGAACCCCCGCACGGTACGCCGCATAAAGGTTCTTTAACCGGTTTCCCTGCGTCAGCCGCGACTGTTGCTCAGGGCTCACGCGCGCCAGCGCATCGAAATATGCCGCGAGCCAGCCCTGATCCTTGGCCAGAAACCGGATGACGAATTCGCCGGGGGAATGCGAGCTTACGCCAACCAGCGCCTCCCATGCGGGCCTCGCCGCTTCTCCTCCGGGCAAAACCACCGCTCCCGAGCGAATGCAGAGCCGGCTCCCGTAAAAGTCGAGCGTAGGTGCATAGAACTGCAGCCGCTTGAGTCCGGGCGATCGAAACAGGGCGTTCCGGGTCTCCGGATCGAGCTTCGTCAACGCGGTGTAAAGCCGATCCGCATCCTGATCATTCAGCAACAGATCAAGCAGCGTCTGGCCGCCACGCTGTTTCGCCGGAATCAGCGCCAGCCAGTCGTCTTCGTGAAACAGAATCGGGACCCGCGTCGCCAGATAGGGATACGAAAAAGAAGTGCCCTGCTGAAGCGATTGCTCCAGCCGGGTTAGAGGAAACCCCGAGTCCACGGTGAGAAATGCGCGCTCCGCATTCGCGGTGATCAAGGTTGCGCCGTCGTGGCTGCAACCGGTCTCGAACTGGTAGCCAAGAACTTGTATTAACGGCGCCACGTCGCTGCAACCCGAGATGTGAATCGAGCCGTTGGCAACGGCGAGAGGCTGCAGTTCGCGTGCCTGCTGCACATACCGGTCTTCCAGCACCAGGTATTCCGTCTTCTTCCCCAGCTGGTGGCCGTATAGGAACGCATTCCGAGCCAGCAGGGGAAGCACATCAGCCGGCGTGCTCTCCTGGCTGATGCCGGCCATGCGCAGGAAGGACCGAAGCGGGCCCGGAATCGCGATGGTCTCCGAGGTTCGGATCGCCGTTGATTCGTCGGCGGCCGGTGGCTCTCCAGAAGAGGCGGGCCCGACGGCCCACGCCAGGCAGCAGGCTCCGAATCCGGCAAGCGCTGCTGCAAATAAAGTTGGGAAACGATGCGGAAGTTTCATCGCGTTACCCTTTCCCACCCCTGGCCATCGAGCCCGTCAATGAACTCAACTGAGGGATGAATTTGCACGCGAAGCGGTAAAGCAGTGAGGGTCCAGTCGCAAGGTTGTAAAGCAGAAGATGGCCCGCGTGCTGGACCGTTTCCCCGATTTCCATTTCTCCGTACAGGAACAATGCGTATGACGGGCGTCGCCGCCAAATTCGATGTCGCGCCACGCAAATAAGCGGGAATTCATCACCGAATGGATCCGCAAGATTAAGAACCGTGGGGCAGGGAAGCTGGGAAAATGGATCGCCTTTTTCGGCGATCTCTCCACGTGTAGGAGAGCGTAGCAGCCAGCCGCAATTCTGGAAAGTCATTTCTTTGTAATTTCCCGATGATTAAGAAAACCGGCCCGCGGGGCAATCAGCAAGAAAAGGGAGAGCGCGGCCGCAGCACCCTGAATCTCTTAAGGTCGGAGCTTTTGGCGCCTGGCTTAATCGGGCCGGAGCGGAGGCCGGCGATGCACCATAATCTGTGCAATGCCAGCCCATTTTCAGCCGGGTTTTGCCCATTCCAATCGGCGACTCCCTGAAGGCTACCCGTTACTTAGTTCTTAAGAAAATCGCTTTTCCTGTTGCCGGGCGTGTCCTCAACGGCTAGACTGGTCTGCGGTCTTGGAAGGGGCCCTTCGGCCGCTTCATTCTGGACAGCAACAGTTTGGTTCGAGTAGGCTTTGTGCGCAAACCGCCAGGTCCCGCTCGAACGCCGCAGATGAACAAGCGAAGGGCAATTCGACAAGATGGGCCACGTAGCAAGCGCGGCCGGGATCTCCGGCGAAAGAAGAGGCGGCAATGATTGAGAAGCTCTCCTTCACTGAGAAAACCGGCTACGCCCTGGGCGACATGGCCGCAAACTTCGTATTCCAGGCCTTGTTGGCTCTTCAGCTGGATTTCTACACCCACACTTTTGGCTTGTCGGCGGCGCAGGCTGGAACGCTTTTCCTAGTCGTCGGGCTCGGCGTGGCCTGCCTCAATCCCGTGATGGGCGTGATTGCCGACCGCACAAGCACGCGCTGGGGCAAGTTCCGCCCCTGGCTGCTGTGGACATCGCTGCCATTCGGCATCATCTGCGTATTGACCTTTACCACGCCCAATATCAGTCCGGCGGCCAAGATCATCTATGCGTGGACCACGTACATCCTGCTCAGGGTGATCTACACCATGAACAATGTACCCTACGCGACGCTCAACGCGGTCATGACCTCGGATCCCGACGAGCGCAACAGCATCTCTACATACCGCCAGGTCGCCGCCAACTCCGCCGGATTCATCGTTGCAAGTCTCGCCATCCCCATGGTCCGGTTCTTCGGCCACGGCAACGATGCACTCGGCTATCAACTCACGATGGGGCTGCTCTCGATCCTCAGCATCATCTTCTTCATCATCGCCTTCCTCACCACGAAAGAGCGCATCCAGCCCGATCCGCAGCAGAAGTCCGATCTCGGCCAGGATCTTTCCGATCTCTTCCGGAACCGTCCATGGGTGGTGCTCTTCCTCGCCACGCTGTTCTATTTCGCGGCCATTGTGATCCGCGGTAACGTGATGCTGCCCTATTGCCGCTATGTTGCCGGCAACCTCAGCCTCTTCTCGTGGCTCAATGGATTCGGGCTCGCGGCGCTGATCGCCGGAGTGACCTGCTCCACAGCGATAACCAAACGCGTTGGCAAACGCAATCTCTTCATCGCCAGCATGATTCTGACCGGTGTCTTCGCTGCGGCGCTGCTGAAGATTCCATCAAATGCAACGATCCTGATTGTCGCCACCGAAGTGCTGCGCCAATTCTCCTATGGGTTGTCTGGGCCCATAATCTGGTCGATGATGGGCGACGTGGCCGACTACGGCGAGTGGAAGACAGGCCGCCGCGCCAGCGGCACTGTCACGGCTGCGGTCGTCTTCGCACTCTGGGCGGGACTTGCTCTCGGCGGCTTCGTTGCCGGTCAGCTCTTTTCGTTTTACGGTTTCATCTCACGGGCCACCACTCAGACCGCGCTTGCGCAGTCTGGAATCTTGATGACTGCAAGCGTTTATGCGGGCCTGGCTTTCTTCGCTGCGGCCGCTTGCATGTTCTTCTATCCCATCACGCGTGAAGTAAACCAGACGATCGCCAATGAGCTGACGGAACGGCGTAAGGGCTTTGCCGCCGGTAAACCCTGAAGAGGTTTATGATTGGCTCGGCAAGGATTCCGGCAAGGAGCAACCATGCAAGTCAAGCCTCGCGCCATTGCGCGTTATGTCGCGTTGCCATTTCTCATCGTCGCATGCACTGCCACGGCCGCGCATGCCCCCACGTCGTTGAAGCAGGCCTTTAAGGGCGACTTTTTTGTCGGCGCGGCCATGAACGAAGCGCAGATCTCCGGACAGGATCAGCGCGGCGACGCTCTGATCGAATCGCAGTTCAACACAATCTCGCCGGAGAACGTTCTTAAGTGGGAGAGGATTCATCCTCAGCCGGGCCAGTATACCTTCGATCTCGCCGACCAGTACGTCGCTTTTGGCCAAAAGTACCACATGTTTATCGTGGGGCACAATCTAGTCTGGCACAACCAGGTTCCGGCCTGGGTCTTTCACGACGACAAGGGCAATCTCCTCACGCGCGACGCTCTGCTGGCGCGCTTGAAGGACCACATCGACACGGTCGTCGGCCGGTACAAGGGAAAAATCAATAGCTGGGATGTCGTCAACGAAGCCCTTAACGACGATGGCACGATGCGCCAGTCGCTCTGGTACAAGATCATCGGCCCGGACTTCATTGAGAAGGCATTCCAATACGCGCATCAGGCCGATCCGCGAGCCGAGCTGGTCTACAACGATTACAGCCTGGAGAACCAGCCCAAGCGCGATGGCGCAATTGCGCTTGTCAAGAAGTTGCGCTCGGATGGCGTCTACATTACGGGCGTCGGCATTCAGGGCCATGACCATCTGGATTGGCCCGCCGCGCAGCAGGAAGATGAAGCGATCTCAGCATTCGAGGCAGCGGGGATCACCGTCTCGATCACGGAGTTCGACATCACCGTGTTGCCCAACGCCGGCCAGCAGCGTACCGCTGACATCAATCTGAAGGTTCAGCAGAATGCGGCGCTGAATCCCTACGCCAACGGGCTGCCCGATTCAGTTCAGCAGGAGTTGGCCAAGCGCTACTCCGATCTTTTCAGCGTGTTTATGAAACATCCCGGCGAGGTGGAGCGCGTCACATTCTGGGGCGTCACCGATGGCGATTCCTGGTTGAACGATTGGCCCGTGCAGGGGCGCACGAATTATCCGCTGCTCTTTGACCGTAACGGCCAGCCCAAGGCGGCTTACGATGCGGTGCTTCGTGTCGCATCCAACGCGACAAAACACTGATCAGAAGCCAAGCAGTGTTTGCGTATCAGTGCCCAAACTCGCACAGCGCCGTCACGGCTTCCGCTGATCCGTCGCGCAGCCATCCGTCTAACTGAGCCGGCTCTTTGAGTTGCTGCCCACGCACTCGTGGCACGATCACGTATTCGCACGCAATCTGCGGAAGGGCGGTCATGTCTCCCCACAACTTTTCGAACTGCGCCACGGGATAAATGTCTTCCTGCCCCTTGCCCCAGCGTTTTTTCACGTCCTTCAGCGTGATGTAGGTCGGCATGCGTGCGGCCATTGCGCGGACCGCCGTGGCCACCTTCTCCCGATCGCGCAAATCGCTCCGCTTCAGGCCGAAAACCTTCAGCAGCGCGTCAATGTCGATCCAGAACGTATTCGAGTTGTAGTAGGAAAGCGCAAACTCGATCTTTTCCGATGGCAGCGCCATTCCTTCAACCAAACGCACGCGCCCATCGACCGACGCCAACCCTCCGCCGCGGTCCTCGATGCGACGCGTTACCACTTCCGCCGTCATGGTCGCCTTGCTCGCAATGTGCCGGCCCAGGATTCCTGGATCGAGGTCAGCGCCCACAGTGTCCACATTGCGAACCATCAGGGTGCGTAATTCTGGTCTGGCCTCCAGCATTTTTTCGAGCACGCCGCTCAAAAAAAGATTCGGTACCTCGTACCAATGCCCCACCGGATGCAGGCACTGCATTGGAAGATTGTCGGTATAACTCGCCGCTTCACCCGCTTGCAGCGCCCAGGCCACGAGCGCCGCGCGCACGCTCCCGCGCACCTTCTGTGCCTGCGCATCCAGCAACTGCTGCGGCGTATCTTCCCACGCAAAGCGCAGGTCGTGCACCGTCGGAATCAGTCGCAACCCCACGTTCTGTCCGGCCGACAAATACAGTGGGCCCGTGTATCCATATGCGTTTTCGCGCCGCAGGGATTCCTCGATCGGACCATGCGTCAAATAGCTTGTCGTGATCGCATGCGGCACGTCGATTCCGTAGCGTTTGCCGGCGCGGCGGCTCTTGGCCAGGTGAACCTCGAGGAACGTGCGATGTGTTCCGGCGAGCCTGCAGAAGGGGCTCAGCGCCTTTACCACTCCGGCGCCGCGCGTCCATCGACTGCCTGCGCCGCCGCTCAGCGTGACCACGGCGACCGTGCCGGCTGCGAGCGCCTCTTCACCGAGCTTGAAAACCTTCGCGTCTATTTCCTGTCGAGCGTCGAAGAGTTGCCCCGGCGTCACATCCTCAATCTGCACGGATAGCGGCAGCCGGTTCTGCGCAACTCCAATATGCCCGGCCCTTAACTCCGCCTGGATGCGCTCATGCTGGAGTGGATCAAATCCATTCGTCTCGAGTAGCGACTCCAAAGTCTCAGCTTGCTCCTCGCTGCCGGTAGCGCGAGGCAAGAGCCGGTCGAGCAGCCCGCGCGCGCGGTCGCGTGCGCCCGGTACGTCATGCGAGAGAGCACTGAACCGTTCCATGTCGCCGCGCTCGCATGCAGACAGCAGCCGCTGATCCTCGCGCAAGAGAGCAGGCAGCACAATGTTGTAGTATCCGTCGGGCAGAATCGCATCGCTGCCCGTCTTCAGCTCGGCAAATGTCCCACGCTCATTGATCGAAAAGTCATAGACCACCGGCTTCATCGCGAACGCCACGCCGCCGGCAAGCTTTCCGCTCACTTCGCACATCAATTCGCCCAGGCGCTTCTGCGCCTCCGCCTTCCGTTTGGGATCGAAAATGAATCCCATGCCGCCACCCGACATTCCGCCCAACATCCAGAATCCCCAGAACGCATCGCCAAACTTCGACCGCACCTCGCGAATCAGAGTCTCCGTATATAAGTTGCTTGCCCACGGAATAATGGTCTGGATCGGTCCATCGAAATTGCGCTGCGTGGCTCCGCCAATCGCGCGCATATCGCCCGCGCGCAAATCCTCGATGATCTCGTCGAGAACTTTGCACGCCGTTTGGCGCGCCGCCCACTCCGCATTCGAGCGCAGCAAATATCTTTCAGCGACCATCTCGAGGATCGGCCCCACATCCTGCGTCATGCCGCCGTGCACCAGCACCAGGCTCTCCTGTAGCCGCCGGCGCGTCTCCGCGCTGACAACGGACTCGCCGAGAATGCGATGATTCGGCAACAGTCTGCCGCGGCTCACGCCAAACTCCGGATCGCCTTCGCTCGCCGGCGCGCCCTCAATCACCTTGATCCCGGGCCACACGCCTCCCGAATCCTGCCATCCTCCGCCAGATCCGCCCAGCCACTCGCCGAGAATGGCGCGCGCCGCCACCACGCGCCGCTCCTCTTCCTCGAGCGGTCCCGCTAGCGACTTGGCTTGTCCCGTTGCGCGCATGCACAAAGCGATCAGCGATGCCAGCAGGGTGGTCGATACCGCCAACCGCGATCCTTTGGGAATGTTATTCACCTCGCTGACGATCTCAATGCCCAGTCCCTCGCGCCCGGTCAACTGCGCCAGGACCGAAGCCAGCGGCTGTCCCGAGCCTTCCAATCCGGGCGGCACAATGCCCGACGCGATCACTGCCGCCTTAAGCAGCCCGAGATAATCGCGGCCAAAGTCGAACAGCTCCTGCAAGTCGCCGATCTCCGCTGTCGCGTCCAGATCGACGCTCGCCAGTCGAATCACGGGTCGATCGATCACGCGCAGAAAGGTTTCTACAGGAGGTTTCGGCGTCTGCGCATTCTCTCCATGAATCGCCAGATCGATCGAGACGTTGAGCACGCGCGCCATCTCCGGCAGATCCATCCCCAGAAAAAAGATGTCGCTCCATCCGCTATGGCTCAGGTCCATGCGAACTGGTGTGGCCTCATGCAGAATCGGAAACGGATCGCCGTTGCTACGCTTCAGCAGCTCCGGCCGCAAGCGTAGCGCGTAATCGGCCGGGTGCCCGGTGCGGAACATCCATTGATTGCCACGCACCGACCGCACGCTTCGCCGCACCTGGTCGGCCAGCGTCTGGAACGCGAGGCCGCGATACGCCGCGGCCAGCGCGCTCGAAAGGCCGTCGCTTAGTCCATCGCGCCTCTCGGCGGCCAGAAAGATGCCGATCGCCTCTTCAAATCTTCTATTCAGGAACTTTTCGTATCCATCAAAGGGAATCAGCGCTTTGCCGGCTGCAAACGCGTCGTTGCGTGCCGGCAGATGAAAGCGGTGGATGGCGTAGAGAAAGAAAAGCGCACGCACGCGCTCATAGAGATTTTCGTTCGAGTGCCTGAGCCGCTCGAGGTCTTTCAATTCAGCAAAGAGTTGCTCCGTCGAAGCGGTTCGGCAAAAATCATCGAGGGAGCGATTGCGAATCTCGGCGTCGGTCGCGGTGATCGTCGTCCACAGTCCGCTCACGCGCCGTCTCCCTTCACGGAGAGCATTTCGCGCGCGGACATTACGTTCACGAGCTGGGTCAGGACGTTCTCGCGGTCCTGCCCGCTGAGCGCCAATGCGAGCTGGGCGGTAAACAATCCATATTTCACGCCCACATCGAATCGCTGGCCCGTCTGGATCATCGCAAGATACTGCTCGCGCGCCGCCAGCGCGGCCAGCGCAGCGGACAGGCTTACGCGTCCGTTGCCCAGCATGCCGGATAAAATTTCGAAAATCGCCGGAGTCAGCACGTGCATTCCGTAGAAGCAGAGATACTGCCCGCTGCGCAGCCCGGGCACGATCAAATGTTGCTCCGCTTCGGTCGGTGTCGGCTTCTCGCGCACCGTTTCCACGCGATACAACCCCGGCTTGCCCGCCACCGGCTGTCCGCCAACGGTTCCATAAAAGGGAAGCAGGCTCTCTCGCGTCACCTGCACGGCCGAGATCGCGCAACCTTCGGCCGCCGCTGCATCAACCAGCCTTTTCGCGCTACCGCTCGCTTCCTGCCCAACGTAAATATGATCGCCAACGAAGTGCAGAAACGGCTCGTCCTTCACGAAGCTCTTTGAGCTGAACACCGCATGCGCGTACCCCCGAGCCTCCGTCTGCGCGACGAACGTGAGCCGCGCGCCATCGTCGGCGAGCAGCCGTGCGTACGGTTCCTCGTCTCCCGGCCACACCACGATGCACACATCGGTGATGCCGGCTCGCACCGCTTCCCGCACCACCAGGCTGAGCACCGAGCGCTCCACGCCCTGTTGATCAAATAGAGTTTGCATGGGCAGGTTGCGCTGGTCTTTACCCGCAGCGGTAATTACAGCCTTTCTGATTTGCATGTGGATCATTCTAGCGCGGTGCACTTGCTCGATGCGTTTTATCCCACCGCCTGCACTGACCCTTTACCGGCAAGCTCTTCCACGCGCTCCACCCAGCCGCGATCCGCCGCCACGCTCATGCCTTCCGGTTCCAGGATCACTGCGAACTCGCCCTTCTTTTCGAGTTGCAGCAGTACCTTTCCCGGACCTGGCGCGGCCACTGCAGCGCTTTTCAATTGGGCGAGAACATCTTCCGTTGCGCGATCGAGATTAATCCGGATCCGCACGCCGCCCGGCAGCTTCACCTGCACCTCTTCGAGAGCCTGCACCTGGCTCACCGCGATCTTTGGCGCGGCATCCTCCTCGCCCATCAACTGTCCGCGCACCAGGACAGGCGCCTCAATTTTCAACTGTGCGGCGAGCCGCTCGTAATCGCGCGCAAAGCAGATGAGCTCCATTTTCCCGGTGGAATCTTCGAGAGTCGCTTGCGCGTAGAGCCGCTGATCGCGCCGGCTCTTCTGCACCCGCAATCCATGAATGATTCCCGCCACCTGAATCTCGTCCGCAACGTCGGACTGCCCGCCCCCGCGCCGCTCCGGCGGTTTCCGCTCCAGTGCCTCAGCCACGGTAATCACGCCCGTAAGGTTGCGCAGCTTCTCCGCATATTTGTCGAGCGGATGTCCCGACACAAAGAATCCCAACACCTCTTTTTCGTTCGCCAGCCGCTCGCTCTCTTCCCAATCGGCCGCGACCGGCAGTGCATCGGCGTCGTGCCCTCGCGCCGGTGACTCGTCGAACAGCCCGAACAATCCACTCTGCCCTTGTTCAGCATCTCGCTGCGCCTTCTGCGCCCGCTCCATGGCCTTGTCCACGGCAGCCATCAACTGCCCGCGCGAACCCAGCGAGTCCAGCGCGCCGGCCTTGATCAGCGACTCGATCACGCGCTTGTTCATCAGCCGCAGGTCGACTTTCTCGCAGAACTCCCAAAGGCTCTTGAACCGCCCGCCCGCCTCTGCGCGCGCCTTCAGGATCGATTCAATCGCATTGCCGCCCACGTTTTTAACCGCAGCCAGCCCAAAGCGAATCGCCTCGCCGTGCGGCGTAAACTGCGCGCCGCTCACCTGCACATCCGGCGGCTCCACGCGTATTCCCATCTCGCGGCACTCACCGATGTACTTCACAACGCTGTCAGGCTTCGATGTTTCCGACGTCAACAACGCCGCCATGAACTCCACCGGATAGTGCGTCTTCAAATACGCCGTCTGGTAGGCCACCAGCGCGTACGCCGCTGAGTGCGACTTGTTGAAGCCGTACCCTGAGAACTTCTCCATCTGGTCGAAGATTTCGCTGACCGATGCTTTTGGATGCCCCAGTTTAGCCGCACCGTTCATAAAGCGATCCCGCTGCTCGGCCATCGCCTTCGGATCCTTTTTGCCCATCGCGCGCCGCAGCAAATCAGCTTCGCCCAAGCT
>JBEKRG010000092.1:0-18504 GCA_049518955.1 Occallatibacter sp.
GAAGACGCAGGTGACGGGCGCGTTTGCGGGCATCACGCCTGAGGCCGCAAGGCCGATCGTGATTGCGTACGAGCCTGTGTGGGCGATCGGTACGGGCAAGACGGCGACGCCGGAGATTGCAGC
This sequence comes from Occallatibacter sp., assembly GCA_049518955.1. Taxonomy (GTDB): domain Bacteria; phylum Acidobacteriota; class Terriglobia; order Terriglobales; family Acidobacteriaceae; genus Telmatobacter. Next base: position 124 of record JBEKRG010000092.1, read on the forward strand.
CGACGCGCACCGCATCATTCGCGCGGAAGTGGCGACGCTTCTCGGCGCCGATGTGGCCACGGTTATGCGCATCCTTTACGGCGGCAGTGTGAAGCCGGACAATGCGACCGCGCTGATCGGCCAGGAAGAAATTGACGGCGCGCTGGTGGGCGGAGCGAGCCTCAAGCCCGATTCGTTTGCGGCGATTGTGAAGTATTAAAAAGCAGCGGAGCTAGCGGCGTTAGCGGAGCTACCGGAGTTCGCGGCCGCCGCCAGCCGCGAATCATGAGAAGGAAAAAACAGCCGACCGGAGCCAATCAGCTTCGGACGGCTTTTTGTTTGGGAGGAGAATCTGCGCTACATCGCCGCCGGATAGAAGGCAGCAATCCAGGATTGCAACAGCGCCGGGAAGCAGCCGAACACAAGAACTGCGGCGGCGATAGCGATCAACACAACCAGCGTGGAGGGATTCGCCCGAATGGGCGATTCGTCGTTGGCGGGCATGACACAAGCGCGCTTGAGAACCTGCAGATAGTAGTAGAGCGAGACGGCACTGAATGCGATGGCAAGGGCGACAAGCGTGAGTTGCTCGGCCGGCAGCGAGGACAAGGGCCCTTTCGTGAAGCCAGACCAGCCCCCATTGAGCACCGTGGCGAAGAGATTGAACTTGGCCCAGAAGCCGACGAGTGGCGGAATTCCTGCCAACGAGAGGAAGAGCACGAGCAGTACGGCGGCGAGAAACGGATTGCGTTTGTGCAGGCCGAGGAAAGAATCGAGCTTGTCCGAGCCAGTGGCGCGCTCGACGACGCCGACCACTCCAAATGCGCCGATGGTCGTGAGCCCGTAGGTAACGATGTAATAGAGGATGGCTTGTGCGCTGGCGTCGCTCCAGGAGAAGAACGCGAGGCCGAGCAGAATGTAGCCGGCGTGCGCGATGGCCGAATAGGCAAGCAAACGGCGGACGCTCGACTGCGCTAGCGCGGCCAGGTTGCCGAAGATCATCGAGAACACGGACAGATCCATGAGGATCATCGGCCACAAGGTGACGAACCCGATAGTAACTGGAGGCGTGGGGGCGCCGGCAGAATGAGTGATGACCATGACGCGGCCACCCGTCAAGTGCAGCATCCTAGGCCACCAGAGGATCGCATGGCTGATGGAGATGAGCAGCGCGAAGCTCGCGACCTTGGAGACGGATGCGATAAAAGCACCGGCAGGAGCGGGAGCGCCTTCGTAGGTGTCGGGCGCCCAGAGGTGGAACGGGACCGCGGCTATCTTGAAGCCCAGGCCGGCGGCGACCATGACCAGCGCAATCACAAGCAACGGCGTTGCGCCGTGCGCTGAGGCTGTGTAGCCCCACAACACAATTTTGGGCAGGCTGGTTGATCCGGAAAGCCCGTAGAGATAGCTGAAGCCGAAGAGTAAAAACGCCGCGGACATTCCGCCAAAGAGATAGTATTTGATCGCGGCTTCAGCGCTTTTTTCGGATTGTTTGTTAAACGCTGTGAGAATGTAAAGGCCAAGGCTCAACAGCTCGAGGCCCACAAAGATCACCAGTAGATCCTGCGCGGCGGAGATGATCAATCCGCCTGCTGCGGCCATCAGCACGACCGAAACGTACTCGCCGGCGTGGCGCGTGAACGTGGAATCGATGAGAAGCAGAAGCGTGAGCGCTGTGAGCACGAGGATGGCAACCTGCGCAACGCCTGCCGAGCCTCCTGCCGCGAGCAAAACGTCGTTGCCGGCACTGAATCCGGCCCAATCCACTGCACAAACAGTCCAGATGGCCGCGATGCAGCCGGCGACACCAATGAATGCGGCGACGGCCACGCGGATTTCAAGAGCTTTCTTGCGCAGGAACCCGAGATCGACGACGATCACGAGCAACGCGGCAATTTCGAGAGCCGTTTCAGGCAGCGTGGCCCGAAAGAGCGAAGCAAAGCTGAGGGCGGCGTAGTTCATTGCACGCCTCCCGCGAGCAGCGCCTTCACGGCCGGCTCAATTTGATCGAGAAGAATACGCGGGTAAAGTCCTACAGCGAGCGTAGAAATACCGAGCAGCGCGACGCCGGCAAATTCGGGCCAGGTGATGGGCGCAAATTTATGCGCCTGCTCCGATTCAAGCTCGTGCGGACTGGGCAGCGTGTCACTGAAGAATACCTTTTGCAGGGCACGCCAGATGTAGGCGACACCAACGATGATGCCGATGCCGGAAACGATGGTCCACCAGGGATTGGCTTGCCACGCGCCGACGAGGACTTGCAGCTCGGCGACAAACCCTGAGAAGCCGGGCAGGCCCATTGAGGCGACACCGGCAAATACGAAGGCCCACGCCGCGAAGGGCAGCCTTCGCGATAGATGCATGGGTTCGAGCTCGGCAAATTGGCGTGTATGCGTGCGGTCGTAAACGATGCGGCCCACAATGGCAAACAAGAGACCGGCGATGACGCCGTGCGAGAACATCTGCAGGACCGCGCCGTCGAGGCCAATCTGATTCAGCGTCATGAGGCCGAGAAGCACAAACCCCATGTGGCTCACGCTGGAGTAGCCGATGACGAATTTGAAGTCGGTCTGCGCCAGGGCGACGAGCGCGCCGTAGACGATTCCGATGACGGCGAGCCAGGCAAAGACGTCGCGCCACGAGCCAATGCCGATGAACGAGAATCCCCAGGGATCGAGGCCGTGCGGAAAAAGGCCGATGCCGACGCGGAGGCAGCCGTAAGCGCCCAGCTTCATGACCACCCCCGCGAGCAGCATGGAAGCTGCGGTAGGCGCGGCGACGTGGCCCGTGGGCGCCCAGGTGTGGAACGGCCACATGCCGGCAAGGATCGCGAAGCCGACAAACACAAGCGGAAAACACCACAGTTGAAAATCGGCGGGCAGGCCCGCGTGCGCGAGAGCGGCGAACGTGGTCGAGTGGCTGCCCGCGGTGGCGTAGGCCGCGAGCAGCCCGATGAGGACCATGGCCGAGCCGACGAAGGAGTAGATCGCAAGCTTCATCGCGCCGTATTCGCGGCGCGTGGAACCCCAGATGGAGATGAGGAAATACTTCGGAACGATGGCGATCTCGTAAAAGACGAAGAGCAGGAAGAGGTCGCCGCTCAGGAAGACGCCATAAACGCCGCCGATAAGAGCGAGATAAAACGCGAAGAACTGATTGGCGCGCAGTTCGATGTTCCAACTGAAGAGCACGCCCGCGACAGCGGCGATTCCGGTGAGGAGCACGAGTACGCGGCTGATTCCGTCGGCGGCGATCAGATAGTGAATGCCCATGGAGGGCACCCAAAGCGCATCGACAAAGACCTGGCGGCCCTGACCCATGCCGGCACCGAAGCCCACGACGGCGATCACAAGGCCGGCCGCGGAAACGACGAGCGCCCACCTGCGCGCCAATTCGGGCTTGGCTTTGGGCAGGAGCGCCGAGATCAGCGCGCCGGCAAACGAGATGTAGATCGCCCAGGCCATTCTCTAAAATCTCCAGTGCGAGAGCAGGTTCATGACCGCGGGATTGATCGTGTCTAGGATCAGGCGTGGCGCAAGCCCGACGAGGAACATGAGGCCGATTACCGGTGCGAGTGCGATCCGCTCGCTGTGATGAAGGTCAGGAAAGTTGACCGACCGCTCTGGGACCGGGCCAGTGAAAACTTTCTGAATTACGGTGAGAATCACGATCGCCGTCACCAACAAACCGAGGATCGAAACGGTGGCCGCAACCCAAGCGAGCGGAAAAACGCCGCGGAAGATGAGGAACTCGCTGACAAAGCTGTTGAGGCCGGGCAGACCAAGCGAAGAAAAGAGCACGATGCCCATAAGGCCCGCGAAGACTGGCGCCGGCTTGCGCAGGCCGCCGAAATCGTCAATGCCGCGCAAACCGCCGGTGCGGAACTGAATCATTGCGATGAACCAGAAGATGGCGGCTGCGGTGATGCCATGATTGAACATCTGAAGGATCACGCCGTTGAGCGCGGCGGCCTGGTTGGCTTGCTGCGCTGCGCCTGAAACCGGAACTGCCAGCGCGAAAATTGCGAGCAGGCAGTAGCCCAGGTGATTCACCGACGAGTAAGCAAAGACGCGCTTCAAATCTTTTTGTGCGGCCGCAGCCCACGCGCCCATCACGACGGTGACCACCGCGAGAACGAGCAGCGGAGTCCGCATAGCGGCGATCTGCACGCCGAAGATAGGCAGCGCGATGCGCAGGAGGCCGTAGACGCCCATCTTCGACATGGCGCCGGTGAGCAGCATGGTAACGGGCGAGGGTGCTTCGGCATAGGCGGCCGGCAGCCATGTGTGGAAGGGGACAATCGGCACTTTGACTGCGAAACCCGCGAGAACACCAACGGCGAGCCAAGGCATCACTGCGCCAAGATGCGCCGTAACCATCTGCGTCAGCGCGCCCGATGCAGCCATGGCAGTGAGGATGCCGAAGTCCATCGTGCCCGGCGCATATTTCGTCCCGGTGGAAAGAAAGACGGCAAGAAACGAGAGCAGCAGCGCCACCGAGCCGGTCATGGTGTAAACGAAGAACTGCGTAGCCGCCGGGCCGCGTCGTGGACCGCCCCACAGTTTGATGAGAAAAAATGCGGGGATGAGACTCAGCTCCCAGAACAAAAACCAGTGAAAAAAATTCAACGCCGTGAAAGAACCGAAGAGACCCGATTCGAGGATCAGGATGAGTCCGTAGAAGAGGCCTGGCATGTGGTGGACGCGATGCGAGGCGTCGACTGACATGAGCGTGACGATGGCGGAAAGCAGAAGCATGAGTGCGCCGAGGCCGTCGACGCCTAGGTGATACTCGACGCCCAGCGACGGCGCCCATGGATGAATCTCAACCAATCCAATGCTCCCGTCGGCGGGAAGGCTAATCCAGACAAAGAGCGCGACAACGAGGCAGGCGAGTGAAGTGACCAGCGCAACACCGCGCGCGTGCTTACCCGCAAAGAGCGCAATTGCCGCGCCGACAAGCGGCAGCACGGTAATGAGCGTGAGAATCGGAAAGCCGCTGGCGATTTCGTTCATGGCCGCCTGCTCCAGAAAAGAATGACGACGAGCGCGACCACGGCCACGGCGAGAATGCGCAGGTAGTTCTGCACACGGCCGCTCTCGATGCTCGCCAGCAGGCCGCCGCCTTCAGAGAGTTCCTCGCAGGTTTTGTCAAAGCCGCCATCGACCCAATTGATGTCGAGCACGCGGTTGAGCTGCGCCCAGAGGGCGAACAGCACGGCAACGAAAGCAACGATGCCGCCCCACACGCGGCGGTCAAGCCAATCGGCCACGCGGGCCCACCACTTATAGAAGGCAATCACCGTGACGCCGTAGAATTCGTCGACGTAGAGGCGGTCGCGGAGCGGAGCCCAAAGCCACGGCACGGATTTCTCGAGCGCGTCCGGCTCCTCCGGCTTGGGCGAGTTGTTGCCGTAGAGCCGCCAGCCTAGCCCGAGGCCGAGAAAAACCACCAGCGACGAAGTGACCATGAGCAGGCCCAGACCCGGCTCCGTAAATCCGCGCCAACTGAAGGTGGCCGCTCGGTTCTCAAGAAACGCGCGGAACCACGGCCACGCCGGAGTTCCGATCAAGCCGAGCGTTATGGCAAAGAAAGCCAGAATAGCGAGCGGCGCAGTCATGATCTTTGGGCTCTCGTGCGCCGTTTTATGGCCACGCCAGTAACCGAGGAAGACGTAGCAGACCTGGCGCGTCATATAAAAAGCTGTGAGCAGCGCGCCGAAGACCAGAAGATAGAACGGCCCTTTTGCAACGCTCCAATGCTGCGCAGCCTCGAGAATGCCATCCTTCGACCAGAAGCCGGAGAAGAAGATCGGAAATCCGCACAGCGCGAGCATGCCAATGGCGTAAGTGATGAACGTAAGCGGCATGTCGGCCTTGAGGCCGCCCATGCGGCGAATGTCCTGTTCTTCGTGGCAGCCATGAATCACTGAACCTGCGCCGAGGAATAGCAGCGCTTTAAAAAACGCGTGCGTAATCAGGTGGAACATGCCCACCGCGACGCCACCGAGGCCGAGACCGGCCATCATGTAGCCGAGCTGCGAGACGGTGGAGTAGGCGAGGATGCGCTTGATGTCGTTTTGTGCGACGGCGATGAGCGCGGCGAAGACAGCGGTGGCCGCGCCTACCCATGTAACAACGCTGAGAGCGACAGTCGTTCCACCCGACGCGGAGCCGGCCGACATAAGCGGATAAACCCGCGCGACAAGATAAACGCCGGCGGCAACCATGGTGGCTGCGTGAATAAGAGCGGAAACGGGCGTGGGGCCTTCCATGGCGTCGGGTAGCCAAACATGCAGTGGAAGCTGGCCGCTCTTGCCGACCGCTCCGGCAAAAATGAGCAGCGCGATGGCCCCGGCTGCGCTGAGACCGAGGCCCGCGTGCTGTGTCGAGAGGACCGCAAGCGAAAGCGGCTCGATCGAACCAATTCCGTTGTTATACAAAAGCAATGTGCCGGTTGATGAAAACAGCCAGACAATTCCGAGAAAGAAAAAAATGTCACCAACGCGCGTGGTGACAAAGGCTTTTTTCGCAGCCGCCGCAGCTGAAGGCTTTTGATACCAGAAGCCGATGAGCAGATACGAAGTGAGGCCGACGATCTCCCAGCACATGAAGAACAGAAGCAAGCTGTTTGAGATGACGACGCCGAGCATGGCCCCGGCAAAGAGCGACATAAAGCAGAAGAAACGGGTGAAGTTCTTGTCGTGGGCCATGTAGCCGACGGAGTAGATGAAGATTAGCAGTCCCACGAAGCTGACCATCACGAGCATGATGGCGGCGAGAGGATCGAGAACCCAGCCGAGATCGACGCGCGCCGCGCCAAAGTGGAACCACGTAAAACTCACTGTTTCGCGAACAACCGTGCCATGCGCCCAGCCGCTGACGACGTGTACAAACGCGATCAGCGACAAGAACAGCGAAAAACCGAGCGAGCCGGTGGCTAGGCCCGAAGCAAATCTGCGCCGCGGCTGCTTGAGCAGCGCAATGATTCCCGAAGCGACCATCGGCACTGCCGGGATGAGCCACAAAAAGCGCGTGATCGAGGACGCGGCGAACTGCGGAGCGAATGAAGTGGATTCCTGGATCAAGCGTTCACCCCTTCATCCTGTCGATCTTGTCTAGCTCGGTGGTGTTGGTATGTCGATAGATGGCGATGACGAGGCCCAGGCCCACAGCAGCCTCGGCCGCGGCCACGGCGATGGAGAAAATCGCGAACATCATGCCGGTGAGCGCCTCCGGATGCGGTCCGTAGCGCCAGAAAGCGATGAAATTCAGGTTGGCGGCGTTCAGCATCAATTCGATCCCAATAAGCACAAGGATCGCGTTGCGGCGAACAAGCGCGCCGCCGAGGCCGATGGCGAAGAGCAACGCGGCGACGAGAAGATAGCCTGCGAGTGGCGTCGTCATCATACTCGTCATCTGGGCCTCTCTTTCTCATGCATGGCCACGATGACCGCGCCGATGGTGGCCGCTGTAAGAAGCAGAGCAAGAATCTCAAGTGGCAGCACGTAGCGGCCCACAAGTGCGTCGCCGATGTCGTGCACGCTGACGGAGGGGACGGCATCCTGCTGCGGAATTGCGCTGACGCTGGCGAGCACCGCCCACCCGATGACAGCAAAGACGCCCGCTGCGATCACGAGGCCCAGGAACCAGGTCTTGCTGAAAACACCGTCCTTCGGCAGATCGGAGCCGCGCGTGAGCAGGATAGCGAACACAATGAGGATGGCGACTGCGCCGATGTAAACGAGAATCTGCGCGAAGCCGGCAAACTGAGCGTCGAGTTGCAAGAACAGCAGGGCCAGTCCGGCGAAGGCCACCGTGACGGCGAGCGCGCAGTGAACCAGATGCTTGAGCAGCACGGCGGCCAAGCCACCGGCCAGCGTGACGGCCGCAAGCAGATAGAAGATCGGAGTCAACGTTCAAGCTCCCTATTCAGCATAGCGGTAGCTCCTGCGGCCAAAGTGCTCGCCGCGCATGCCCAGCCGGCCCATGACGATGTAGGTCGCCGCGAGAATGATGGTGCAGACCACCCAGCGCTGCCAGCCCTCGCCCATAAAGCGCCAGAGCGCGGTCACAAGCAGGTTGAGCAGCGTGAAGGGCAAAACAAATTTCCAGGCAAAGTTCATCAGCTGGTCCTGGCGTAGGCGGGGCAGCGTGCCGCGCATCCAGATAAAAACGAAGATCGACATCATCACTTTGCCGAAAAACCAGATCCACGACGGAATGAATTGGAGGAACGACAGTGGTGCAGACCATCCGCCGAGAAAGAGCGTAGTGCCGAGGCCGGAAATGGAAAACATGGCGAGATACTCGCCGAGAAAGAAGAGCGCGAATTTGAAGCCCGAATACTCGGTGTGGTAACCGGCGACCAGTTCAGATTCGCCCTCAGGCAGATCGAAAGGCGAGCGATTGGTTTCGGCCGTGGCGGCGATGGCGTACATAAGAAAGCCCGCAAGGCCCCACGGCGTGAAGATGTACCAGTGTGGAAAGATGCCGGTGTACTGATCCTGCGCCGCGACGATCTTGGGCAGCGAGAGCGAGCCGGTGATCATGACGACTGCCACGCTCGAGAGCAGCAACACGACTTCGTAGCTGATCATCTGCGCAACGGCCCGCATAGCGCCGAGCAGCGAATATTTATTGCGGCTCGACCAGCCCGCCATAAAGACGGAAAGCTCTGTCGCCGCGCCCATGGCGAAGAAGAAGAGCAGGCCCGAGTCCATGTCGACCAGCACCATGTTGCGGCCCATGGGCAAGACCGCGAAACCCATGAAGACCGTGACCACAAGCGCGAGCGGCGCAAGAAAATGCACCGCGGCGTTGGCGCTGAGCGGAACAATGTCTTCCTTGGTGAGCGATTTGATGCCGTCGGCGACCGGCTGGAAAAGGCCATAGGGACCAACACGATTCGGCCCAATTCGGTTCTGGATGCGGCCCAGACCTTTGCGCTCGAAGACAGTAGTCAGCGCGAAAAGGCCGGGAAAAACGCAGACGATGGCGATGACGCCGAGCACTGCACCCGCTGCAGGCCGCATCGCGGTGGGCAGAAATCCAATAAGCCAATTGCGCAGAAGAACGAAGATCTGATCGAAATTCGAGAAAAAGGGATTCACGAAGAAGGAGCTCGCGGACCCAAGCGTCACGATCATGGGCTAGCTCCCTCCTTCGGACTTCGCCGGCGGAGCTGCGGGCGCCGCCGCGCTGGACGCCGCAGCAGCTTTGGCGGCGGCTGCTTCGGCCGCGGCTTTGGTTCGCGCTTCCACTTTGGCTTTTTCCTCAGCCAGCCGCGCGTCCACTTCAGCTGCTTCCGTTGGATGGATCGAGTGGTAATACTCGTTTGACCTGGCTAGTTTCTCGCGGTCTTCGAGCAGGCCGCCGAAGCGATCGTCGGTGGCAAGCTCAAATTGCGTGTCCATCTTGATGGCCTCGAACGGGCAAACTTCAACGCAGATCTGGCAGCTCATGCAGACCGAGATATCGATGTCGAAGCGCGCGGGGTAAAACTGCGGCTTACCCACGTAGTCCGGCTTTTTGTCTGTACTTTTTTCGATGTAGATGCACTTGGGCGGGCACTCTTTTTCGCAGATCTGGCAGGCCACGCAGCGCATGCCGGCCTCCCAATCGGCGCCGTCATAGACGAGAAAGGGAAAGACGCGCGCATTTTCGACGGTCGGAATCCGATGTTCCGGATACTCGACCGTCGTAAGACGCTCTTTGGAGACGTAACTTCCGAAGAAGTTTCGCGCCGTCTCCGCCATCCCTTTCAGAATTCCATCACCCAGCAATGTTGTTACTCCAGTTATCAGTTATCAGCAGTTAGTGATCAGCAACTAGCGACTACCGGTCCACTTCTCCCAAAACAATATCCACGCTGCCAAAGATCAGTACGACATCGGCGACATTGTGCCCCAGGCACATGTCTTCCAAAACAGTCAAGTTGATCAGGCTCGGCGGGCGCACACGATAGCGATAGGGATTGGGCCCGCCGTCGCTGATTAGATAAAAACCGAGCTCGCCTTTCGGCGCTTCAATGCGGCCGTATGCTTCGCCAGGCTTGGGGCGGAAGCCGCGCAGTTTCGCTTTCGGGTCCATGATCGGCCCGGCAGGAAGTTCCTTGAGTGCCTGCTCAAGAATCTTGATCGACTCGCGCATTTCGAGCACGCGCACCATGTAGCGGTCATAGATGTCGCCATGGTCGCCGAGCGGAATGCGAAATTGAAAGCGATCGTAGATGCCGTAGTGGTCCACTTTGCGAATGTCGTAGTTTACGCCCGACGCGCGCAGCATGGGACCGGAGACTCCGGCGTTGACGGCCAGCTCAGGCCGCAGAATCCCCACACCCTGGCAACGCGCCATCAGAATTTCATTGGACGAGAGCAGCGCTTCAAACTCGTCGACGAATGCGGGCAGGCCGGCGACCACTCTGCGCGTGGCGTCGATCCACGGCGCAGAAACATCCACGCGACAGCCGCCGAAGCGCATGTAGTTGCACATCATGCGCGAGCCGGTGAGCGACTCAAAGAGGTCGAGTATCTTCTCTCGCTCCTTGAAGGCATACATGAGCGGCGTGCCACTGGCCCCCATCTCCTGAATGAGAAAACCGATGGAAGAGGCATGATTCTGAATGCGCGTGAGTTCGGCGAGGATCACGCGAATGTATTCCGCGCGCTCGGGAACCGGCTGGCCGACGAGTTTCTCCACGGCCAGAGCGTAGGCCCAATTGTTGGTCAGAGAGCAGAAATAATCGAGGCGGTCGGTATAGGGCATCGACGACAGATACGAGGCGCCCTCGGCAATTTTCTCGTGGTTGCGGTGCAGATAACCAAAGACGGGCTTGAGACGGACGACGCGCTCACCATCAAGCGCCACGTCCATGCGGAAGACGCCGTGCGTCGACGGATGATGCGGACCCATGGCGACTTCGAGCATCTCGCCCTCGCCGTCCGGCTCACAGACCGGCGGCCGGTTCCAGCCCGCGACTCTCTCCGCTTTGGTTTCCACAACGCTCATGCGCTGGCCAATCTCCGGTTACTGTCTACTGTTCACTGTTCGCTCTTCACTGCTTTTGTGCTCTTGCGCCCGCTTTAGCACTTCATCGTGCGGCGTCGGCTCGTATTCGAAGTCGTCCGGTTCCACGTAATCCTTGCGCATCGGATGGTCCTTGAATTCCGGCCACATCAAAATGCGGCGCAGGTCGGGATGACCGGTGAAAGCAATTCCATAGAGATCGAAGATTTCGCGCTCCTGGAACTCGGCCGCGCGCCAGATGGGTGTGAGTGACGGAAGCTCGACCTGATCTTTCCGATTTGCCGTTCGCATGCGGATCACGAGCGGTCCGTGCTTTTTCTCGACCGAAAAAAGATGATAGACCGCCTCAAGACAGCCGGGTTCGATGTGCTTGCGGGTCTCCTCGACCGTTTCTTCGACGGTCTGCTCGACCCCGTCAACCGTTTTCACAACCTGACGCGTTACTTTAACTTTCTCCGCTATCTCTTTGTCTGGCCAGTCGACTCCGGAAACGTTGGAGAGAAAATCGAAGGTGAACTCGGCGTCGTCGCGCAGAAATGTTGCGACTGCAACGGCAGACTCCGGCGCGATCCGCAGCGAGTGCTGCGCGCAAGGGCTGGGGTTCGACACAAACTCCACGCCCGCGCCGGGAACCGCCGCCTCAATCGCCGCCTTGATCTCTTCCACCGTCTTCAAATCAGCTACCAGCTTTCAGCTATCAGCAAATCGTCACCGCTCCGAATATGTCTCTGTTCCCCGTTTCTACCGAATCGTGATCGGCACCGGCCAGACGCCCTGGTTCGATGTTGGCTCCAGATCGTGCGCGCCCTGCTCAGGCACCGGAAACTCGCCCTGCGCGTTGGCGTCGAGATGGCGCGGCCTGCCCTCACCGGTCAACGGTTGGCCGTCGATTTTCTTTTGCAATGTCATGAAAGCCTGGATCAGCGCTTCAGGGCGCGGCGGGCAGCCAGGAATGTGCACGTCCACGGGAATATAGCGATCGATGCCTTTGAGGACGTTATAGCCCTGCTTGAACGGACCGCCGGAAATCGCGCACGCGCCCATGGCGATGACGTAGCGCGGCTCGGCCATCTGGTTGTAGAGCCGCACTACCTGCGGCGCCATCTTCTTGGTCACGGTGCCGGAGACAATCATCAGATCGGCCTGCCGAGGCGAAGGACGGAAAACTTCCGCGCCAAAGCGAGCCAGATCGTAGCGCGCCATGGTGGTAGCGATCATCTCGATGGCGCAGCAGGCCAGGCCGAATTGCATGGGCCACACCGAGCTGCGGCGGCCCCAGTTGTAGAGCTCCTCGATCGTGGTGACGAAGATGCCCTGCTTGCCTAGCTCGATCTTCAGATTCTGATCAACTGCCATGAGTCGCTATGCTCCGATGGAGTGAATGAGTGAACAAGTGAAGGAGTGAAAGAGAAGCCAGTAGTAAGGCTCTAATTCATACAAATGCAGACCTGGAGACAAAACCCGGGCCCCACCCGCCTTCCTATTCCTTCGTTCACTTCTTCACTTGTTCACTCCTTCACTTCTTCTTTCAATGCCACGTCAGCACGCCCTTTGCCCACGCCCACGCCAGCCCCTCAACCAGCAGAAGGACAAACACCAGCATGGCCGCGCACGCTGCCGCGCCTAAACCTGTAAATGCCACCGCAAACGGCAGCAGAAAAACTGCTTCCACGTCGAAGATGAGAAAAATGATGCCGTAGAGGTAGTACGCCGAGCGAAACTGCATCCATGCATCGCCCTTTGACTCCAGACCGCACTCGTAGATTGCGTTCTTGACGGCGTTGGGCTTGGCTGGCGAAAACACCCGCGCCCAGAGCCAGGCCAGCCCCAGCGGGGTGAGGCCAAAGCCGAGTGCCGCTGCGAACAAAACTGCCAATGAAAAGTAGGGACTGGAAGTCATCGTGGGAAAGAATTTCCTACTCTTTCAAGCTACCAGTTTGGGGCATGGTTTGGCGAAGGAGTTGGCGCCCGCCAGCACCATTCAGGCTGGTTTTTCCACCATTTATCCCATCAGGTGAACCGTTGGATGGCGGCCACCTCCAGGCCGCTCAGTCGTCGTCGCCGTCGTCTGTCTTCTTCGCACGCACTTTCAGCATCGGCGGCACCGGCGCGTTGCCCATCGCGTCCTTCCACAGGATGACGTTGAGTTTTTCGGCCGGCGCGCGATCCGCATGGCTGAAATCCATTTTCATGCTCGCCTTCGCTCCCGCCGCGTTCTTCGGATTCGCGGTATAGATCAGCCCGTTGTCACGATTGGAGTAATCGGCGGTGTAGGGTGTCTGGTCGCCCGGTCCGGCAAACTCGGGCGCCAGCATCGAGCAGAAGGCATCGTTGTTATTCATCGGCGGCAAGCCCAGCAGTGCTTCCATCGTGCGGACGACGCTTACCGTGGAGTAGAAACGGCTATCGACAAACGGCGCGGCACTCGGTCCGTGAGGCGAGTACTTGCTGATGACGAGCGCAATGCTGCGGTGCGCATCTACGTGGTCGGCGCCATTCTGCGCGTCGTCCTCAAGGACAAAAAAGGCCGTGTCGTCCCAGTAGGGCGAGTGCGAGATCGCTTCCACGGCGCGGCCCACGGCAAGATCGTTGTCGGCGACGCTGGACTTCGGCGTCGGCCCGCCAGGACGCGTGCCCGCAGTGTGATCGTTCGGCAGGCGCAGCATAACGAATTCCGGCATGGTGTCGTGGCCGTGCTCTCGATCTGCGACCCATTGCTTGAGGTGGCGCAGAAATATCTCCACACGGATCTGGTCGGGAACCATCAGCTCGAAGTCCGGCGCTTCTGGTGCGAAGTGGCCCACCAACTCGGGCTTGGTGGCGATGTTGGTCGCCAGGCGCGGAATGGGCCACGGCCACTTATTCATGCCGCCGCCCCACTCGGCGGGTAGTGCCTCGCCAGGCGCAAACGCCTTGTGCACACAGTCCGGGCCAGCGAGCATGGCGCCCAGCGTGGCGTCGGCAACCGCCGGCTGGTCGCAAAATGTCGACGAAATATATTCGCCAAAGTGGTAGTAGGTCTTACCGTGCGCGGCCAGATCGCCCCAAAGATACCCGCTGGCTGGCTCATTCACGTCAGGGATTTTTTGCAGCAGCGGATAGCCACCGGCCACAATGCCTTCGTAGTCGTAGGCTCGCTGCTCGCCGCGATAGTTTTGCTGCCAGGTTTTTTCCAGGTAATCCGAGCCGATGGCCGCGTTGGACCATACATGACCGTCGCCGGAGACTTCGCCTGAGTCAAAAAAGTTGTCGAGAACGCCGAATTGGAGCGCCAGTTTGTGTTCGTTGGGGGTGATCGCCTGGCCGTACATCGCGAGGCTCGCGTCGCCGTCAGCAACCTGCTTGCCGCCCTGCGCAAGATCGCCGAGGATCTGGTCGTAGGTACGGTTTTCCTTGATGATGTAGATGACGTGGCGAATGCGCTGCGTGGCGCCGCCCGCGAACACGATCTGCTTCTGCGCGGCGTTCATGCGGTTCGACGCCAGCACTGTTGACGTCCAATCGGCCAGATGGCCGTCGATTTCCGATGCATCGATCGTCGCCAGTGAACCGTAGAGAAGCGTGCCGATGTAGGTGCTGCTACCCCGGCGTTGATGCGGCTGCGCATCGGCAATCTTCTGCGGGAAGTTGTTGGGCCCGGTTCCCTTGCCCTTGTCCGTCGCGAAGTGAAGCTTGCCGCCGGAGGGCGTCGCGACAAACGCCATCGATATCGGCATCCATTCGGTGGGTATGAATCCATCCGGCTCGACCATTCCCGCCTTCGCGGCCTTCGGCGTCAATTCTCGCGGGTCGATGACGGCCACTGCGTCGGTGGCCATGTTTGCCACATAGAGCCGGCTGCCGTCACCGTTCAGTGCCAGAGCAACCGGCTCTGCACCGAAATAACTCTGTCCAGGCAAGCGCGTGTCAAAGTAGCCTTTCACCTGAAATTGGCCCGAGCCCACATTTACGGCGGCGACGGCGTCGCGATTCGCGAGCGCGACGTACAGCAATCTCTCGCCGGGCGTCAAAACCATCGCACATGGATGCGTTCCCGGAGCAATGGGGCTCAGCGGCTTAAGCAGCGCCAGCTTGCGCGCCACTTTTCCGTGCGACAAATCGAGCTCAATAATCTCCGATGCGTTCCACATTGCAACAAACGCACGCTTGCCGTCGCTGGTGACGGCGAGAGCGACGGGGTAGGTCGAAGGCACGGCATCGCTTTCGGAGAGGTCGAAGCGCTCTTCTATTGCGCCCGTCGCGGCATCGAGCAGCACAATATCGTCGGAAAGATTTTCGGCAACGAGCAGCTTTTCGTGGCCGGGCTTACCAAGGACCGCAATCGCGGCCGGATACGGGACGCCCTCATGATTGTCGATTCCCTCGGGCAGTCGCGTCTTTCGTCCCGGCGGGAGTGGAGCAACCGGCAGATGAATCAGGCGCTCAGGCGCAATTTTGCCTGCGAAGAACGTGTAGACCCCGATCCCGCTGCCAACATCGTCTTTGCCGTCGCCTTTCGCGTCGGTGAGCGAGGCCATGCTGGCGTAGATGTGGCTGCCGTCGCGGCTGAACGCGAGACCGGAGTAGAGTGTCTGATGCGCACGATAAAACGTCCGCGCATCGGGAAAGTCGGCTAGCCTGCCGCTCGCGGTGTCCTGCACCGTGAACGACTGGTCATACTTCGACTCGAAGGTTCCGTAGCCGGCGTTCACCGTGACCACGTAGCGGCCGTCGGGCGAAACCGCCATCGAGATGGGCAGGCTGTTGATGCGCTCCGGATGGCCCGGGACTTCACCGATCAACTGCTTGCTCGAAGGCAGGTCAATACTCGGGTTCGTTTGGGCGGTTTGCGCGGAAGCATAAGCCGGCCCTGCACACAGCGCGGCGAAGATCACAAAAGGAATTCGGGGACGCATGGAGAAACACACCTCGAGTCGATCAAACGCGGCCCGCATGAATTTGCGGTAAATCAAAAGAGCGCGCCGCAGACCAACTCATTCAGTCTATTGAATAAGATGCAACCTTAACCGAACGAATGAACCTGAAGCCAGAATTCCGGCCAGGGTTCGCGAAGATTTCTACAGACCCAAATGGTGGTGTACTCGCCAATGGCAGAGTTCTCGATTCCATAGCGGTTTGTTACATGGCCCGCGACTTCACAGGACTCGAAGGCTCCAACGATAATCTCTGGGAAACCGATGACGATGAGCGTGGATGGCGGAGGATTTCCATATCCGTGCAGAAAGTCGCTATCTGACCCGCTGATGGCCGCCGGTAAACCGTAACGCGCGCCGAAGATCGCGATCGCACCCGTTCCTCCTGAGTCGCCGGTGAGGATTCCCAGATGGCTGCGGTCCTCGGCGGGCAGGGAGTCGCGGATCTGAGCGGCGGCCTCGGCCATCTCCGGCCAATCGAACTCCTCGTTGAAATTCCCGTTCGCCTTGTCGGCGAACTTCCACCAGGCGGAGCCCGCCGGTGCGATGGGTAGCACAACCACACCTACCAACACCGCTGCCACTGCCAATGCACGATAGGTTCTCCTGCGAACGACGCGAGCACGATTCGCAGACAACGTGTTCACCCACTGCTCTCCCCAGGCTGAACCCGCGGCCAGGAGCATGGGGTAAGCCGGGGAGAGGTAATACTGACGGCCGCGAGCGAACAGGAACAGAAGCAGCGGCACCAGGTACATCCAGGCGATCATGCGATAGCGCTTGCCGCCCGGCGCGACGAGACAAAAATACAGGCCCGCGATCCAGATCGGCACCGTAATGATGTTCGTGGCTACCCAGAATTGGTCTCGCAGAAAGAAATGAGCCTCGTCACGCCCGACGTCACGAGCGTGAATGTACTTCAGAAAATCGAGCGAGATGAAATTGTGGTGGACCTCCCAAAGAAAGTTCGGAAGGCAAATCAGTGCGGCGAGCAAAACACCACCCCAGAACCACGGGCTTCGCAGAAAACGGCGGGCTTCCGTAAAGAGAACACCGCATAGGATTCCCGCAACAAAAAACGCGATCGTATACTTCGTCAACGCGCCAAGCCCGACGGTTGCTCCGATGGCGAGCCACCAGCGGGCGTTGCCTGACCGCAACAATCGAACGGTGTAATAGGCGATCAGCACCCACCACAGATAGTCGAACGACACGTATTGGAACATCGTTCCCGATGCCAACGAGTCCGGAGCAACGAACGCCGCAAGCGCAGCCACGATTTGAGCGAATCGGCCACCACCCAGTTCGCGTGCCATCAATCCTGTGAGGACCATCGCTGCGGCTTGAGCCATATCTGCAAAAAGCCGGAGGCCGACGAGTGAAGGCCCGAACAGGATCAGCGAGATTCTCGCCAGAAACGCCGTCAGCGGCGGGTAGACTACTTACCCCCAGGCAAGGAATCGCCCGTCATCGAGAGCAAGCAGCTCGTCCCGGTGGAACCCGTACTGGCTATTTGTTAAAACGTGCAGCAAGATGCGGCCGAGCCCTAATAAGAGCAGGACAGCCAGATCGCTTGCGACGATCCGTTTTCTGAGCCAGGAATTGTGCATGGCCAGGAACGTCATGGTTGGAGTGGACCTTGATTTTCGTTGTTGCGCAAAGTATAGCTGGGAATCCCGCTTTACGCAGGGGCGCCCAACGCTTCGCACACGAATCTCAGCCGCCTCCAACTTCGCGAGCGGCCCGTGATGGATCAATCACCAACCCTGCTCCGCCGCTGGCAACTGCGGCGGAGAGAGGTTGGGGCGTGGGAGAACTACTTCCTGTTCGTTATGGGTAGATGCCGCGAACCTCAACGGCCTCTGCCACGCGGCCGATGCCGAGCATGTTGGCGGCGATACGCATGGGAACCTTGCGCTCCATTTGAATCTTGAGCACGTCGCGGAAGGCCGTCTTCATCACATGATCGAGGCGCTTGTAAATGTCGCGCGCCTCCCAGAAAAGATGCTGCTCGTCCTGCACCCACTCAAAATAGGAAACCGTAACGCCGCCTGCGTTACAGAGGATATCCGGGATCACAAAGATGCCCTTGCTCTCGAGGATTCTGTCTGCCGCGGGCGTGAGCGGGCCATTGGCCGCCTCGGCGATGATGCGTGCACGGACAGCGGATGCGTTTTCCGCGTGGATAGCGTTCTCCAGCGCGGCGGGAACGAGGATGTCGCACGGCAAGGCCAGCAGCTCGTGCGGCAGGATGGGCTCGCTCTCCGGGAAGCCATCCACATGGCCGCAGAGCGACTTCATGTGAATGAGTTCGGGGACGTTCAGGCCGTTGCGATTGTAGACGCAGCCCGTTGAGTCGCTGACGGCGATGATCTTCGCGCCTGCTTCATGCAGCAACTGCGCGGCGATGGAGCCGGCGTTGCCGAAGCCCTGCACCACGATGGTGGCGCCCTTCAGTGGGA
>JBEKRG010000093.1:0-18111 GCA_049518955.1 Occallatibacter sp.
GCCCGCGGCCTTATCACACGGCGAATCCACTCTCCGCCTTCAGAACTGATGGAAGATGTCGAAAAGGTAGTACCCCACCACCACCAACGTCATCACTCCCACCATCGCCAGTGCAGCTGTCTTCACGGGACGAATCTTGCCGACCCGAGCCAGAATCGCATCCTGATCGGACTTCACTCGGTTCGATGATTCGGCCAGATAAATCTGCGCCTCCTCATTGCGTCCTACTCTCGCCGCAAAAATGGTTACGCCGGCCATAAAGACAAAAGACACACCCCAAACAGCCCACATAATAGGAACAAATCCCATTCCAGTCTCCAGGGTAAAAAATTTGTGGGGTCCGCAACCGGCGCTTTCGCTAATCAATCGCGGCTACGCTCGCTGCGTGCCTCACGCTAGTCATCTTATGGGCTGGTAGCTTTGCGCCCGGGTGACAGGAGTCACATGGCTCCCGCATGCGTCCCACAATGAAAAAAGGCTTCAGCATGGATCGATACAAAAGGCCCGCCCTCCACGGGCGAGCCTTTGCATTGGAACTTGTATTTGCCTTTGTTTTCGCTTTTCCCTTTTCCCTGTCCCCTGTTCCCTGGTCGCTGTTCCCTGCTTTACTCCACTTCCTGCTTCGCGCGATAGCCGTCCCGCGCAATGATGTCGTACTTCAACGGCTTGTGCTTCTCATCCTGCATGCGCAACGGCTGGCCTTCATCGTCCACCAGTTCCACTCGAATCTTGCGATAAGTCCCGTCCTGCTTCGCATTCGTCGGGTGATACACCAGCTCGTATTTGGCCCGGATGTTTTCATTGATCGCTTTCATGTCGTCCGGCAACTCGCCCACGAACCGCGGCTCGAAGTGCATGCCGCCCGTCAATTCGGAGAAGGTCT
Source organism: Occallatibacter sp. (assembly GCA_049518955.1). Classification (GTDB taxonomy): domain Bacteria; phylum Acidobacteriota; class Terriglobia; order Terriglobales; family Acidobacteriaceae; genus Telmatobacter. The sequence goes on from JBEKRG010000093.1 coordinate 884, forward strand.
TCATCTGATTTTCCGCTTGCAGGTAGGCCATGCTTTCCCCACGCATGGTCTCGAAGAACCCGCCCGTCGAAACCGTAAAGATCGTCGTGTCCCGCGTCGCCTTCACCCGCTTCAAAATCTGGTCCAGGTCAAGTTTCGACATCGTATCGATACCGGACGCAACCAGCAAAATGTATTTCTGGCCCTCCACGCGCGACATCCGGTCCAGCCCCTCGTTCAGCGCATCGAAGATGTCCGTCTCCTGGAATGCGGCCGGCATGTACACTCCGGCCGCCAGCTGGTTGATGCCTTCCATAATCTGTCTTTTATCCTGCGTAAAATCGCTCACAATGTGTGAATTCAGGTCGAAAGTCATCATGGCCGCGTAATCCTGCGGCCGCAGCTGCTCGGTAAATGCCACAGCCGAATTCAAGGCATCCACTCTGAAGAAATAGCCGCGCGCCGCATACTCCATCAGGATCAACACCGTAATCGGCGCCTCCGTGCGCTTGAATCCCTCCACCTTCTGCTCCACGCCATCTTCGTAAACGCGGAAATTGGAGGGCTTCAGTCCAGGCACGAACTGGTGCGTCTTTTCCAGCAGTACCCCTACGTCCACTGTCACCTCCGGAACCTCTACTCGCAGGCTCATGTTGGGCGCGCCTTCAGGGGCCTTGAACTCCGGCCTCGCCGGTGCCGGCGGTGGCGCGTTGTCTGAATTGTCCGGCTTCTTCGGCAGCGCGATCGGGCCGTTGTCTCCGCTGGGGCCTCCCGCATCAGGAGCCTGCTGGTCTGCCGGCTGCTGCGGCGCGGGCTGCTGCGCGGCGGGCGGTTGGCTCTGGTTTTGCGCATGTCCCTGCACGGCTACCGCCGCCATCAAAAGCGCCATCAATAGAATCGCCATTGAAAATCCGCTAATCTCTCGTGCTTTCGAATGTGCCTTTGTCATCGCAACCTCTTGTGTTCCCCAGCATACGCGATCTGCATTGTTGAACGGCGACCGCCTCAGTGCGAATCGCCGCGCCTGTCCTTGATCTCCGCCGGCGCCGCCATCTCCGCTAACGCCGCTCCGTTGCCGTACTCTAATAGACGTGGAAACTCGCCCGAAGGGAACCAACGCCGTCCCCGCCTTCGCCCTCTTCGCCGCCATGGCCCTGGCGGCCACTTCGCCCACCTTGTTGCCGGCACAATCGTCCCGCACTCCCGCAATATCTTCTTCCGCCTTTTCGCAACCCGCCGGCGGTCCCCCCGCCAATCCCGGCTTTTTCCCCCTTGACCAGATTCGCCCGGGAATGACAGGAACTGCCTGGACCGTCTTTCAAGGCTCTACACCGGAACCCATGCAGGTCGAGATTCTTGGCATCCTGCGCGGCGCACGCGGCCCCGGACAGGATCTCATCCTCGCTCGGCTTCATGGCGACAAGCCCGAGTACACGGGCGTGGTCGAAGGCATGAGCGGCAGCCCCGTTTACATCGATGGCAAGCTGGCAGGCTCGCTTTCTTACCGCATCGGCCAATTCACCAAGGAGCCCATCGCCGGCATCACGCCCATCGAGCAAATGCTCGAAGTCCGCGATCTCCCGATCCCAAATACTCAAATCGACGCGCAAACTGCCCCTCCCGCTCCCGGCTCGTCACTCGAGGCAAGCAACTCGGTCACGAACCAGGATCCTTTTTCTTCCGGCTCCATGACGTTCCAGCCTCTGGACACTCCACTCGTCATGAGCGGATTCCTGCCTGATGCCATTCGTTTCTGGCAGCAACAAACCGCTGGAACTTCGTTCGAGCCCGTCGCCGCAGGTGGCTCTTCTGGTGGAATCTCGCTCGCCGGAATGTCCTCCGTTCCGGCAATGTCATCTTCCTCCGCCTCGAGTCCTGACCCCGACCCTTCCGCACATCCCGTGCTCGAGCCCGGCTCGGCAGTCAGCATGCAACTCATCCGCGGCGATCTCGAGGTCTCTGCCACTTGCACCGTAACTTGGGTCGATCCGAAACAACTCCTCGCCTGCGGCCATCCCGTTCTCGGCGCGGGACCGGTCTCTCTCCCCATGACCACCGCCGATGTCGTCGCCACCCTCGCTTCGCCGCTGAATTCTTTCAAGATCATCAACACGGGTGTCACCATCGGCGCCTTCACGCAGGATCGCGAGTCGGCGATTCGCGGAGTTCTCGGCGCCCAGGCGCACATGATCCCCGTCCACGTCGCCATCGATTCCCCGGAAGGCCCGCGCAAGGTCAACGTCGAAATCCTCGACCTGCCTTCCCTTACTCCCACCGCCGTCCAAGTGGTTCTCTACGAATCGCTGCTCGAATCCAACCAAAGCTCCGAAGCGCTCAGCTACCACGTAACGGGCAACATTGATATCTCCGGATTTCCAGGCGTCCCGCTCGATCTCTGGGCCCCGTCCGGCCAACCAACGCCAGCGTCGATGGCGGCCGCTCTTCTCGTAGGTGGCCAGTTCACGCGCCTCTATTCAAATGGCGCGCGCCAGGGAGTCGTTCGATCCATCGATCTCAACGTCCAGGCCATTCCCCGCGCGGTCGACGTCGCGCTCGATCAGGCGCGCATTGCTTCTACTGACATCGCTCATGCCGGCGACACCATAACCGTCGAAGCCACCCTCCGTCCTTCGCATCAGCCTGAGCGCAACGTCCGCATCGCCTTCAAACTGCCGGCCCGCCTCGCTTCAGGCAACCTCCGTCTTCTCGTTTCCGACGCGGCCACCCTCGACCGCACTTTGCTTCAGCCTCGTCTGTCTTCTTCCACCCCCAGTCTTTCCACCGTCCTCGCCGAAGCCCGCGATCAGCATGCCGCCGACCACATCTATGTCAGCCTTCTCGCACCTGAAACTCAGGCCGAGATCCATGGTCAAACCTTTACCAGCCTCCCGCTTTCCATGGCCAACGCCCTTGAGCCCCTCCGCAACGCTCAGGATGCAGGACTGAACGGCGAATCCGCAGAACTCGTCGGCGACGCTCCCGCCGGAGGCGTCCTCACCGGATTCTGGATTCTGAATCTCAACATCGAGCCCGGCGGCGGATTAAACTAAAGTCATCACCGAATCAATGACTTAGGTCGGAGATAGACCCTCACTTTGGGGGAATGTCTAGGCAAGGCAGTTTAGACTAGAATCATCAACGATTCATCGATATATTTCCGGGGCTAACCGGCGCTTTTGGGGAATTGTGCCGGGCAAGCTTGATAAAAATCTTATTCGAGGCGAGTGGGGCAAATTATGGCTCAAATACAGGGACTTGCGGCTCATGCGGCGGGGTCAGAGCTGCTTCCTCTGCGCTACGAACCAGGCAAGCTCGGCGCGTACGAGGTCGAAATCGCCGTCACCCACTGCGGCGTCTGCCACAGCGATCTGCATCTCATTGCCAACGACTGGGGCATCAGCCAATATCCCTTCATCCCCGGTCACGAAATCATCGGAACCGTCTCTGCTCTCGGTAGCGAGGTTCGCACTCTTGAGCTCGACCAGCGCGTCGGTCTCGGCTGGCAATCCAACTCCTGCGGACAGTGTGAGTGGTGCATGCGCGGCCAGGAAAATCTCTGTCCCGCCTCTGAAGGCACCTGCGTCCATCGCCACGGCGGCTATGCCGACCGCATCCGCGCCAATGCCCGCTTTGTCGTTCCCATTCCCGACGCCCTGCAAAGCGAACAGACCGCGCCGCTGCTCGGCGGGGGCATCACCGTCTACAACCCCATGCGCGCCTTTGGCGTCAATCCCTCCACCCGCGTCGGCGTCATCGGCATCGGCGGACTCGGCCACCTCGCCATCCAATTCGCTCGCGTCTTCGGCGCGCACGTCACAGCCTTCTCCACCACCCTGACCAAGGAAGAAGAAGCTCGCGCCCTCGGCGCGCATCACTTCGTCCATAGCCGGGAATCCAAATCCATGAAGGAAGTGGCCAGCTCTCTCGACTTCATCCTCAGCACCGTCAACGCCGACCAGGATTGGAGCGCCTACCTCCAGGCTCTGCGCCCCAATGGATCCCTTTGGTTCGTTGGCGTTCCCCCATCGCCCGTCTCCGTTCATGCCTTCCCGCTCGTCTCCGGCATGCGTACCATCGGCGGCAGCCCCATCGGCAGCCCCTTCCAACTGCGCGAAATGCTCGACGTCGCTGCTCGCCACGGCATCAAAGCCACCACCGAGCGTTTCCCCATGGAAATGGCCAACGAAGCCATCGATAAAGTGAAAAAAGGCAAGGTCCGCTTCCGCGCCGTCCTCGCCAACTAGTGGACCGACAACTCATCGGCGCCGTGGACTCACCACGAATCACTGCCTTGCTGATTTCCACAGCCCACTTTCGCTAACATATTTGTGCATGGCCTTCCCGATCAAAACCTGCGTCGTTTGTCACGAGGAGTTCGAGCTCCACCCCGGCAAGCCCGGGTTCGCCAATCGCTGCCCCTCCTGCAGTGAGCCTGAGGAACCCTCTGAGTCCGAACCCCGCAGCTCCACCGACTACGTCGAGCGCCGCGCCACCCTTGAAGTCAACGCCGCCCGCCGCCGCGCCATGCGCGACCTCCTCTACCGCAAAGACAGCTGATTCTTCCGATAGTCCCGTAGTTCCTCAGTCCCTGGTCCATACGTCCCTGCTCTATTCCACCGGTACAATGAAAGTGTGCCCAAACCTTCCCCCACCGTCCCGCCCCAGGAAGCAGAGACCGCTTCCCGGGGGCCCCGAGTCGGCTTCGTCTCTCTCGGCTGTCCCAAAAACCTCGTCGACTCCGAGGTCATGATGGGCCTCCTCGACCGCGCCGGCGCTCGCCTCACCGCACGCCCCGAAGATGCCGATATCCTGGTCGTCAACACCTGTTCTTTCATTGACATTGCCAAGCAGGAGTCGGTCTCGACCATCCTTGAGATGGCCCGCCACAAAACCTCGGGCCGCGCCAAGAAACTCATCGTCGCCGGCTGCCTCGTCGAACGCTATCGCGACGAAATCCAGAGAAACATACCTGAAGTCGATGCCGTCGTCGGCACCGGCGAGCTGGAGTCAATCCTTGAAGCCGCCGGCCTCAGCTCCGCCCCCGCGACCACCGCGTCCTCGCCCTTCACTATTCTGACGAGCACCCACGCGGAGATTCGCTCCGGCAAAGAATCCCAATCCGGCACGCACAAGGGCCGCCCCGAAGGCAACGCCCGCGAGCGCTCCGGCCGCTTCCTTCGCGACGCCTGGGCCGGCGCTTCGTCCACTCTGCCCACCTACCTCTACGACGAAACCACCCCTCGCCTGCTCTCGACACCACGCGCCTCCGCCTACATCAAAATCGCCGAGGGCTGCGACCACCCCTGCACCTTCTGCGTCATCCCCAACCTGCGCGGCAAATTCCGTTCCCGCCGCTTCGAGTCTGTCGTCGCTGAAGCCGAACAGCTCGTCGCCCGCGGCGTTCGCGAAATCACCCTAATAGGCCAGGACACCACCTGCTATGGCGAAGACCTCGGCCTCCGCGACGGCCTTGCCACCCTGCTCGACACGCTCGCCCGCATTCCGAACCTCAAGTGGCTCCGCTTCCTCTACGCCTATCCCAACCGCATTACTTCGAAGCTTCTTGACACCATCGCCAGTCACGACAACATCTGCAAATACCTCGACCTGCCCCTCCAGCACGCCTCGCCCGACGTGTTGAAACGCATGAAGCGCGGTGCTTCAGCCGAAATCTTTCTCAAAACGCTTCACAAAGTCCGCGCAGCCGTTCCCGGCATCGCCCTCCGCACCAGCTTCATCGTCGGCTTCCCCGGCGAGTCGCTCCGCGACTTCGAAGTTTTGGAAGAGTTTATCGGCGAGGCAAAATTCGACTGGCTCGGTGTCTTCAACTATTCGCACGAAGAAGGCTCAGCTGCTTACCCCATCGACTCGCAAGTCCCTCACCGCACCATCGAGTCGCGCCGTCGCCGTCTCATGAAGCTCCAGCAATCCATCTCCCGCCGCGCCAAGAAAAATTGGGTCGGCCGTGAGCTTAACCTCCTCGCCGAAGGCCCCAGCGCTGAAACGCCTCTCCTCTGGGAAGCCCGCACCGAGTTCCACGCACCCGAAATCGACGGCAAGGTCTTCATCAACGACTTCGGCCCGCTTGACGACCTCGAACCCGGCCGCTTCTACCGCGCCCAGATCACCGAATCCCACGACTACGACCTCGTCGCTCGCATCGTCTCCGCTGCAAACTAGTCCGCCGTCGAACTCGCTCTCAAAAAAATAGGGCGGCAGGTCTCAGACCCCGCCGCCCTCACAGAGGTTAGCCGGGATTACCGGCCTTCTTTTAGAGCAGACCCGGTACCGTGGTGTCCATGGTGATCCGGGTCCCGCTGAGCACACCCTCGATGTGAACTCCTGGGTTGCCCGAGGTATCGTATGCATCCAGCGTAAACGTGCCCGAGTAGTGGCTGCCATCCGGGCTCAGGGTGACCTCCTCGACGATGTGAGTAGGACCCTGTGCAGGCCCGATTTCGCTCCAGCTCAACGGATTGGTCGGATCGTATACGTTGCTGAACCATGCGAAGTGATTCAGCTTGTACGTGTATCTCCCCGTTTGTTTCCAAATGCCCATACAGAAATCCCCATCCTGCGGGGGCCGATCGGAATTCATGATCTCGGTGTTGTCGCCATGCCAGATAACGAGGGCGTTGTCTACCGGCGCGCCTTCGGGTAAGTCGCTGTCCGAACCATGAGATGTGAACGTCACGTGCCACATACCGATGATCGATGCGCCTTCCTGGTCGTCCAGCGCCGCCTGCACCATGTGTGCAGACTCGGACTGGAGTTGAAAACTGCTGGGATGAGCCTGCGGCAGTGTGACACCTCCGCAGGCCGCTTGAGCATTGGGCACGCACGCGAGTGCGAGCCCAAGGATCGATGCTGTAAGAGCAAGCTTCATTTTCTTCTTCATGGAAGTTCTCCTTTTTCACTCCGGCGCCTCGTCCCGTTCGCGCCCTGTGATGAGGGGAGTCTGCCCCACCTTCGACCCGGACTCAATGAGCCGGAGATGAGTTGCGCCTGAGTTCGGCGGTTCACCCAACTCATCCAAAACTCATCTCGGTTTACCCCGAAATTTGTTAATCTCTCCAACATGAAAGAGCAGATGGAAGGCCTCTCAACTGACCAACTTGCCGGGCTGCGCCGAGTTCTCAACTGCCCGATCCTCACTCCCAACGATCCGGACTACCCCACTGCGCGCAGGATCTGGAACGGCATGATCGACCGCAAGCCGTCCGTTATCGTGCGCCCCACCGGCATCGCCGACGTCATTCAGGCCGTTCGTTTTGCTCGTGAACAGGGCCTCGCGGCCTCGGTGCGCGGCGGCGGCCACAGCGTAGCCGGAAAGTCCGTCGTCGACGGCGCCATCATGATCGACCTCTCCCTCATGCGCGAAGTCCAGGTCAACCCCGGCCGCCAAACGGCGCTCGCGCAGGGCGGCGCCACTTGGGGAGAATTTGATCGCGAAGGTGAGAAATTCGGGCTCGCCTCCACCGGCGGTGTCATCTCGTCCACCGGGGTCTGCGGCTTAACGCTCGGTGGCGGTATCGGCTGGCTCATGGGCAAGCACGGGCTCAGTTGCGACAACGTCGTCTCCGCTGACCTCGTGAACGCCGACGGCAATCACCTTTCCGTCAGTGCAACGCAGAATGAAGACCTCTTCTGGGCCATCCGCGGCGGCGGTGGCAACTTCGGCATCGTCACCGCGCTCGAGTTTCGCCTGCACGAGCTCTCTTCCATTCATGGCGGCATCGTCTTGTATCCGCGCCCCGTTGCCTTTGACCTTTTGCGCCAATATCGCGACCTGACCTCTCAAGCGCCCGACGAAATCACCGCCTACGCCGCGCTGCTCACCGGCCACGGCCATCCCATGGCGGCGATCGCGCTTTGTCACGGTGGATCAAACACCGACCGTGCCGCCGCGTGCAAACACTTCTACCTTGACTCTCCCCCCGCCGCCGACATGATCGGCGAAAAGAAATACACCGAACTACAAACCATGCTCGATTTCACGGCTCCCGCAGGCGCGCACTACTACTTCAAGTGCCCCTTCCTTCGCGAACTCACCGACGATGCCATCCGGGTCATCCTCGACCACACAGAACAGATGCCCTCCGAGCAGACTCAAGTCGTCCTTGAGCACATGCACGGCGTCGCTAGCCGTGTACCTGTCGAGAAGACCGCCTTCGGCCTCAGGCGCGTGCACTACAGCATCAACATCATGCCCGCGTGGACCGATCCATCGATGGCCGAGAAATGCATCACCTGGGCACAAGGCTTCGCTTCGGCCCTGAACACGTTCGGAGCTTCCGATGCCTATGTGAACTATCTGGGAGATGAAGGGCCGACAGCTGTCAAGGCGTCGTACGGAGCAAACTACGCTCGCCTTGCCGCCCTCAAGAAGAAGTACGACCCCGACAACTTTTTCCGCTTCAACCAGAACATCGCACCGACAAGCTAATATCGCGCGCGATGCGACAATCCGATAGATGACAGAAATCCGTGATACCGAGTGTCGGTTTCGTAAGGACGGAACTCCGCGCTGATCAGTGGGACATAGATCGGAGTCGACTTGACCGCTACGGCCCGCTCGAGCCACTCGAACATTTCGTTCGGCATGCCTAGACGGGCATAAACGCACGCGATGACGATCGCCGGTTCACATTTCTCGCCCAGTAACTGAGTTTTTTTCACCATGGCAAGGGCTTCTTTCCGATCGCCCTTGCCTGCCAGCGCCAATCCCAGAAATGCGCTCGATTCGAAGCTGTCGGGCCGGAGAGTCAGCGCCCGTTGCAGCGCGACAATCGCTTCGTCATGCTGGTTAATCGCGCTCAATGATCTGCCAAGAAACATGTGAGACCGGTAGTAGCCTGAATCGAGCTCAATGCTCTCTCTAATTCGCCGAATCCCCAGGTCGAATTGACCGCCGTGCACATAGGCCAATCCAAGATAAAGATTGACGGTGGGCGAGAGTGGCTCTAGTTCTCGCGCGCGTTGCATCGACGCGAATGACTCCTGATGCCGCCCGTTCACTGATAGGAAAAGCGACTGCCAAATGAGCGCGGTTATCTGGCTTGGGTCGAGCGCCAGCGCCGCCTGGAACTCGACACCCGCGCCGTCCCAGTCCCAGTCGTACCAGCTCTTGATAAGGCCCAGCGTGCAATGCGCCTCGGCCAATGTTTCATCTAAATCCAACGCCCTTTGCAGATGTTTACGCGATTCTGCCACGGCCTCAAGAGGTTTCATCGTTCCCACGCGCGAGGATCCCATCTGCGCGTAGCAATCGGCAAGTCCGGCATATGCGGGCGCAAAACCACCATCGATGGCCAGTGCCTCCCTGAAATAGTCCATGCTCCGCCCGATCGCGTCCGCCGTCATCTTGTGCCAGAAAAATCGGCCTTTGAGATACGCATCGTAAGCTGCCGATGACTTCGAATACCTTCGCGCGCCCACCGTCGCGCTCGGGAAAAGTTCCACCGCCAGGCTCTCGCTCACACGCTGCGTTACCTCTTCCTGCACCGCCAACAAGTCGTAGGCCTTGCGATCGTACGTCTCCGACCACAGCACGCATCGGTCGCGCAGATCGTGCAATTGAGCGCTGATGCGCAGCGTATCCCCCGAACGTCGCACCGACCCGCGCAACAGGTAATCCAGGTTCAGCTCCCTCTGCAGCCGATCCAGATGCGCCGCCATTCCCTCGCCGTTCTCCAGCTTCGGAACCGAAGTCACCCGCAGCCTCGCGGGATCGATCCGCGAAAGTGCGGAGATCATGTCTTCCGTCAATCCGGCGGCGAAATAGTCGCCTTCTTTCCCTGAAAGCTCCTCGACGGGGACCACCGCGATCCGCAGTTTCTTCTCATCCCGGGCAGTCGCGACAGCTTCGCCGGCCCCGCTTTTTTCAATCTTCCCGACGAATCGGTATCCCAGTCGCGGCAGCGTCTCCACATAATTTGGGTTTTCAGCCTGATCGTTGAGCGCCAGCCGGATCTGCCGGATGCAGAAGTTCAGCCCCTGCTCGAAGTCGACAAAAGTGTCCTCACCCCAGATGGCCAGCCGGATCTGTTCGCGCGTCACCAGCGTCCCGCGATGTTGCAGAAGAAACGCAAGCACGCGTGCCGGCTGCTGCTGAATCCGCACGGGCGCGCCGCTCCTGCGCAGCTCAAAGGTCTGCTCGTTGAGCTCAAATTCGCCGAATCGTATGGCTGACATGGCGGAGAAATAGGGGACCGAATCTTCGCGCCATTATAGCAGCCGATTTTTTCCGGCGGTTACGCCGCCGCCCACAGTATCATCCCCCCATGCCCATCCAACGCCGCACTTTCCTCAAATCCTCCGCATCCATCCTTCCCGCGATCGCTTTCCAAAATGTCTTCGCGCAAAGCTCGCCTGAAACGCCGCCCGCTACTACGCTGCATCCGGTTCCCGCCGGCGAGGACCGCACCGGCCATCTTCACTCCCTCGGTTTCAGCTCGCTGGCCTTCAAAGTTGTCCCATCTGACACCGGCGGTAACCTTCTCGTCATCGAGCACAGCAATCTCATGCCCGACACGGGCCCGGCCCTGCATATGCACTTGTCACAGGAAGAATGGTTTTATGTGATGGAAGGAGAGGTTCGTTTTCAGGTCGGCGATCGTCGTCTGCAACTCGGCCCCGGTGAGTCGATCCTTGCTCCCCGCCGCATCCCTCACACCTTCTCCGCTACCGGCTCACCCGCGCACATGCTCATCGCCTTCTCGCCTGCCGACAAAATGGAGCAGTACTTCATTGACGCTGCGGCCCATCCCGAACTCGCACCCACGAAAGATTTCATGAACCAATACGACATGCAGTGGATTGGCCGCTCACCCTTCTGGAAGAAATGAAGCGTAGTCGCACTTTTCTCAGGCCGCCCTGCTCCCTTGTCCCTTCGGTCACTCACTCCCTTGTTCCCCGCCTTTCTGCTATCCTTCCGCCATGAAAAACCCGCTTCCCCGCCTCGCCCGCGCCGCCGCCCTCGTTCTTTGCGCCGCGCTCGCCCTCACCGCTTCCCGCGCCCAAGCGCAGGATTGGGCCAAAGCCATCCTCGATAAATCCCCGCGCCACCAGGAGTGGGTCAAGGTCAAATACGGCTCGCGCACTGTCGACGCCTTCGTCGTCTATCCCGAAGTCAGCCACAAGGCACCAGTCGTTTTGCTCATCCACGAAATCTTCGGCCTCTCTGACTGGGCGCGCTCCATGGCCGACGACATTGCCGCCATGGGCTACATCGTCATCGCACCCGACCTGCTCTCGGGCAACGGCCCCAACGGCGGTGGCACAAGCGCATTCCCCGATCAGCAATCGGTGATCAGGGCCGTATCCGGCCTCGATCCCATTACCATCACCGCCGACCTCAATGCCACCGCGGACTACGCACTAAGATTCCCCTCTGCCAACGGCAGGCTCTCGGTCATCGGCTTCTGCTGGGGCGGAGGTCAATCCTTCCGCTTCGCGACAACGCGTCAAAACCTCTCCGCCGCCTTCGTCTTCTACGGCCCTCCGCCGCCCGCCGATGCCATGAAGAACATCGCCGCCCCCGTCTACGGCTTCTATGCAGGCAGCGACGCGCGCATCTCTTCCACCGTCCCCGACGCCAAAACAGCGATGGCCGCCGCGGGCAAAAAGTATGACCCAGTGATTTACGATGGCGCCGGCCACGGCTTCATGCGCGCTGGTGAAGATCCAACGAATACCAACCCCGCCAACACCACCGCCCGCACGGAGGCCCTCGCGCGTCTGCAAACCCTGCTCGGGAAGAGGTAGCCCTTTCACGGTTCACGATCCACGACACACTGCCCTCGGCCTTTCCGCGCTACCATATTTGTTGAACGCGGCATTCGCTTCCGCGCCAACATATGTCGCCCCGCAAAAAATCCGCCAAGCTCCTCCATTGCCCCACTTGCGCAATGATCGTCCGCCCCACCGACGAAGATTTTCCCTTTTGCAGTGACCGCTGCCGCAAAATCGATCTCGGCAAATGGGCCACCGGCGTCTACAAAATCAGCTCTCCCGTTCTTGATCCCGAAGTCCTCGAAGATCTCGGCGGCCTCGGCAGCAATCGCGGCGGAGACTCGAATGAGCAGTAAGAAAGCTCCGCCCGAGTCTGGCGTTCTTCCCTTGCAAACCATGAAGAAAACCCCTTGGGCCTGGGGTGTCTCCACTTTCTTCGGCGCGGGCCTCCTCAAGCCGGGCCCCGGCACCTGGGGTTCCGTCGCCGCCGTCCTTCTCTGGGCCGCATACGCCTGGCTCGCCCATCCCAGCCCGCTCACCCTTCTCATCGCGCTTCTTGCCGGCATCGCCCTCACGCTCGTCTTCGGCATTCCCGCAGCCACCATCGTCGAACGCGAAAGCGGCGGCCACGATCCCCAATTTGTCGTCATTGACGAAGTCGCCGGCCAATGGATCACCCTCCTCTTCACGCCAGCCGACTGGCGACACGGCCTCATTGCCCTCGCCCTCTTCCGCCTCTTCGACATCACCAAACCCTTTCCCGTGCGCCGGCTCGAGCGCCTTCCCAGCGGCTGGGGCATCGTCTTCGACGACGTGGCCGCCGGACTGTATGCTTTGGGTATAGCGTCTTTGATTCGAATTTGGTTTTGATATGGCTCGTTCCTCCCCTCAACCCGTTCCTCCCGTCGGCCACCTGCCTCGCGTCGACCAGGTTCTCCCCTCCGCTGCTCTGCCGAACGGCGAAGTCGAGTTGATTGGAGTCTCTCTCGGTCCCAACGGTTTCGGCATGCCTTCTGTCGCCGTCGACAATCAGACGGCCCACATCCTCATGAGCCGTCCCACGCGGCTCGTTTTTCGCGTTCCCGCTGAAGCTTCTGCCGGACTCATTGAAGTCCGCACTCCCGCCGGCGCCGCCAACCCAGCCGCCCTCCGCGTCGCCCGCCAGCTCAATGACGGCCTCCATCCCGTTACCAGTCCTGCCGTCAGTCGATCCGGAATGGTCTACGCCACGATCTCCGGTCCGCGCGGCAAGCAAACACCCGTCTCTGTCGTCCGCGTCTCGCCCGACGGCCGCGCCACTCCCTTCGTCACCGGAATTCTCAATGCCACTGGCCTCGCCTTCAATCCCGATGGCGACCTCTTCGTCACCTCGCGCGCTGAAGGCAACGTCTACCGCGTCGATGCGGCCGGCGAGTTCACGCAGTATGTCGAAGGTATGGGCGTCGCCACTGGCGCTGCCTTCGATGCCGAGGGCAATCTCTTTGTCGGCGATCGCAGCGGCACCATCTTCAAGATCAACCGCGAGCGCCAGATCTTCGTTCATGCCACGCTCGAAGCCAGCGTCGCCGCCTATCACCTCGCGGTCGACGCCGCCGGCACGCTCCTTGTTACCGCTCCCTCGCTCTCGTCCAATGAAGCCATCTGGGCCATCAAGCCCAACGGTGATACAAGCGTCTGGTATCGCGGCCTCGGTCGTCCCCAGGGCCTTGCCGTCTCCAGTGAAGGCGATGTCTACGTCGCTGCTTGTCTCCATGGCCGCCACGGACTGGTCCGCGTCACACCCACGGGCGACGCTTCGCTCGTTCTCGCCGCCCCCAACCTCATCGGCGTCGCCTTCTCGCCCCTCGGCACCACCATCCTCGCCACCAACGAAGCCGTTTATGATGTGGACTTGGGCGTCGAAGGCCTGAACCTTTTCTAAGTCTCGAATCCCTGACCCCTGGCCTTTGATCCCTGCCTCTATGAAGAGCGAAATCATCGCCGTCGGCTCCGAGATGCTCACCCCCTTCCGCCAGGACACCAACTCTCTCTATCTCACGGAAAAGCTCAACGCGATCGGTGTCATTGTCGCCTTCAAAACCATCGTCGGCGATCGCCGCGACGATCTCATCAGCGCTATCAAGACCGCTCTCACCCGGACCGACATTCTCATCCTCATGGGCGGCCTCGGACCCACTGAAGACGATCTCACCCGCGAAGCCGTCGCTGACGCTCTCTCGCTCACCCTCCGCCGCGACGCCACGCAGGTCGCCGCCCTTCACGCTCGCGCCGCCACGTGGCGCATCTCCATGCCGCAAAACAATCTCAAGCAGGCCGACGTTCTTGAAGGCGCAACCGTTCTTCCCAATCCCAACGGCAGCGCGCCCGGCCAGTGGCTCGACGTCACTTTCTCCGGCTTTCGCAAGCTCGTCATGCTCCTTCCCGGCCCGCCGCATGAATGCACTCCGCTCTTTGACGCCGAGTGTCTGCCTCGCCTGCGCGCCATCGCCCCACCTCGGAACATCGCCGTCCGCACGCTCAAGGCCGCCATGATTCCCGAGTCGCAAGCCGACAAGCTCCTCGCTCCCATCTACTCCACCTACACCGATGTCGAAACCACGCTCCTCGCCCACACCGGCGACCTGCAAATCACTCTCATCTGCTCCAAGTCCTCCGCCGAAGCTGCTGAGGAGCGCGTCAACGAGCTTGCCGAACTCATTGAAGACGCCCTCGCCGAGTGGTTCTACTCTTCGCAGGGCGACACGCTTGAACAGATCGTTCTGTACTATCTCGGGCTGCGCCAGGCCACGCTCGCCGTCGCGGAAAGCTGCACCGGCGGCCTCATCGCCCAGCGCATCACCTCGGTTCCCGGCGCTTCGCGCTCGTTTCTCGGCGGCGCGGTTGTCTATTCTGATCCGCTCAAAACTTCATTCGCCGGCGTACCGCCCGATCTCATCGCGAAGCACGGCGCTGTCTCCGCCGAAGTCGCCAAGGCCCTCGCCAGCGGCATCCGCGCCCGCACTGGCGCAACCATTGGCCTCGGCGTCACTGGCATTGCCGGCCCCACCGGCGCCACCGATTCCAAAGCCGTCGGCCTCGTCCACATCGCCGTCTCTGACGCGCAGGGTACCGACGCAATCGACCGCACGTTTCGCGGCGATCGCCAGCGCGTCCGCGAGTGGGCCGCACAATTCGCTCTCGACCTCGTTCGCCGCCGTCTCATGTGAGCATCGCGCTCGCGAACATCAGCGGGCGCCGTCGCAATCCGCGCACACCTCTCCCCACACGCTTACCGTCAATGCGCATCCGGCGTAGTCAACTTCAGGGAGCCTCTGAATTTATTTCTTGGCCGCTGCGATCGGCTTGTACCCCGACTTGCCCGCTTTCCTCAGCGCCGATAATCCCTGCCCGATCGTCAGCAGCGGCGTCGTCTTCACCGTCTTGCAGCTGCCGCCCGCGGCAGCTGCAAGCGATAGAGCTGCGGCACTCACGTTGTTTGGCATCTCGACGATCATCACAAGATCGTGGTCGCCAAACGCCAGCCACGACCCAATCGACTTCCCGCCCAGACCGGCAATCACTTTGCCGATGTGTCCCGCGCGATCCTGCGGCTTCGCAATCAACGCGCTCAACGCCTCTGAGGTGTACGACACCTGCACCATATAACTTGCCATTGGGGATCACCTTTCCCTGGATACTATCCTTCTTGGGGGATGGAAGGCTGTTGCAGTATAACCCCGCCACTCGCACCATCCAGCAAATTCTCTCCGGGCCCTAACTCGGCAAATATCTCGCTTCCTGTTTCCCGTCTGTTATTTCCTGTCTGCTGTTTCCTTTGTCTCGCAGCCCCGCAGTCTCGTAGTCCCCTCGTCCCTCGTCTTCACCACCTTTGCTACACTTCTCCTGAAGCACCACGCCGCTCCACCATGCATTCAATCCCCCACCACCGCGGGAGCCTTCATGCCGGTTGTTGAGCTCGCCTCGGTCACCAAGGCCTATGACAGCAAAGTCGCTGTCCGCGACCTCTCGCTCTCCATCGATGCCGGCCAGATGTTCGGCCTGCTCGGCCCCAACGGCGCCGGCAAAACCAGCTCCATTCGCATGATGATGGGCATTACCATGCCCGATTCCGGCCGCATCAGCCTCTTCGAAAAACCCTTCGACCGTCGCAACCTCGACCGAGTCGGCTACCTCCCTGAAGAACGCGGCCTCTACAAAAAAATGAAGGTGCTCGATCAGCTCGTGTTCTTCGGCGAGCTTCACGGCCTCACCCGGGAAGCCGCCCGCAAGCGCGCCGGCGATTGGGCCTCGCGGATGGAAATCTCCGGCTCCCTCGACAAGAAGACGCAAGAGCTCTCCAAGGGAATGCAGCAGAAGATCCAATTCATCGCTACGCTGCTCCACGACCCCGGCCTCGTCGTCATGGATGAGCCCTTTAGCGGCCTCGATCCCGTCAACACCACGCTGCTCCAGGACGCTCTCCTCGACCTCAAGTCGCAGGGCAAAGCCATCCTCTTCTCCACGCACCGCATGGACCAGGTTGAAAAACTCTGCGATTCCATCTGCCTCATCAACAACGGCGAGGCCGTCCTGAGCGGTAACTTGCGAGAGATCAAAAGCCGCTACGAGCGCAATCGCGTCATCGTCGAGTTTGAAGGTAGCGCCGACTTCCTCAAGTCCGATGAAATCGCCTCGGCCAACAACTACTCAGGCCACGCCGAAATCACTCTCAAGCCCCACGGCGACGCGCAAAAGCTCCTTCACCTCGCCGCTTCTGCGGCCCGAATCTATCGCTTCGAACTCGTCGAGCCTTCACTCGAGGAAATCTTCATTCAAACCGTGGGAGGCAAGGCCAATGCGTAACATACTTCTCGTCGCCCGCCGCGAGTACCTCGAGCAGATTCGTGGCCGAGCCTTTATCTTTTCCACGGTGCTATTGCCGTTGTTGATTGTTGGCGGAATGGCGGCCAGCTATTTTTTTGGGAGCAAGGCCGGTACCGGAGCTCATATTGCCATCGTTGCGCAGGATGCATCGCTCGCCAATCAGGTTCGCCGGGAGATGCTCTTCGATACCCATGCTAAGTACACCGTGGACGTCGTGACCCCGGCATCCCTGGAGAATCGCGCGGCTCTGCTCCAACAGCTCCATGCCAAGTCCATCGACGGAATTCTCTCCATCGAATCTTCTTCTTCTTCTGGAGCCATTACCGCTACTTATACTTCGCTGGCCTCCGTCGGCTTCGCCAATATCGGAGCGATGCAGGACCAGTTGAACCGCGGAATCGTCAATGAACGCCTGCTTGCCGGGGGGATGAAGCCGGATGACGTCGCTGCCGCTCTCAAGTGGGTCCCCATCGAAACGCTCCAGTTAAGCAAGGAAGGTAAATCGGGAAAAAGCAGCGGCATCGCCCCCTTCTACAAGAGTTTTGTCCTGCTCCTGCTGCTTTCCATGCCCATCATGCTCTACGGCCTGGATATGGCCCGCGCCATCATCGAGGAAAAAACCTCGCGCATCTTCGAGGTCATGCTCTCCGTCG
>JBEKRG010000094.1:0-21083 GCA_049518955.1 Occallatibacter sp.
CCAGCCTGCGGCTCGCTTCATCTGGCTGTTTGTAGAATGCATCGAATGGGGCCACCATCACCGAATCCGCGCCGCCCAGAACCGCCGCCATCGCTTCGGTGGTTGCGCGCAAAATGTTCACGTGCGGATCGTAGAGCGTCTTGTTCCACCGCGAAGTGCGTGCCGCAATGTGCGCCCGAGCTTCTGAGCGAGCGCCGCCAAAGCTTTCGACTACGCGAGCCCACAGCATGCAAAACGCCCGCAGCTTGGCAATTTGAAAGAAATAATTGGAGCCCATCGCAAAATCGAATTCAATCGCCGATGCCGCTCGGCCCGAATCGACGCCTCGCTCCTGCAAAGTGCACAGAAAATCGATGCCAGACGCCAAACTGAAACCGACCTCTTCTGCTGCCGTTGCTCCCGTTTCCTCGAAAACATCCCCATGAATGGTGAACGGCACAAATCCATCCGGCGCGCCATTGATCGTCTCCGCAGCAAAGTCCACACCAGCCAGCGCATCGCATCCCGTCGAAACCCGCGCAGCGCGTCGTCCCGCGCGGAGCTTTCCGAGCAACAGCTTCAGCAATCCGTCGTCGGCGTGCTCGAAATGAACGGGAACTTCGTCAAGATTCGCGAGTAGTACATTCAATTCATCGGCGCTCTCAACCAAAAGTCCGCTGAATGCAATCTCTTCGGCGCCGGCCGCCACTGCGGCGCATGCCTCGCGGTTCGCCGTTTCCGCATCTTCCGCGCCAATCTCTTCGCGAATCTGCCAATCGCCTGTTGTGCGCGCACCGCGCCGGTAGGGAAACGCTCCCGGCGTCGTTTCCATGTACGCCAGATTCTTCAGATCCTCGACGCGATAATACGGCTTGACCGCCAACCCCTCTTCGTTTCGCCAGATCAGCCGTTTTTCGTAATCCGCACCCTTCAAGTCCCGCGCGATCGCCGCTTCCCACTCCGCCGTGCTGACCGGAGCAAACTCCTCAAGCAAATGTTCCATTGCCGCCTTCTCTCATTTGCCCTCTGGGTCCTCCACCATCTCCATGAGGAATCCGAATGCTCCATCGGCCGGCGACTTCGGATGCACAAAAAACACCGTCGTGCCCCGCGAGCCTTTGCGCGGAGCTTTGTCAATCAGTTGAAATCCCTCGGCCTGCATCGCGTCGAAGGCGTGCTTTGCATTCTCCACGCGAAAAGCCACATGCGCCAACCCGCCGCGCCCGCCGTTTTTGTCGATGAGCTTCTGCACCGGCGAATCTGGAGAAAGTGGCTCCAACAACTGAATCAGATTCGGTCCCTCGCCAATCTGCAAGAGCGCCTCGCGCACTTGATCCGTTCCGCGCACTTCTTCGCGATGAATCTCTCTGAATCCAAGCTTCTCGTAAGCTTTTACCTGGACCTCAAGCTCGCCCGCTTTCACCGCGATCGCCACGTGGTCCACGAATTGGATCCCGGGAACCTGCTTGAACTCCTCGACCCTCAACTCCTCATCCACTTCATTCATCTCGACCCTTCGCTCCAGGCCATCGACCGCCTCGTTCGTTTTCACTCGATCTCCAGCAGCAATTGATTCAGCTTCGCCGGGTCGCCTGGCTTTACGTGTACGCTCTTCACGATTCCCGCGCGCGGCGCCGTCACGTTGGTCTCCATCTTCATCGCTTCTAGCACTAGCATCAGCTCGTCGGACTCAACGGCTTGTCCCGGTTCCGCGAGCACCTTGATCACCAAACCCATCACCGGGCTGCGGCAAATCTTCCCTGCGCTGTCCCACGCCTCTATGTGCCCTTGCGCATGGGGATCGGTTGCGTGTGCCGCAGGTCGCAGAGCGTAGCCCGAGGCCGCTACATCTTCGTCGTCCTCCAATACCTCGACATCAACCTCGTAGGCTTTCCCGTCGATCGTGATCTGAAGCTTCAACGTGCTGCTCGCTTTCTCAAATCCTTTTGCCGCGCTTATCCTCTGGAGCGCGGATTGTGCGAGGTCTGTACAAACGCGCGTCCCTGCTGCGCCCATGTGCCCGCGCCGCTTTGCTCGGCCGGCAGCAGTTGCACCGAGCGGATGCGCGCCTTCTTGCCAAGGAATGTCGCTGCCGCCGCGGACAGCACCGCGACGGTCTCGGCCTCTGGAGATTCCTGTTTCTGCGCCGCCAGAATGTCTGCCTTCGCAGAAGCTGACGCGCTCTCTACTTGCTGTGCCTGCAACCCGCCAAGCTCCGCCACGCGGGCCTGCAACGCACTCACAGTCGCGGCCATCGCGCTTAGTTGGCGATCGGTCTCTCGCTGCTTCTCGGCCACGGCCCGCCGCATCACCCTCGCCATTGCGGCATAAACGGCCACGCAGGCCGCGCCCGCAATCGTCGTCAGCAGCGCCCACTCCGCCCAATGCATCCTCATGCCTTGCCTCCGCTTAGAGAGGAATCAATCCATGTTTTTTCTGCGGCCGCAACTCGCGCTTGCCGTGCAATGATTCCAACGCCCGCGCCACGTACCGCCGCGTTTCCGCGGGATCGATAATGTCGTCCACCAGCCGTCGCCCTGCCGCCACATAAGGATTCGAAAACGTCTCGCGGTACTCGTCCACCAGTTCTTTCCGCCGCTCAGCCTTGTCCTCGGCCCCATCGATCTCCCGCCGGAACACAATCTCGGCCGCGCCCTCGGCTCCCATCACTGCAATCTCTGCCGTAGGCCACGCCACCACGCGGTCTGCTCCCAACCCCTTGGAGCACATGGCGATGTATGCGCCGCCATAAGCCTTGCGCAGAACTACGGTGATCTTCGGGACCGTCGCAGCCGAATATGCAAACAGCAGCTTCGCTCCATGTCGGATGATTCCCCCGCGTTCCTGCTCCACGCCCGGCAAGAATCCCGGCACATCCACAAAGGTCAGCAGCGGAGTGTTGAACGCGTTGCAGAACCGTACGAACCGCGCTGACTTGTCCGATGCATCGATGTCCAGTGCCCCGGCCTGCACGCACGGCTGGTTGGCCACTATCCCTACGGGTCGCCCTTGCAATCGTCCAAAGCCAATAACCATGTTCGCGGCAACTTGGTTGTCCACCACGCGCACAATCACATCGCGCACGTCGTAGGCTACCTTCGGATCCACGGGAACCGTCTCGCTCATCTCCGCGTCGGCTCGCAACTTCCCGCTGAACGGCAGCCGCGGCGGATCTTCCATATTGTTTGCGGGTAAAAAGCTCAGCAGTCGCCGGCAAAGCTCGATCGCCTCATTGTCGTCGCGTGCAATCAGGTGCACCACGCCCGAGTAGTGCATCTGCGATTGCGCCCCGCCCAGCTCCTCCGCGCTTACTTCTTCGCCCGTCACCTGCTTGATCACCTGGGGGCCGGTGATGAACATCCGCGCCTGCTCGGTCTGGATCACGAAATCCGTCAGCGCCGGGCTATACGCCGCACCGCCAGCGCACGGCCCGCAGATCAGAGAGATTTGCGGCACCGTCCCAGAGAGCATCACGTTGTTGTAAAACACCCGTGCGTATCCCGCCAGGCTATCGATCCCCTCCTGCACCCGTGCGCCGCCCGAGTCGTTGATAAACACGAACGGGCTGCCGGTCTTCAGGCTCATGGCCATCATCTCGGCCACTTTGTTGCAATGGGTCTCGCCCGCGGCCCCGCCCGCCACCGTAAAATCCTGGCTCGCCAAATGCACCAGCCGACCGTCGACGGTCGCGCATCCCGTCACCACTCCGTCGGCCGGCAGTTCCTTCTCGGCCATGCCGAAGTACGTCGCACGATGCCGGCAAAACAGTCCGATCTCCTCGAAGCTGCCGCGATCCACCAGCCTCTCCACGCGCTCCCGCGCCGTCAGCTTCCCCGACGCATGCTGCCGCTCGATGCGTTCCTGGCCACCGCCCAATTCGAGCTCCGCGCGCTTCGCCGCCAACTCGGCGATCTTGTCGCCAATCGTCTTCTTTTTCTCAATTTCTACTTGTGTCGCCATGTCCGCACCTGGGGATTATGCAAAAGTGCCGCCGCACCACACAGAAATTCAAAGGTGTGGAACACCTTGGCACCGCCGTAATTCTATGCCCCGGCACGCATCGCCAGATGTGACAAGGTTCACTCTTCATACCCGCTGAAAGAGTCGCAAGATTCCTTGTTTTGGTGCGCAGGAAACTCGCCCTCTGCTGCGCCGGGTCGACTCGAATTGATCGAGCGATGACGCCTCGGGGGAACGGGCAAGAATGCACTTAACACACGCATTTACAATCAGATAGGCAAGGTCGCTGTCTTGTAGCTTTGCGGCGGGTGCAGGGGTCCGGCGAACTCAGCTCACTTGAATTGCTGGTGTATCGAAAGATTCGCGAACTTGCCAACCGGCCAGCGTGGGCGCCGGCGCATGCAAACTCGCCGTGCCTACGAAAACCTCGTCCTTCTCCACAGCAGCGTGCCGCACAGCCCCAGCGGAATAATCGTGCCCACAATCAGCACAATCATCCACGGAACGTTCACGAAAATGTGCTGCGCGCGTGTGCCGACGGCGAGCCACACAAAAACTCCACTCGCAACCGTGAAAATCAGAATCTCCCACCACCGCCGCGGATGCTTGTTGTCGGCCAGCGGATCGTTCCCCGCCACTACGGCGGCCACGCTCTCCCTGTCCAATCCATAACGGTCGCACTCGCGATGCATCGCCGCCTTCCAGCTCTCCATCTCCGAAGGCGGCGGCGCAGCCATGCTGATCGAAACAGCGCCTGCAATCATGATGATCGATCCAG
The DNA here is from genome assembly GCA_049518955.1 of Occallatibacter sp. Lineage (GTDB taxonomy): Bacteria > Acidobacteriota > Terriglobia > Terriglobales > Acidobacteriaceae > Telmatobacter. The sequence goes on from JBEKRG010000094.1 coordinate 4,718, forward strand.
TCATGATCAGAACCCTGCTACCCGTCGTCAGACCAACGAATTCGCCGAACACCAGTGCGCCCCACGCCAGACCCCAAAGTTGATTGGTGTTCGAGAGCGGAATGCCGCGCCCGATGCCGATGTACTTCGCCGCGTACTGCTGGAACAGGTCGCCGATCACCCAGCAGAATCCGCCGACAAACGGCCAGAACAACATCGGCCGCGCGCGATTCAGCTCAGCCAGCAGCGGAGCCGTGCCGCCGTAGAAAATCCATCCCAGCAGGAACACCGTTCCCAGTTCGCCAAACGTAAAAATCGTTACGAACGACAGCGGATTCATGCCGCTGATGTACGCCTTGCGGTAGGGAATGTACATCGTGCCCAGCAGCACGCCCGCGCCCAACGCGGCGATGATTCCGATCGCAGCCTTGCCCGGCGTTCCTGCGTTTTGCTGCGCCGTTGCAATGGCCAGCACCGCTGCGCCAAACACAATCGCCGCCGCCCCGCCAATCACCTTCGCCCAGTCCTTTGGTCGCGATCCGCGCAACTCCTTGAACAGCAGGCAGCCCCAGAAAAGTCCCACCAGGCTATTCGTGTTCCATAGCGGAAATGCAATCGCCAGGCCCACGTTGCGCACCGCAAAAATCGTCAGCGTGTTGGCCACAGCCCACAGCATTCCGCCCACCAGCGCCCACACCATCAGGTGCGGCTTCTCTTTCAGATCCACGAAAACGAATCCCGTGCCCTTCAGTAGCGTGGGAATCGTCCAGCGCGCCACAAACGCACCCATCACCATTCCCATCGAAATCAGGAACGGAGAGAATCCCTCGTTCACCAGCTTCGTCGGCGCTTCCGCGCTTCCCAGCCACACCGCCGCCGAGAGCCCGCAGAACACGCCCAGCTTGTGCAAGGTAATAGTGGACCGCGCTGGCGCGGTGGTCGTCGTCTTGCTCATCCCTTCACCTCAACATCATCAGCAGCGTGGTTCCCAGAATGAGCACAACAACAGGCACCCAAAGGTGCACGTCGGTCAGGATCGCAACCAATTTCGACCGCTTCACGCCGACACCTCGGCCAGCTTTACCGGCCGGTGTTCGTCAAACGATTTCTTCGCCGCCAGCGCCATCACCACTGGCACGCGTCCATCGGCGCCTGTCACCGGCGTTGGCTTGTCGTCGATCACCGCCTGCACAAACTCCGCAACTTCTTGCGCAAAGCTCTCCGGATAGCGGTCCACGAAGAATTTCAGCGGCAAATCGGAGTAGACCGATTCTCCGGTGCTCACCACCACTTCGTTGGGGAAACGATTCTCCGTCGCGATCTTGCCTTTGGTGCCCAGAATCTCCACGCGCTGGTCGTACCCGAACACCGCCTTGCGGCTGTTATCGATCGTGCCGATCGTTCCTTTCTTGAAGCGCAACACCACCACCGCCATATCCAGGTCGCCTGCCTCGCCGATTTCAGGTTCAGCCAGCACTCCTCCAGTGGTGTAGATCTCTTCCACCTCGTCGCCGATCAAAAACCGTGCCATGTCGAAATCGTGAATCATCATGTCCAGAAAAAGCCCTCCAGAAGTGCGAATATACGCGATCGACGGCGGCGCGGGATCGCGGCTGATCAGATGCATCAGGCACGGCTGGCCGATCTCGCCCCTCGCCACGGCTCCGCGCACGCGCCTGAAATTCGAGTCGAACCGCCGGTTGAACCCGATCTGCAGCTTCACGCCTGCTTTCTTCACCGCTTCGAGTGCCATATCGATCTTGTCCAGGCTGAACGCGATCGGCTTCTCGCAGAAAATCTGCTTGCCGGCCTTTGCCGCCTGCACAATCAGATCGGCGTGCGTTCCGGTGGGCGTGCAAATCAGCACCGCTTCCACCTTTGGGTCGCCAATCACTTCTTCGGCGGTCGCAACTACTTTGGGAATACCGCACCGCTCTGCCAGCGTCTCGGCCGCCGCGCGATCCACGTCGGCGATGCACACAATCTCCGCCTCCGGCAACCGGAACGCCAGCGTCTCCGCGTGAACCTTCCCAATCCGCCCCGCACCTATGATTCCAAAATGCAATTTCTTTCCGCTCATCGTGCCCCTCAAAAAAAGCAGTCTTCAGCTCTCGCCCTAAGCTCTCAGCTCGTCCATCGGTTAACTCACGATCCGCGTTCTCACTCGAACAAGCTAAAAGCTAACGGCTAACAGCGAAAGGCTGTTCTTGCGTGAAATTCGATTCAATCGACCGCAAATATTCGCGGCTGCGCGCCGCGCTCTCCTTGGGCGTTCCCATCCCCGGCAGAATATCCTGCTCCACCAGGGCATATCCTTTGTAGTCGCGCGCGGCCAGCCAGCGCAACAGGGCAGGGAAGTCGATGCACCCTTTGCCGAGCTCCGGGTAAAGGCCATTCCGCATCGCCGTAAAGTAATCCCACTCCTCGTCGCGGCTGCGTCGCGCAACATTCGGCTCCAGGTCCTTCAGGTGGATGTACCAGATCCGCTCCTTGAAGCGCTCCAGCGCGGGCAACAAATTGCCATCCTCTAAACCCGTCCCGTGCACGTAATGGCCGGCGTCGAACACCAGTCCCAGCCGATCCGGGTGCGTCTTGTCCAGCAATTGCTCAATCTCGTCCGGAGTCTCCACATACCCCGCGCAATGATGGTGAAATACCGTCCGCAATCCCGTCTCATCGAACACCGCATGCGCAATCTCGTCCGCGCCGCGAGCAAAGGTCTTCCACTCGTCCTTGCTCAAGCCGTCCTCGGGCCGGATGCGCCCTGCGCGCTTGGTGCGCACGGGATCGGTGCCCGCATCGTCCGCCAGCACCAGGTACGGCGCCTGCGTTGTTGCCACGGCGGCTAGCAGCTTCGCCGTCTTCACTGCTCTCTGGCGCCCTTCCGCGTGGGTCGCTGGATTCTTCATCGCCACCGGCACATACGCGCCCAGCATCACGATGTTGTTGCGCTTCGCAAGTTCCTCGCTTAGTCTGACTGGGTCAGTCGGCATGTAACCCCAGTCGCCCAACTCCGTCCCCGTGTATCCCGTCTCCACCAGCTCATCCAGCATCTGGTTAAACGGAATCGACTGGCTCTGATCCTGATGCTCCAGCGTGCCCCACGAGCACGGCGCATTCCCCACCAACAGTTCTTTCATGTGTTCTCCTTACGAACTCCGAGCTTTTAGCCATCAGCTCTTAGCCCTTAGCTCAAGCCCTTCTCGGCGTACTCAGCCCGTTCCCCCTCGTCGGAGCTAAAAGCTAAAGGCTAACGGCTAATAGCTGCTTTTAGAACTTCCTGCTCCACTCCTTCGGCCAGCGTTCCACCACAACCTTCGTCTGCGTAAAAAACTCCACCGCATGTTGCGCCTGCGCATGCAGGTCGCCGAAAAAGCTGTCGCCCCATCCGCTGAACGGAAAAGTCGACATCGGCGCCGCCACGCCCACGTTAATGCCCACGTTTCCGGCGTTCACCTCGTACCGGAAGCGCCGCGCGTTGGCGCCGTCGGTCGTAAAAATGCACGCCATGTTTCCGTAGCTGCGCCCGTTCACCAGCGCGATCGCCTCTTCAATCGTCTGTGCATGGATCAGGCTTAGTACCGGCCCAAAAATCTCAGTCCGCGCAGTCTCGGAGTCAGGCGGAACGTCGTCGAGCACTGTGGGCAGCACAAAATATCCGTCCTCGTACTCGGGAACCTTCTTTCCGCGCCCATCCACAATCACGCGCGCTCCCGCCTGCTCGCCTTTTGCAATCAGTCCTTCGATCCGCGTCTTGCTTTCGGCCGAAATCACCGGGCCCATCTCCACGCCCGGCGCGGCTCCATATCCCGTTTTGCGGTTCTTCGCCGCCGCAGAAATCAGTTCGGTAAAATTCGGACGCGCCGCGCCCACCGTGATCGCCACACTGGCCGCGAGGCACCGCTGTCCCGCGCATCCAAACGCGGAATCGGCAAGAATCCGCGTCGTCATCTCCATATCCGCGTCCGGCATCACCACCACCGGATTCTTCGCGCCGCCCTGGCACTGCGCGCGTTTTCCGTTGGCTGCTGCCCGGCTGTAGATGTATTTCGCCGTCGCCGTCGATCCCACAAAGCTCACTGCGCGAATGCCCGGGTGGTCGAGAATCGCGTTCACCGTCTCGCGCCCGCCGTTCACAAGCTGCATCACGCCCGGCGGAAATCCCGCCGCCTGAATCAGCGCAAATAGTTTCTGCGAAGTGATCGGTACACGCTCTGACGGCTTCAGTAAGAAGCAATTCCCGGCCGCCACGGCGTACGGAAAAAACCAGAACGCAATCATTCCCGGAAAATTGAACGGCACAATCGCCGCGACCACTCCCAGCGGCTGCCGGATCATGTGCTCGTCGATGCCGGCGGCGATGTCCTCGCAATTCGTCCCCTGCATCATCATTGGCATGCCGCACGCGGTCTCTACGTTCTCCACTGCGCGCACAATCTCCGCCCTGCTCTCGGCCAGCGTCTTGCCGCACTCGTTGGTGATGGAGAGCGCCAGCTCGTCGCGGTGTTGTTCCAGCAGCGTCTTCAGCCGGAACAGCGGCTGCACGCGATCCACCACCGGCGTCCGCCGCCAGTCGATAAACGCGCGCTGCGCCACTTCCACCGCTGCGTTCACATCCGCAGCCGGCGAAAGCGGAACCTCCGCCAGCACTGTGGTCGACGCCGGGTTGATCACGTTCAGCGTTTCTCTCGCGCTCGAAGTGCGCCAATCGCCTTCAATGAAATTCTGCAAACGCTCCATCTCGACCTCTCCTCAAACAAAATGCCGTTCACGCTTGCGCGCCTCTTCGTACTTCGCCCGCGCCTCGCGCACGCTCTCCAACTCTGAAACCTCCGCCACAGCAACGTCCCACCACGAATCGTAGCCCGGCACGCTTGCCGACACATCCGTCTCCACCACGATCACTGTCGTCCGGTCCGTCGCTTTCGCTTCCTTCAGCGCCTGCTTCAGCTCGTCCAGCCTTCCAGCCTTGATTGCATGGGCGCCCAAACTGCGCGCATTCGCCGCAAAGTCCACTTTCATCGGTTCGCCGTCCAACTGTCCGCTCTTCGCATCCCGCGCGCGATAGCTCGTTCCAAAGCCGCCCTGCCCCAGCGACCGGCTCAAACTTCCAATGCTCGCGAATCCACCATTGTCCACGAGCACGATCACGATCTTAATGTGTTCCTGCACTGCCGTCACAATCTCGCTCGGCGCCATCAAATATGTTCCATCGCCGAGGAAAACAAAAACCTCACGCGTCGGATCAGCCATCTTCGCGCCCATCGCCCCGGGAATCTCGTATCCCATGCACGAGTAGCCATATTCCATGTGGTATCCGTTCGGTGTGCGCGTGCGCCACAGCTTGTGCAGGTCACCAGGATGGCTGCCCGCTGCCGACACCAGCACGCCCCGCTCGCCTGCCGCCTCACCCATCGCGCCAATCACTTCGCTCTGCGCCGGCTTGCGCTCGCCGCCCGAACCCTGTCCACTTAGATGAAACAGTCGATCGACTTCCGCATCCCAAATCGCCTTCAGCTCCGCGATCTCCGCCGCATACGCTGCGCTCACCTTGTAGGCGCCCAGTGTCCCGGCAATTTGCTCCAGCGCCACGCGCGCGTCAGCCACCACCGGAATCGCGCCCACTTTGTACGCGTCAAACTCCGCAGTGTTGATGTTTATGAACTTTACGTTTGGATTTTGAAACGCCGTCATCGACGCTGTCGCGAAGTCGGAATAGCGCGTACCGATTCCGATTACTGCGTCGGCCGCGTTTGCCAGCCGGTTCGCCGCCAGCGACCCCGTCGCTCCGATCGCTCCCACTACCTGCGCTTGGTCCCATGCGAGTGCGCCCTTGCCCGCCTGCGTCTCCGCCACGGGAATCCCAGTCTTCGCCGCAAAATCGCACAGTGCCTGCGAGGCCTCGCTCATCAGCACGCCGCCACCGCACACAATCAGCGGCCGTTCCGCGCGCTTGATCGCCTGCACTGCGCGCTCCAGCGACTCACGGTCCGGTTCGCCCCGCCGGATCAGCCACACTCTTTTGCGAAACAGTTCTTCGGGATAATCGTAGGCTTCGGTCTGCACGTCCTGCGGCAGCGCCAGCGTTACCGCGCCGCAATCGGACGGCGAAGTCAGCACGCGCATCGCCTCGGGCAGGGAAGTGATGAGTTGTTCGGGCCGGTAGATGCGGTCCCAATAGCGCGACACCGGCTTGAAGCAATCGTTCACGCCAGTGTCCTGCGTAGCCGGCGACTCCAGCTGCTGCAGCACCGGCGCCACATTCCGTCGCGCAAAAATATCTCCGGGCAGCAACAGCACCGGCAGCCGGTTGATGGTCGCAAGGGCCGCGCCGGTAATCATATTGGTCGCGCCCGGCCCGATCGACGACGTGCACGCAATCGTGCGCAGCCGGTTGCTCGCCTTCGCGAACCCCGCGGCCATGTGCACTCCCGCCTGCTCATTGCGCATCAGAATGTAGGGAAAATCAGGATTCTCTTGGAGCGCCTGGCCGATCCCGGCTACGTTTCCGTGGCCGAAGATCCCCACCATCCCGGCAAAGAACGCATGCTCGCGGCTGTCCCGTTCCACATGTTGCTGCTTCAGGAACTCGATAAGCGCCTGAGCCATCGTCATGCGCCGCGTCTTCATGCCCGCTCCCCCGCTGCACTTCGATCCCGCCGAGTCCCTTGGCCCCTAGTCCCTTAGGCCCTATCTCTTGACCATCGGCAGCCTCGGGTCCTTTTCCTTCCAACTGCTCTTCACCCACGCATAATCCGGATCGTCCGAGCAGGCCATTGACCGCGCCGAACCCGCCAGCGCGTTCAGATAATACACGTTGTATCCGTGCGCAGCCACCACCGGATGGTATCCCTCCGGAACCAGCACCAGCTCGCCATCGCGCACCGTCATCGTCTCATCGATGCGCCGGTCCGCTGTGTATACCTTCTGGATCGCGTATCCCTCCGGCCGCTCCATCCGGTAGTAGTAGATCTCTTCCAGATCCACTTCTTCCGGTGGATTGTTGGCGTCGTGTTTATGCGGCGGATAGCTCGACCAGTTGCCCGCCGGCGTGAATACCTCCACCACCATCAGCCTCTGCGCCAGAAAACCCGGCGGCAGCATGGAATTGATCTGCCGTGTGGCGTTTCCGCCCCCTCGAATTTCGATTCCCACGTGTGCCGGTGTTACCAGCCGTGCCGGGTACTCTTCTTCGGCCTTGCTGTAGCAAAAAGCCAAATCACACGCCGTATCGGCGCTGACCGTGAACGTCGTCCTGATTGGCAGATAAAGCGTATAGGGCAGTCCATCGAAAACTGTCTCGCGCTGACCGATTCCGTGCCAATCGCCTCGCGAGCTGGTCACTGAGCAAACGCCGCCCAAGACCACTATGGCCAATTCTCTTCCGGCCGTCTCGCTCCAGAATTTCTGACCAACCTCCAACTTGCGCGTCGCAAAAGATAGAAATTCGTATCCAAAATCTTCGGTCCGGTTCCGGAATTTGTCCGGCCGGATCAACAACTCACTCATCATCTCTCCTGGGCTAAAAGTGTCCAAAGTGAAAGGGGGAAGTCCGGCTTATGCCCGCACCGGATAGTTCGAATCGCAAACAAAATGCCGCAATCGATGCACACGTGTGCACAATTACGATTTTCACAAAATACCCTCTTCCTGTCAATTGCGAAATAGCTTCAATTCAGTGGAAAAATCAGTCCACGCAAGCCACACATTCTTAAGCTTTTATAGGTACAATTCGCGGGCAGTAAAACAGCTCGTGTCCCATCTCGCCACATCCTCGATTGCAGCCTTCCACGCAGACGCCTCGTCGCAGTTCCAAACGCACCCTTGACCGTCAACTTTCCGTGGTGTTACCGTTTCCTTGCACACGTTTGCATCTCACGGAGGATGCAGGACTTCCGCCGCCCCTATGGCCAACTTCAAGAGCCCGCTCCATAAAATGACGCAGACCACACCCACCTGCCTGTGGAACGATTCGGCCTCTGTCGAAGACCTCAACTATTCCATCTCGCATGGCGCTGTCGGCGCCACCTGCAACCCCTCCATCGCCGTCGCGGTGCTGAAACAGGAACTCGCCGTCTGGAAGCCGCGCATCCTCGAGCTCGCCGCCGCCGAGCTCAACCTCAATGAGGACGACCTTTCCTGGCGCATCGTCGAAGAAATCTCCACAAATGCCGCGCGTCTGCTCCTGCCCATCTTCGAGCGCGAAAAAGGCCGCAACGGCCGCCTCTCCATCCAAACCGACCCTCGCAACTACCGCAACACTGAGGCCATGCTCGCGCAGGCCATCCATTTCAGTCGGCTTGCGCCCAACATGATCGTCAAAATCGCCGCCACGCGCGCCGGCATTCCAGCTATCGAGGAAGCAACCTACCGCGGCATCAGCATCAACGCCACTGTCAGCTTCACGCTCCCTCAGGCCATTGCCGTCGCCGAGGCCGTCGAGCGTGGCCTCAAGCGCCGCGAAGCCGAAGGCCTCGATATCTCCACCATGGGCCCCATCTGCACGCTCATGGTTGGCCGCCTCGACGACTGGCTCAAGGTCCTCCACGACAAGCACAATCTTTCCGTCGATCCCGGTTATCTCGAGTGGGCTGGCGTCGCCGTTTTCAAAAAGGCCTACAAGATCTATCGCGAACGAGGCTACCGTCTGCGCCTGCTTTCAGCCGCCTTCCGCAATCACATGCACTGGAGCGAGTTCATCGGCGGTGACGTTGTCATCTCTCCGCCCTGCGCCTGGCAGCGCCGCTACAACGAGAGCGACATCGAAGTCATTCCGCGCATCGACAATCCTGTCGACCCGCGCATCGTCGACACATTGCTCCGCAAGTTTCCCGACTTCGAACGCGCCTACACGGAAAACGGCCTCACGCCCGCGGAGTTTGACACCTTCGGCTCGACGCGCCGCACCCTCCGCCAGTTCATCTCCGCCGTCGTCGAAATGAACTCCATCGTCCGCGACATCATCCTCCCCAACCCCGATACGGAGTAGCGCCGCTACTTGATCCACATAATGGGGTTGCTCGTCGACACTGCGCTCAATCCCTGCGCCAGCAACTCTTCCACTTCCTTCATCGTCTCGATCAGTCCTCCGCCAACGACCGGCAAATCGGGCGAGATCGCTCGCACCCGCGCCAGCATCTTCGGCGCAACCAGCGCCGGCAGAATCTCCAGTGCATGCACGGGCGTGTTCTTCAATTGGTTGCTGATCGTATCCATCGCGCCCGAGTCCAGCAAGAAAGTCCGCTGAATCCCGTACAGCCCAATCGCCAGCGCGTGCCGCAGCGGATCGAGATGCGTCGAAATAATGCCCTTCGCCCCCAACCGCTTCAGGTAGTTCACTGCGTATTTATCCCGCGAGAATCCGTTCAGCAGATCGAGATTCACCAGCGGAATCTTCCCCGCGGCCACAATCTTCCCGATCATCGACTCCACGTTGTCCGGATCGCCCGTCAGCAGATAAACCAGCTTGCCGCGCGACGCAATCGCCTGCTCCACAAACTCCGGCTTGCGAATCGCCGGAAGGATCGGCGTGTCCTTGCAGAAGACGATCAGTGGCGTCAGTTGCGCCGGCCCTCCGTTTCTTGCTCCGTTCTCAGCCATCGCGGCGCCCCGCGTGGGTGCGGGTGCCCCCGGTCTCGATTCTGAGACCGGGGTTCGTTCCCGCTCTTCCCGTTGACTTCCTCACCACCAACTCAGCCTCTACTTTCACCTGCGCCACCGAATCCTCTCCCGACAAAAGCTTCAACAAATTCTCCATCGCCATCTCTCCCATGCGCCGCATCGGCTGCCGCACAGTGGTCAGCGGAGGTTCTAGATACTCCGCGAAAAATAAATCGTCGAATCCCGTCACCGATACATCTTCCGGCACGCGCAGCCCATGCGCTCGTATCGCCCGCATTGCTCCCAGCGCCGTCATGTCGTTGTAGCAGCACACAGCCGTCGGGGGCTCCGCCAGCTTCAGCAGTGCCTTCATTGCTTCGGCAGCCCCCTCGGGCCGTCCGTCGCCGTGCACTGCCAGTTCGGCATCAAACTCGATTCCCGCCGCGCACAACGCCTGCTTGTACCCCTCCAGCCTTTCCGTTTCGGTTTGATAGCCGCTCCGGTCGCCCACGTATGCAATGCGCCGGTGGCCCAAATCGATCAGATGCTCCGTCGCCGCCCGGCTTCCATCCTCGTTCGCGATCATCACCGAGTGCACAAACTCTCCCGGGTACTGATCGTTCACCAGCACCATCGGCACGTTCAGGTCCGCAAGCATTGGCAGGTAATCCGACCCCACGCGCGACGACGTCACGATGATCCCGTCCACGCGCCGCTCCGCCAGCGCCTGCACCACTTTGCGCTCATGTTCGGCATCGGCATTCGAGTTCGCCAGAAACACCGCATACCCGTGATCGTTGGCCGCCTGCTCGATCCCGCACGCCACCTCGCTTGCAAACGGATCGGCCACTGTTGTCACCACCAGCCCCACCGTCCGCGTCCGCCGTGTCACCAATCCGCGCGCCACTGCGCTGGGCCTGTACCCCGCGGCTTCTGCAATCTTGCGGATCTTCGCCGCCGTCGCCGCGTTCACCAGCGGGCTGTTCTGCAACGCGCGCGAGACCGTCGGGTGCGACACGCGTGCCATCCGAGCAATGTCCTTGATTGAAGTCTGCCGAGGCGCGCGCCGGCCCGCGCCGCCCTGCGCAACCCGCCCCCCGCTCGCTTTATCCTTCTCGATCATCCGCAAAAACCCCTTATTGCACACGTTTGCTTGATCACCCAGTCTCCTCGACCGCACTCTCACTCGTCAATGCCCGCCGCCCCTCCGTAATAAGCTGATTACCAGCCAACCGATGATCCCTCCCGCCTCAAGCTCCGCACTCCCCGCCACGCTCGAGCGGCGCATCGGCCTCCGCTCTGCCGTCCTCTTCAACATGCTTGAGATGATCGGCGTCGGCCCCTTCATCACCTTGCCTCTCGTCATCGCCGCCGCGGGCTATCGCCTCTCCGTCTGGGCCTGGGTGCTCGGCGCTGTCATCGCGATTGCCGACGGCCTCGTCTGGGCCGAGCTCGGAGCAGCCTTCCCACGCGCCGGCGGCAGCTACGCCTTCCTCGAAGAGATCTACGGCCCGAAAGGCCCCGGCCGCTGGCTCAGTTTTCTCTACGTGTGGCAGGTCGGCTTCACCGCGCCGCTCTCCATCGCCTCCGGCTGCATCGGTCTCTCCGGTTTTCTCGCCGTCTTCTGGCCTGGCCTCGACACTGCTCCCATCGCCGCGCTTCCCGCACTCCATTACTCGAACTTCGCCGCCGCTGCCGCGTGTCTTCTCGTCACCGCGCTCCTCTATCGCAACCTCAGCTCCATCACGCGCCTCGCGTGGATCCTCTTCGCCGGAGTCATCGCGGCTCTCATTGGCGTCTTCGTCTCCGGCTTCGCGCACGCCGCGGCCACCGGCGGCTGGCACATGCCGCAAGCCCCTGCGCTCTCCACGGCGCTTTCCATGGGCGGCCTCGCCCAGGCCACGCTCCTCGCCACCTATTGTTATTGGGGTTACTACAACATCTGTTTTCTCGGCGGAGAAGTCCGCCGCCCTGAGCGCACCATCCCCCGCGCGATCCTTCTCTCCATCCTTTTTGTCGCCGCGTTCTATGTCCTCATGAACCTCGCGGTCCTGCCCTCGCTCCACTCCGCCGCAACGCACGCAGCCGAATCCGCAGCCCTTCGCGTGCAGCTCGTCGCCGACATCGCTTCCTCCGCCTTCGGCCTCTGGGCCGGCTACTTGATCGCCGCTCTCATCGTCTGGACTGCCTTTGCCAGCGTCTTCTCTCTTCAGCTCGGCTACTCGCGCGTCCCTTACGCCGCCGCCCGAGATGGCAACTACTTCCGCTTTCTTGCCGCCGTTCACCCGCGCTACGGCATTCCCCATCGCTCACTAGTCGCCCTCGGCCTCGTCGGCGCTCTCTTCTGTTTCTTCTCGCTCGCGCAAGTCATCACCATGCTCGTCATCACGCGCATCCTGCTCCAGTTCTCACTGCAACAGATCGGTGTCATCCTGCTCCGCATCCGCCGTCCCGATCTCCCCCGTCCATTTCGCATTCCTCTCTACCCGCTCCCGCCGCTCGCCGCAATGGCCGGCTTCGCCTTCATGCTCTTCGATCCCCGCCGTGCCCAGGCAAAAGGTGGCAGCGGCCTCTTCGAGCTTTACGGCGCCATCGCGATCGCAATCACCGGAACAGCGATCTATCTCTTCCGCGCCCACCGCTTCCGACAGTGGCCCTTCGCGCCGCCGCAACCCGACTAGCCGATCCAACCCCCGCCAGAAACGCGGCGTGGGGTTGACATGAAGTAGGGCGGGGAGCGGTAGGCTAGCATGATGGCGCGGGGAGACCGCAGGCGGCAGGGGGTTGCTGCGAAAAGCAAGGACTGACAAATGAATCAGCAATCAGCGGCGGCATTGGGACGGAATGCGAATTCGCGGCAAGGCGCGGCGAAGCAGATTGAGGTGATCGGTGTGCCACTGGACCTGGGACAGCAGCGGCGCGGCGTGGATATGGGTCCTTCCGCGTTGCGCGTGGCCGGCCTGGAAGCCAAGCTGGAAGCGCTGGGCCACCATGTGACCGATCTAGGCAACGTGTAGGTGCCCGTTGCCGAGACAATGCGGCGAGGCGACGCGCATGCGCGCCTTCTGAAGGAGATTGCTCAGTGCGACGAGGAGATTGCCGAACGCGTGCAGCAGGCGCTGGCGCGCGGGGCCACACCGATCGTGCTGGGTGGGGACCACTCGGTGGCCGCGGGCACCGTGGCCGGCGTGGCCAACGATTTTCGCGCGCTGCGGCAGCCAGTGGGGCTCATCTGGATCGATGCCCACTCGGACATCAACACGCCGGAGACATCGACTACCGGCAATGTGCATGGCATGCCGCTTGCGGCCCTGCTGGGGATGGGACCGTCGGAGTTGAGCAACCTGCTCGGCTGGCAACCGAAGGTGCAGCCGCAGCACACGGTCCTGGTAGGCATACGCGATGTCGATGAGGCGGAGCGGGAGAACATCCGGCGCGCCGGGATTACTGCGTACACCATGAGGGACATCGACGAGCTCGGCTTGCGCGCGGTGATGGAGAAAGCGATCAAGGCAGCGGCCAGCGGGACTGCCGGCTATCACGTTTCGATGGATATGGATTGGGTGGATCCCGAAGAAGCGCCGGGAGTGGGCACGCCCGTGCCGGGCGGAGCGACGTATCGCGAAGCGCACTTGGCGATGGAGATTCTGGCCGACCACGGGGGCATGCTGAGCCTGGAGCTGGTTGAAGTGAATCCGATCCTGGATGAACACAACCGTACCGCGGAGCTGGCGGTGCAATTGATTTGCTCGGCGTTCGGGAAAAAGATCTTCTAGAACCTGCTCTGACGCGTCGACGCTGTCCAGGCAATTTCCTGCTGCTGAGACTCGGCGTGGGCCTGCGACGCGCAATGGGCGATTATCATTTGCACGAGGTAGAACGCGAGGCAACGTGGGAACGGTCATACCGCTGGGAGACGCATCGCGAAGGACGCGCGGCTTTGCGTGGATGACGGCGCTGATCATCGCCGCGAACGCATACTTGTTTCTGCTGGAGCTGGAGGGCGGCGAAGCGTTTGTGAATCGGTGGGCGGTGATTCCCCTGCGGATTGAGCACGGCCACCGCTTGATCACCATCGTGACCGCGATGTTCATGCACGCGGGCTGGTTGCACATCCTGGGGAACATGGTTTTTCTGTGGGCGTTTGGCCCGGCCATTGAAGACGCGATGGGGCGGTTTCGCTACATCGTCTTTTATCTGCTGGGCGGCGTGGTGGCGATGCTGGCTCAGATTGCGGGCAGCCCCGGTTCGCGGATTCCCTGCCTGGGCGCGAGCGGAGCGATTGCGGCGGTAATGGGCGCGTTCATCGTGATCTATCCGCGAGACCGGATTCGGACGCTGGTGTGGATCCTGATCATCATCCGCGTGACGTATATTCCGGCAGTCCTGCTGATCGGGGTTTGGTTCTTGTTTCAGTTGCTGAGCGTGGTCGGCTCGGTGGCGACGGTGCAGACGGGCGGCGTGGCGTACCTGGCCCACGTCGGCGGATTTCTCTTTGGAGTGGTGACGGCGCGGCTGTGGGTCCGGAAAGCAGCTTCTAGCTACTAGCTTTTGGCCATTGCTAAGGACGTGCGGGGGCAGCCGGCAGCTTGTAGCGAAGGGTTTGCGGGTGCGGACGTTGGCGTCATGGGCGGCGCGGTTGGCGATGGCTGGTTCAGCGCAGCGCGAAGCGCCGAGGCGCGCGGCTTGCGAGCATGGCGTTCTCACCCATTGGTCGTAGCACGAGCATGTCACTGAAGTAACAAACAGCGCCCGAAAGGGGTTATTGCCCATTCCGATGTAGCGGGTTAACTGTAGAAGAAGGGAAAAATTGCGAAAGATGTGCGCCCTGGAGATATTCGCCGGTCATTTTGATGAGTCGAGTTCCAATGCAGCGCGTTGTGGTCGCCCGGGCGGTCGCCGTCGCCATGGTGGCAGGCGGTTTGGTTGCCGGCTATCTGCTGGGCTGTGCCCTCGCACTCCACCAGGCGACAAACTGGCTTGATCAGTACTTGAAGCTCACGGCAGCACAGGATAATGCATCGTTTTCAGAGGCGCGCAGCCTCCTGAATGTACTGAAGGCTTCGCCTTATTCCTATTGCTCAGAAGCTGAAATTAGCTATTTTCGCGGGCTCGTTTTCCGCTCGGAATACATAAAAGATGCCGGGCGCATCCACGGCGGAAACATCGAATGTTCTGCCACAGTGGGCCGCCCGGCCCGATCGATTGGTCCATTTACTTCGGCGGTGCAATGGAACGATGGCACGATTGCGTACAGCAATCTCGCCCCGACGCGGGATCCCAGCTTGAAGAGGGTGGCCCTGCAACTGGGCAGTGCCTATGTGGTGTTGGCCTCGAACCTGCCTCCCAGCCCGGAACCCATCTCGATGGAATTTTCTGCCGCAGCACAAGACACTGGCGGAACGCAATTGGGGCCCGGGGTCACTGCATCGCCGAAAGACACTGAGCCGAATTTGGACGCAGACGGGTCAGGCCGGCTGGGAAACACGCTCTATGCGACGCGTTGTTCCACTCTTCACTTTAACTGCGTGACTGTCACTACAACCGTCTCCGATGCATTGCATCACGGGAGCGGGACAGTTGCGGGGGGCACTTTCGCGGGAGGCCTGCTCGGGGTCTTGTGCGGAATGGTGTTTTCATTCGCATACAACAGGAGCCGGGATCTGAGTCAGCAACTTCGCCGCGCCATAAAACGCGACGAATTGCAGGTGGTTTATCAACCCATTGTCGATCTGTCTACGCAAAACATCGTGGGGGCAGAAGCGCTGGCGCGGTGGACCGACGAAGAAGGCAATGACGTGGAACCGGATGTCTTTGTCGGGATCGCCGAGGCGCTGGGCATCGTGGGAGGGATCACGAAAACCGTGTTGCATCGTGCGTTGCGCGACTTTGCCAAGATATTCCACAACCACCCCGCCTTTCGTCTCAGCGTGAACGTGGCCGGGGCGGACCTTGTCGATCCACAGTTTTTGCCCATGCTGGAGGACTGCCTGAAGCAGGCAAAGGTCAAGCCCGAGAACCTGGTCATTGAGATCACGGAACGGTCGGCCGCCAACGGCAACGAGGCCATGGAGACAATCCGCATCCTGCGCAGCAGCGGACACAGTATCCATATCGATGACTTCGGCACCGGCAATTCGAATCTGGATAAGCTGCTCTATTTGTTTGCAGATACCATCAAGATCGACAAGGCCTTTACCAAGGTGATCGGCACTGAGTCGGTGGCCGTGGCCATTCTTCCGCAGATCCTGGCCATGGCCAAATCGCTCAATCTGGAAGTGGTCGTGGAAGGCGTTGAAACCGGCTCCCAGGCCGATTATTTCTCTCCGGCCACACAGAAAATCTACGGTCAGGGTTGGCTTTATGGACGCCCAGTTACGGCCGAAGAATTCAACGTCATTCTGGGCGACGCGCCGTCGCCGGTGCTTACTATCCCGGAACCGGTCGCCGCCTTCTCGGCGAAGCCGGGCGCCTTGTACATTGTGGGTTCGCGCGTCGCCTAACTCACGAGCATCTTCAGATCGCCCCGCCATGGGCGATGCTTGAACAGGTGAATGCGGGCAGAGAGCGCCGAGCTTCTATCATCAAAAGCATGCGGTTCGACATTGTCACCATCTTTCCGGGGTTCTTTGAAAGCGTGTTTGCGCACGGGATCGTGAGCCGGGCGCTGAAGAATGGATTAGTGACGGTGGAGGCGCACGATCTGCGCGAGTACGCGCACGACCGTCACCGCACGGTGGACGATCGCCCGTTTGGTGGCGGCGAAGGGATGGTGCTGAAGCCTGAG
>JBEKRG010000095.1:0-17739 GCA_049518955.1 Occallatibacter sp.
GTTCCGGTAATGCTGCGTGCGATCTCTGAAAGGCTCCGATAGATGTGGCCGTTGTATTCATAGCCTTCAGGCAGAACTGAGACTTCGTGCAATTTCCCCTGCCATTCACGAACGTAGCGAGTTCCGGCCTTGTGACGGAGCGTCAGCCCTTCGATCAGTTTGCTTCCCTGGGAGCCGTCTTGAACGAGTGCGCGAAGCTGCCTTTCAACGGATCCTTTGAGGCCGCCGAATGCCACTTCCTGCAGCCGATAGGCGATGATCGGGATAAGAACCTCACGCCGGAGAGCGGGATTTGGGGGACTCAGGAAGAGGCGCTCCCAGAGTCGGCGGAGGGCCTTGCGGTCCATCTTCGGCAGGGCCGCAAGTTGCTGATTCAGCGATGGCTTTAGGGTTGCTTTCGGGCTCAAAAATGGACCACTTTCTCCGGCAGTCCATTTCCGCTCTGTTAGGGCAAAGAGTCAAGGCAGAAATTGCCAAAAGCGGCTGAATAGGTGGCCTGTTTCAACCGCCATATTCGATTGGGTAGCGACGGGAACAGAGCCGTTCGAGTCCTTCGAAAACCGCCAGCGATCGTGCATAAGGTTCAAGGCTCTCGAGGGCCTGCGATGTCGAATCCACCTGATCGTCATGCTTCGATCCGGGGAATCCGGTAATCTCGCGGATGTACTCGTCGAGCCAGAGCGCCTGGTTCGGAAGGAACACCCGGCCGTTTTCGAATTTGATCGAGTGGGCGGCGAAACGCACTTGCTTATCGCTGCCGGGTGCGGGTTTGTATGCTTCGGCGCAGTAGACTCCTTCCGTGGTTATTTCCTGGATGAGCGCGGTTCCCGAAGCCTGATCTTCGATCACGACTTTGAAGGGCTGGAACTTTTTGAAGAGTTCGATGGCGCGCCTTTTCAATTCAGGGTAGGTCAGGCGTTCGCGGAAGACATCAAGTAGGTAATAGTTCCTGCCAATCAGCTTCCAGGTTGTGCAAACGCTGTAATCATTCGTGTCGCGGATCTTGCATGCCGTGTCCCAGCTCTGAAGAGTCCACGAAAAATCGCTTGGGAACTGACCTGGCTCGTAGAACTTGAGCCAGCTCTTCTTGACTAAGCCGCCCTCGCGAGACATTGGGCTCTGTTGATACTGGCTTTGGAAGTTGTATTCGCCGACTGCCTCGCGAATCTTCCGATAGGTTTCGACCGAATCGCGTTCCGCGTGAAGGGCCTCTCCCGCTTTCCGTTCAAAACTTTTCTCCCCGAAGATATTCTCGTAAAGATATTCCTCGTCGTCGATTGCGATCGCCGGCAGCGAAAGCACTTCCCATGGCTCGCGGTCGGTTACCTCCCCGACCAGGTCCTCCTGGTGCAGTCGCTGCATCACGATAATGATGACGCCGTGTTCTTTCGAGTTCAGACGGCTCAAAAGTGTGCTGAAATACCACTCGTTTGCCGCCTTGCGACGCGTTTCAGAAAGCGCGTCTTCGGGCTTAAGAATATCGTCGAGAATGATCACATCGGCGCCGCGGCCCGTCAACACGCCGCCGACGGAGGTCGACATGCGAAACCCCTGAGCCACAGTCATGAAGTCGTTGACCGCTAGCTTCGCATCGGAGAGAGTCGCAGCAGGGAAGAGTCGTCTATAGAAGTCGCTATTCATCAAGGTGCGGCAGTCGCGCGCGTGTTTGTCGGCGAGATCCTGCCCGTAACTTGCGCAGATGATTTGAATGGTCGGGTCGTGCCCCAGCAGCCAGGCGGGGAACGCTACGCTCGCCGCGTGCGACTTTAAAGTGCGAGGTGGGAGATTAATAATCAGCCGTTTTGTTTCCCCTTTGCGACATTTATCGAGTGTCGCGGCGAGTAATTCAATATATTGTCCAGGCAGGAAGGTTGACTGAGGGTTGAGCTCGTAGAAGGCGCGCTCAATGAACGCATCGAGATCCCTGCGCAGAAGCGCATGATATTCGGCCGTGGAGAGCGGAGAAGGGGTGGTCATTGTGAGTCCTCCTGGTCTTGCTCGATTGGCGACGAGCGGATGTTTGACATCCGGCGAAGTAGATTTTCAACGACCGGTTGGTCGAGTTCAGTAATTGGAAGAGTGCCGCCGGAGTTGACGGTATCCTCTGACCGTTGAATGAGTCCGAAGAATTCACGGGAAGCGCGCAAATCACCTTGCGCGGACTTATTTCCAAGCTGCATCATGGCAGCCTCTAACTTCGTCACCGTGCGGGAGCCGCGCGGGCCGTTCACATGTACGCGCTGCCGGCTTTCTTTGATAACGATGGTCGCGAGGTTCTTAGAACCTTTCGGGCGGCCTTTCGGATTTCCCGACTTGCCCTTCTGAAAACGGGATTGACGCGGGGGCTTCCCGTAGCCGATGAGATCTTCGGCTTTATGCTCAGGCATACTGCGCCTCCTTCTTTGAGGCAATATCGTTAAATCGCACGCCAGTGACAGAATGAGTTGCAAGATCGCCAGTTTGCTTCTGCCAACGACGGACAGCGACGTCTACATAAAACGGGTCAATCTCGATGCCGTAGCAGATGCGGCCGACGCGCTCCGCAGCCATCAAGGTGGTGCCCGAGCCGAGAAACGAATCGAGTGCGATATCGCCGCGGGCAGTGCAGTCGAGGATTGCGTCCGCGACCATCGCGACGGGTTTTACCGTGGGGTGAACAGCAAGCAGATTTCCCTCATCGCCCTGTTTGGAAAATGTTTGAACGCCAGGGTAGCTCCAGACGTTTGTCCGGTTCCGACCAAATTGGCCGAGTTGGATATTGTTCCGATGAGGCCCTTTGCCGTTCCGGAAAACCAGGACCAACTCGTGCTGCGAACGGTAAAAGCTCCCCATTCCGCCGTTGTCCTTGACCCACACGCAAAGGTTCAGGAGCTCGTCGTAATTCTGTTTGCCGGCCGAAATCAGATCTCCCACGTGCCTCCAATCAATGCAGATGAAATGAACAGAGCCCTGTGCGCTGTGCTTTGCTAGCATGTGGCAGAAGTTGTTTACAAAGGCAAAGAACTCGGCATCGGCCATTTCTCCCGAGGCCATGGCAAACTCGCGATGATGTATTGATCCGTTCCCGGTCGCATGGCCATCAATTCGTACGTTGTAAGGCGGATCAGTGAACGCCATCGCAGCTCGACGATTGCCCATTAGAGCCTTGTAGGCCTCCACATATAGAGAATTGCCGCACTGGATCCGATGTTGGCCCAATAGCCAAAGGTCACCGGGCTCGGTGACGGGAGCCTCGTCCAGTACTGGCTCCGGCAGCGGGTCTTCCATTTCGGAGGCCCTTTGGGCTTCTTCGAGGATCACGTCAATCTCGGGAATCTCAAATCCGGTAATCGTTACGTCGAAGTCAGCGCAATCAAGTGTAATCAGGTTCTGCAACTCGATCGCGAGGATCGACCTGTCCCAGCCCGCGTTCTCGGCCAGCTTGTTGTCAGCAATGATGTAGGCCCGGATCTGTTCGTCCGAAAGCCCCTCAAGGCGAATCGTCGGAACCTGGGCCATTCCCAGGACCTTGGCGGCCTCCACCCGGCCATGGCCGGCGATGATATGGTCCTGCGAGTCCACTAAAGCGGGGTTTGTAAATCCAAACACACGAATACTCTCCGCGATCTGCCGAATCTGATGCTTGCTGTGCGTTCGCGCATTCTTCGGATTGGTCTTTAATGCGGATATCGGCAAGAAAACGATCGATAGTTCGCTTGCTCTCTCGCAATCCATCGCCACTCCTTTGCCCTGACCGGGTTCTCGGGCCGAGAATTGATTTGCCCCTGCTTGTGGCAGCCGAGCTTATCGGCACAATTCCGATCAGATTCGCTCCTGTTCTGCGAATCAATCCTTGGAGAGGAATACCCAGGCGGAGTGGACAAGAAAACGGTGTCTTTGGCTGTATTTAAAGGGTGTTGCGGGACATCCCAAAAGTTGTCCAGCGGCAAGGGACGGACAACTTAAATCTCTGCGAAAATGGGCTCAGCTGGGCGAAGAGCCTTCTTGTACCGGTCGCGGGCGAGGTAGAGTCTCCGGCGCACACTGCGGGCGAATTGGGGACGCCGCACAGCACCAGCAAAAGTCCTGATTGCGACTCTCGAATGCTTTTGGTTGTATTCCGAGATTGGCTTCCATTGCGCTGGCTGCAGATTATCCTTGAGCTGAAAGCCCTCCGCGTCCAGTGTCGACGCAATGGATTCTAAGGAAGAGGCAGAAAGTTCATCGTTTTTCCAATGTTCGATAAAAAGCGGCCCAGCGATACGATCAAAATCGGAAAGAGGGCCTAATTCGAAAGGTGGCTCATCCACTACGAGGCCGTCTTTATCTAACCACCAGCGCAAGTGTGGGTAATTGAGAAGAATCCCTTCGATCTGTCGACCAAGCTTACCAAAATAGACATGGCCCCGAATGAATTGCCCCTCCTTCAGCTTCTCGGAGAGAAACTTAATTGGAAATGGCCTATGTGACGAACGACTCATCTCCATCAAATGATCAAAGCGCGTCGACCCGGCAGGCAAGGTCAGGCTTACGAAGTTTCCTTGCAATATGCCCATATCTCCATGCGCGTCTTTTGTGCGTCGCGCATCGAAATGTTGACCGTAGTATTCCGGAAGGACGCTAGGCATTTGATTCTCTTTATTTCGTCCAGTTTACTACTCAATGTGATTCGGCGTTTCTCATTCAATGACGATAGAGTCACGTAAGCTCGACGACAACCCGACCGGGTTGCGGTGCCGTTGCAGTCATCGATTGGGATGGAATCGTGGCGGTCGTTCGGACTGCTGGGATCTTGGAAGTGAGTTGGCCAAGAAAGGGTATCCGTTGCCTTCACCGTCAGCCAGGATACTGGAAGGACCGCGGCATGACAATTCGGACTGAAAGATTGGTCTTCTGTGTTAAGAACCGGAATCCTCCAGACTTCCTGTCTGGTTCAGAAATGACGGGGCCGATCACTGCGCTACGTTAACAATCTTGCTGGTGCAAAACATCGGACACTTCACCGGCACCTTGCAGCGACAAACAACACCGGAGCGGAAAAGCGAATGCAGTTCCGTGGGCCGTGACTGCAGTTCAGGAGCATCTGGTTAACGATTTCGGTTGAGTCCTTTTTCATTGAACAGTGATCAGATCATCGATTTCAGGATCCACTTCAATGACAACATCCTTGAACTCGTCGAACAATCCTGAGTTGTGCATCTGCCAAGCGATAGGACCAACCTTCCCAGCTGCCGGATCCCGAAAATCGAGAATCTCCAGTGCTCGCGTTCCGACAGGCTGGGCCACAGCCATGCGTGCCTCGCCCTTCCTAGAATCCGCCAAGATTTCCACTTGGCTCCAATGGTGCGGGTCAAAACTCGCCTTCTTGATGGACATGAATTCTTCCCCGCCTGCGGTATTCTTCCCCGGCCTATAATCCCAGTGGCCTCCATTCGGCACCTGAAACTGGGTTCCACCTAACGCGTCGAGCGGGACTTCCTCTTGCCTCACATGGGTCACCCATCGGTTCTCCTCTATCAGGTGCAACGGTGTTGTCCCTGCGAAGCTCTCCCACCTTCGTTCGGCTAACATAACTAGCCGTTAAGCTTTTCCACTCAATTTGTTTCACCACGCAGAACAGTGGTGCGATTGGAAGTTTCAAAATGTACGACTTTCAACCCGCAGAGAACCGCTACGTCCTCCGCACGTCAACAAAGCCTTAACCGCTCGTGCGCCCGCCCGCGCCGCGTTCATCGCTTCTACCGCAACTTCCGCCGTGGAAGCTGAGAGGGCCGCAAAAATGCCGCCTGTGTGGAACCACCGCGTGCCGTTTTTGCTGCCGAAGATCGTCTCCCAGTCGAAGTCGCCGGGCTTTACCTGGCTGATGGCCGTGTTTCCACGGTCTGAGCAGCCCACTGCCGCGCGCGCGCCGTAACCGCGCTCGGTAAAGTTCAGGCCGTTGCGCACCGTGCGGCCAACGCCGTCATAAGCAACCCATCGGATCAGCGAAACATCAACGCCGCCCTGCAGAATGAAATCTTCAACCAGCCGGCCCACAGGATTATCCGCCAGCGCCGTCACAATCCCTGCGCGAAGCCCAAAGCAGCGGCGCAATCCCCGCGCAACGTTATACTCGCCGCCGCCTTCCCAGATCTGGAACTGCCGCGTTGTGCGGATGCGGCTCTCGCCGGGATCGAGCCGCAGCATCACTTCAACCAAGCTCAATACATCCCATCGGCGTGAGCTTTTAGGAATCGCAATTGTGTCCATGTCCAAGCTAGGTCTCTTACCCGAAAATCAAATGGTTTCCGCGGCAGTTGAGAGCGCCCCAGAATGGAAAGTAACGGATCAGTTTCGTAGAGGCACCGTGACAGATTGTTTGTTTGTCTATTGCACAAACTCTCCGGGTGTGGAAGTGCAAGTGGGGGAAACGATATTTTCGGTAATCGTTGTCGCCGGGTCTACTACAAACCACAGCATCGCTCCGGCAGCTAACAGCGCGCTCCCGGCGTAAAGTCCGCAGGGCCACCCAAAATAGGAGGCGATGAAAGGTGTCACGACTGGAGCGAAAAAGCCTCCGAGATTGCCGCCGGTGTTGAGTATAGCGGTGGCCGCGCCACCGTTCTCACCGCTCATATCAAGCACCGTTGCCCAGAACGGCCCGTCTCCGGCGGAAGCGAAACCCAATGAGAGCGCGAGGACCAGCGCCACGGCAAGAGGCCTCGTCAGGTTGATGCCAATGACCAATAGCGCGGCGCTCACGATCAAACATACGAGAGGGACGATACGCCGCCCTGACTTTCGGCCTAGGCGCTCGACCAACCGGTCCGAAGCCCATCCGCCAAGGGGAGACATGATCATCCAGGAGATAAAGGTGAGGCTTGTATACATCCCCGTCTCGATTGTTCCAACTTTCCGGATTTGGCCGAAGTAATAATAGATCCAGAAGAAAAAGATATATTCAAAATAACCGACGGTGAAATATCCAATACAGAGCAAGAGTAGATTACGACTGGTCAATATTCTGCCCCAAGGTGTACGGAGCGGTATACGGTTAGAGGATGGCGCGGAATCGGTCACCGGCTCGCTCACTGCCTCGGAAAAATTGCAGAGTGCCGGGTGCAGGCGGGGGTAGTCGCGGGCATACCAGAGCCATAACCCGGCAAGCGCTGCCGTAGCCACACCCGATAGGCAGAAGGAGAAACGCCAGCCGTAACGGGCGATCATCCAGGCGAATAAGATCGATGAGGTGGCGCTGCCTACTCCTGCCCCCGCTGCGACTATACCCCAGATCCGCGCCCGCTTTGTCACTTCGAACCAGTTGAAGATCATTCGCCCGCAGCAAGGGTAGATCGGCGCGGTGAAAACTCCGAGGGCCAGCCGGATAATGATGAATGAGGGAACGATCCCAAATAAAACGCCGAGGCCAGGCTTCCCGCCTAAAGCGGTGAGCGCCGTCAAAAGCCCGGCACCAATACCCATCACTGTCATCACTCGCCACGGTCCAAGGCGATCCGTAAGCCATCCGCACGGAATCATCAGCAGGGCATAGCTCAGAATGAATGCTGAGTAAACGCTTCCCATCTCTGTTTCAGAGAGGCGGAATTCCTTGATAATACCGGGCCCGGCGATAGACATGATTGTCCGGTCGAAATAGGTCATCACGCTGAAGGCAAGCATCAAAGCGACAACCAGCATCTGAACTCGGGCACGCTGCGAGGCTAAGTTGGAACCGGATAGCAGGAGATCTTGTGGCACGCGATTTCATCCTGACGCTGCTATTTTACGAAAGGAGCATCCAGTATAGCGCACTTCGGTTCAGTTTTGTATTTTTGATTCCGAATTTTGCTTGACCCTATTTGATTTCGGAATGTATCCTTGTTCGGTGGCTATAGCGATCAAAATTCAACAACGGAAAGGTAGCCCGGATGTCGCTGCCCTAACAACATTGGAGGAAATAAATCAAACGCGACACGGGCAGGTTTCGATATCATGAAGCCAATAGAGAGTTTACGATCGATGGGCGGGAGCAAAAGATTGGTTAAGACCGCGACTTCCAAGGGGCCGCGCGGCGGTGCTCATTATTTCTCGCGTGCCGTGGGTAAGGCTTTGGAAGTTCTTGAGTTTCTACATGTTGAGCTGAAGCCGCAATCCCTAAACGAGATTGCTCAGCGGATTCAACTTTCAAAAACATCAGCATTCCGGATTCTGCATACTCTAGAAACGCTTGGGTGCGTAACCGTCGATGCGCGGGGTCAATACGTGCTTGCCCCTGGAATCCATGCCGTCACCCCTATGCAGTGGTTGGGCAAGCTGCATCGCCTCGGAGTGCCTTATCTGGAGGCGCTCAGCCGGGAACTTTCCGAAACTTCTAGCTTGGCCGCGTTATTCGACAACCGGGTCGAAGTGATAGCGGTGGTCGAGAGTCCCTATGCAATCCGAATGAGCAACGTTGTGGGGCACATCTTACCCCCAAACGCCAGCTCTCTGGGCAAGGCAATTACCGCGTTTCAGTCTCCAGACCAACGGGAAAGGCTGCTGCGGAGCTTTGGGGCTTATCGATTTACGGAACACACCATTACTGATCGAAATGACTTGAACCTAGAGTACGAGCACATACGGCTGCAGAAGTGCGCGATTGATCGGGAAGAGTGCAACGATGGCGGGGTCTGCTTCTGCGTACCTATTTTCGGGCTGAACGGGCAGGTTTCAGCAGCGATCAGCTCGTCGATGCCTAAAACACGGCTGAAGGACAAGGCGCATGAAGAGGCAATCATCGCCTCGGTCCGGGCAGCGGCCGAGCAACTTGCCATGGATCTGGCGAAGTCTTAAAAATCCGCAGTGAGTACAGCCGAGAAAGGCTCCAACCGCCCAAACAGAAATTTGCGGCCCCAATACCGTTCGGCTACCCGGGGCCGGAAGGTACTTGCTGATGGCCGTACCCGCTTAATTTGATGACCGCCCAGACCCTCCCGGCCCCTCCCCTTAAGTTCATTAACATGATCGACTTCCCTTGTTCTAAGTACACGCGCCCCTCTGTCTCAGTTCTCAAGCCAGCTGACCGCAAATGGCGAAACTAACTTCGTGAGCCTCCACAGTCAACCGGTGGAACCACAGATCTCTCGGTTCCCCTACGCTCCCGATGGTGGTGCTGAGTGAACGGACGCCACCCTTGTGGGAAACGAAGTGCCAGGCAACGGTCTACTTGGAGTTCTAACGACCCATTGTCGATGATTTAGAAATGTATTCCATAATATAGATGAAATAGATAAAATGCGAACTATTTTTCAGAATGTTCAAAAAAAGCTTGCATTCGTACATTCCGCGGTGATATATCCAAGACCATTCGGTTTACGGCCAATAGCGGGAGGCGAAATGAAACACAGGTTCGTTCTATGGATGCTGACGTTTGGGACTCTTCTGTTGCTCACGGTTTCTGCCGGCGGGCAGGTGACCACGGGCACCATCATGGGCACGGTCCTGGACAATTCGCAAGCAACCGTCCCAGCGGCGAAAGTAATAATCACCAACACAGAGAAGGGCACGTCAGAGGTTTATCAAAGCGATGAAAGTGGCCTCTACAATGCGCCTTTTCTGATTCCCGGCATTTACAGCGTTAGGGTGGAGAAGAGTGGGTTTCAGCCCCAGACTCGTACCGGTATAACCCTGCAAGTGGACCAGCAAGTGCGGATTGACTTTACCTTGACTGTCGGAGTAGTCACGCAAGAAATCACCGTAACAACGGCGCCACCGCTGGTGGAAACCCAAAATTCGTCGCTGGGCCAAGTTATTACACAAGCTCCAGTGGAAAACTTGCCCTTGAATGGAAGAGATTTTGGGAATCTCGTGTATCTAGTTGCCGGGGTCACCCCAGGCGTGCAGGGGACAGATCTCGGAGGCTTCAGTACTTTCAACCCCCGCGGCACCTCCGATTTCAATGCGCTGGGCAGCACAGGGAATGGAAATGCCTGGCTGGTCGATGGAATCGTCGACAACGAGTATAGTTTCAACACAATACTGGTCAAACCATCTATCGAATCCATCGAGGAATTTAAAGTACTCATTGGCACATTTTCGGCAGAGTTTGGTCGCGGGCCAGGTGTTGTTTCTATCTCCACCCGATCGGGCAACAATAAGTTTCACGGTTCCGCCATGGACTTTCTCCGCAATACCGTCTTCAACGCCCGGAATTACTTTGCCGCTCCTACCCAGCGTAAGCCCCCCTATATTCGAAACCAGTTCGAGACCACATTCGGGGGGCCATTGGTGATTCCGAAGTTGTACGACGGACACAATCATACTTTCTTCTTCATCGACTACTTCGGACTGCGTCAGATTCAGGGTATCTCCAATGTAGACTCAGTTCCCACCGCCGCAGTGCGGCAAGGAGATTTCAGCAATTTCACGGATAGCTCCGGCAACGTGATCCCGATCTACAACCCTCTCACGACCACGATTGTCGATGGTCAACCGGTACGCCAGCAGTTTCAGGGAAACATCATTCCGCCGGGCCTCATCAACGCGGTGGGAGCGACGGTGGCCAGCATCTATCCTATGCCGAATGCCCCCGGCAACTTCCAGAACTATTACAATACGGCGAATCGAACTATTGACGACAATGGGGGCAACCTCCGCGTGGACCATACATTCGGTCCGAACGATTCATTCTTCTTGCGCTTTAGCTACGAGGCCTATGATTTAGTCGCGCCTCAGGGGAGATCCGCCTGCTGCCTCCCTTCGGATCCGGCCCAAGCAAAGCTATATGACCTCGGCCCATATGTATCGGGAATACAGAAAACTTCTCTGACTGCGAACGGTGTGGCAGCCAATTATACCCACATTTTTAAGCCCACCTTGGTGAATGAGTTTCGCGCCGGGTATGCGCGGTCCGGCACCATTTCGGTCGGGTCCGATTACGGCCACAATGCTGATACCGGGTTGGGTATCCAGAACGTCAACCTGTCGCAATTCACGAGTGGATTATCCAATTTGTGGATTCAGGATTATACGGGTCTGGGAGGCGGCCCGGATTGGCTTCCTGCTCACCCTCTCGATACTGACTCGCAAATTGAGGATAGCATCTCGTGGCTGAAGGCGCACCATCAGCTTACGTTCGGGTTCAGAGGAGTCCATACGGATGATATGCAGGAAGCAAACGAGTCGACGCGTGGTGACATCTATTTCAATGATAACTTCACCAACGACCCGACAAACCCCAACGCCGAGTCCGGCAACGGCATTGCCACGCTGCTCCTCGGGTATTCAACTGGCGGCGCGAGAGGGTTTCTCGATCAAGGAGCTTTTTATATGGCGGCTAACTCATATTCCGCGTTCTTGCAGGACGATTGGAAGGTGAGTTCAAAGCTGATCCTGAACCTAGGCGTTCGCTATGACATTTTCGATCCTCCGGTTGAAAAGCGCAACCGGTTTGCCAACTTCGACCCGAACACCAACCAAATGATCTACGCAGGTGTTAACGGGACCTCCCGCGCCGCCGGTCTGCAAACCCGCTATCTCAATTTTGCGCCGCGTGTCGGTTTCGCCTACGACTTAACAGGCAGAGGCAAGACAGTGATTCGGGGCGGTTATGCTGTCGTCCGGTTCCCGGTGCCACCCGGGGCGTCCGAAGAACTGGGCGTCCAGGCCCCATGGCTTATGTCACAAAGCTACTCGCCGGCCGAATACCCCCTCGGAACGGATATGGCTTCGGTTCCTACCATTGCCGATCCGTTCGGCCCTCCCGTGATTGTTCAGCCGACTAATACCGCGCAATTGAACGCGGCCAACCCCTATGTGCTCGGTCAGAACTTTAGCAACCTGACTCCTTACATGGAAACTTATACTTTCGACGTGCAGCGCCAGATCACTCCCAATACACTCCTGCAGATCGGCTACGCGGGCAGCCGAGGGATCCATATCCTGGAAGCGATGAATCTTAATGAGGTCGAACCTGGCCCAGGATCGATGGCTTCACGGCGTCTGATCCAGTCACTCAACAATGTCAACGAAATCTATTACATGTGGAACGGAAATGGTTCGAATTACAACAGCTTGCAGGTCAAGGCACAAAGGAACATGTCCCGTGGAATGCAGTTTCTCGTTAACTATACCTACTCGAAATCGCTCGACTACAACATAAGCGTAGATAGTGGCGGCGGCGTGGTGTCCTCTCCGCAGACTATCACGAATATGAAGGCTGGGTATGGCCTCTCAACGTTTGACCTCACGCATCGGCTTGTAGCGAGCTGGATATACCAGTTACCTTTCGGACCTGGACACAATCTGGCACCCACCGGCATCCTGAGTTATGTTGTCGGGGGCTGGAATTTCTCCACCATCGGTACGCTCGAAAGCGGTATTCCCTTCAGCGTGAATCTGGCTACTGGAGTGACCAATGGAGCCACAAGCTGGCCTGACCAGGTCTGTTCAGGAAAACTTGATCATCCCGGCCCGTCGGCGTGGTTCAAGACGTCCTGTTTTGTCCCGCCTCCTACAGACCGTTACGGCAATGTAAGCCGCACTCCACTCCGTGGGCCAGGAACGATAGACTTCGACTCAGCCTTGGCCAAAAGCTTCCCGATCAAAGAAAACCTCAAATTGGAATATAGGGCCGAGGCATTCAACATAATCAATTCGCCAAATTTCGAGCTTCGCTCCAATGGCGATTGGGGGCAGATTGGTTTGCCAGATGCGAATGCGATCACCGGGACATTTATTGACAATCGGGAGTTCCAGATGTCTCTGAAGCTGACATTCTGACAACTTATTCACTGAAGTAAGCGCAGGGTGCATCGCGCCTAAATCCAGGCTAACGCGCAGCGATAGGGCTGGGCCAAAAAACGAGAGAGGATTCGCTCATGAAGATTGCATCAATCGAGGCGTTACCGTTGAGAATTCCCCCGGCAAAGGGCACGTCTGTGACCGCCGGACTGGACGTATCACGAGAGGCCGAAACTGGAAAGGAACAGCACTATCACGTTGTCGGCCAGTACCGGGCGATGTTCTCGGACAATATCGAGACGGTCATTGTGAAAGTGACAACGGAAGACGGTCTCGTGGGGTGGGGCGAGTCGGGGATACCGATCGCCCCGCAAATCGGCACGAACATTATCGAGGAGCTCTTTAGCCCGTTTTTGATCGGTCGTGACCCGCGGGACATTTACGCCCTGTGGAGCGTGATGTACGACGCGATGCGGGACCGGGGCAACGTCCCGGGGTTTGTCTTGGAGGCGATTGCCGGCGTAGATATTGCCTTGTGGGACCTCACTGGGAAAGCGCTCGGCGTCCCTGTTTACCAATTGCTCGGCGGAGCGCGACGCAAGTCCGTTCCGGTATACCTATCCGGACTGGACCGCCCGACGCTTGAAGAGCGGGTTGCTTATGCGCGGGAAATGGTGGGCCAGGGATTCAAGGCGTTGAAGATATTTCTCGGCAAGGGCGTCGCCGAAGATGTCGAGAATGTCCGCGCACTTCGGGAGGCGTTGGGGGACGACGTCACCCTGCTTGTCGACGTGCAATGGCTCTACGATACCTCAACTGCTATTGAACTCGGGCGCGCGCTCCAGAAGTACGGGGTTTTTTGGTTGGAAACGCCGTCCGATCCCGAGGACATCACAGGCCATGCAAGAATCGCGGAGGCGCTTGATCTGCGTGTCGCCATCGGCGAGAGCTACCGCACTCGCTATCAATTTCTTTCGATACTCCAAGCCGGCGCGGGCGATGTTCTCCAGCCTGACATCGGCCGGGCCGGAGGTATTACGGAGATCCGCCGCATTCTCGAACTCGGTGAGGTCTTTCATGTTCCGTTCGCGCTGCATTGGGGCATTGGCTTAGCGTCGATCCTCGCCGCGTCGATTCACGTCTCCCTCGCCTGCCCAGGACTGCTCTACCTGGAATATCAGCCAATGATGCATGAAATGACGTCACGTTTTAACCGCCGACCGCTCCGGTGCGAGCGTGGGCACCTCCTGATGCCGGAGGGGCCCGGTCTGGGGATTGACATCGATGAAGCCGAGGTTCGGAAGTACGTTATTGACGCCACTGAATCGCGGTCTACTACAGCGGCCATGACCATCTAGTTGGAAGGAGAAATCCGGTGCTACTCAATATTGATCGGGCACGAAAGATTATGGCAGAGCGGAGGCTAGACGCACTCGTCGCTTCCAGTCAGGAAAACATCACCTACTCGACGGGTTACGTAAGCTGGACCATTGACACATTTTGCGACCTAGAGGTCTACGGGGTGATTCCGCGGGAGGGACCGGTGGCGATTATCATCCCGGTCGACGCGGTGGACCATCTCGCCGAACGGCCTATCGATGCCTCCGTCGTCTACACCTACGGGACTTTCCCGACCATCTGGCAGCCAGACGTTCCCCTAACCGGGTCGGAAGCAAACCTTATCGCGATCCGCGAAAAGGCGAAACACCACTCGTCTGGAATGACCGCGCTGGCTCATGCCCTCGACGATCTGCATGTCGGCGCGGCGATCGGGATCGACGAGCGCGGCATGTCCCCGGCCAAGTGGAGAACACTCGTCAATGCGCTGACCGGCAGGCAGATTAGCGAGGCGTCTGAAGATTTTCGGCAGATCCGCATGGTAAAAACCGAGGACGAAGTGGATCGGATGCGATTCGTAGCTAGAGCTGTCGAGCAAGCCATGCTCATCTGCTTTCAGCGGATTGATGTAGGAGTGACCGAAGCGGAACTGGAGATGACGTTTCGCCAGGCGGTGATCGCCCGCGGTATATTGCCTTGGCACTTCGATACCACAGGTGGCACCCGAGGCTCCGCCAGCTTTCCGGCATCTGACTACCGCTTGAAGGTGGGAGACGTCATCCGCTCGGATGTGAGCGGGCGTTATCGCGGGTATTGGTGTGATACCGGCCGAACTGCCGTGCTCGGCGCTCCCCCGGAAAAATTGGGACGATACTATGAGGCTCTGGAGACCGGGATCGCTGCGATCTTGGGCGTGACCAAACCGGGAGTTCCGGTGAGTGAACTGTTTCGCGCCGGCGTGGATGCCGTGCAACAATCCGGTATTCCGCACTACCAGCGACATCATGTCGGGCACGGAATCGGGGCCGAATTCTATGAAGCCCCGATGTTAACCGGGGCCGGTCAGTCCTCTGCCATCCACCAAAAGGGGAGTTCGGACACAGTGCTGGAACCCGGGATGGTCATCAACATCGAATTGCCTTACTACGAACTCGGTGTGGGAGGCCTGCAGATTGAGGACACACTTGTGATCCGGCCTGGAGGTTATGACCTCCTGACCATTGCGACACGTGAGTTGTATGCGCTTTCGCCCAAGGCACCGGATACTGTGCAGGTCATCCAATCTATCGGATAAACTGTTGAGCCGACCTATCAAACAACTTATTAAAGTGCCGCAGCTGGGCAGCGGAGGGTCAGGAAAAAGAGATGGCGAAAGAGATTTTTGGAAATCAGGCGCTGCTCGTTACGCCCATGATGCCGGACGGCTCCCTCGACATTAAGAGTCTACAAGGCATGATCGACTATGTCATCGAGGGCGGCGTCCACGGGATATTGCTATTAGGCAGTACCGGGGAATTCTTCTCACTCACTGCGAGAGAACGATGCGAGGTCATGCGCGCAGCGGCGGATCAAACCCGCGGGCGGGTGGCCCTAGGCCTCGGTACCGCTGATACGGGAACCGCGCTCGTCGTGCAAACGACAGCCGAAGCGGCCGCTATTGGAGCAGACTATGTGTTAGTCACGCCCCCATATTACTCTCCGCTTGCGATGAATACGGAGGAGGGCCTGCTGCAGTTCTTTAAGGCCATTGGTACGGCTTCTTCTGTCCCGGTGATGCTTTATGACGGGGGTGCGGGCATCGAAATTCCGACCGCCGTCATTCGCCGGATCTCGAAGGAAGTTCCTAAAGTCCGTGCCATCAAACTCAATGTGGCTAATCCTGCGAAGGTTAGCGCCGTGAAAGATGCGGGGCTGCTGGCATTCTGCGGGACGGACGCGTTGACCATGCTCATGCTGGGGTACGGCATCGATGGATTTACGCTCGGTGTCGCCAATCTGCTGCCGCGCGAAACTACGGCGCTCTACGATCGATTTAGCAAGGGAGAGAAACAGGCCGCTCGGGATGTGTTCTATTCATCACTGTTGCCGTTTATTAACGTGACCTTGGCCTCCCTGCCACAGTACATAGCGTGCTTCAAGATGGTGCTCTATTGGAAGGGGCTCATTCAGTCCCCGGCAGTCCGGCCGCCGCTGGTGCCGCTCGACGAGACGCGGTCGACTGAACTGAAGGCGGTCGCGCAGCGAATAGGGCTGATCTAAGCGGAGATCTCGACGGAGGAACCAATGGGATAAGAAATCGATTAGCTCTCTGCTAAAGGCTTGGGATGCCGATCAGAAATACAACAGCCATTGAGAGCATCCTGTCGTGGTACAGCAAAGCTGGCGACCCTGGGCTACTGACACTTGCGCAGCGCAAGTGTCATGACGTTCTATCCCGCAAATGGGCCTTCGGGCAAGGCGTCAAAATTCGGCTTAGCTCGAGAAGAAGGAAAATGTCAGACTTGCGATTTCGCTTGCACAACAACGAGACTCTGTTTGGCGTATTTGCGAAAAGCAATGACCCATTTTTTATCGAGATAATTGGCAAAGCCGGATTCGACTTTGTGATACTTGATACTGAGCATGGGCCAAATTCGCCGCGAGATCTATATCCGCTAGTGTTGGCCTCGGAGGCAAGTGGTCTTCTGCCAGTGGTACGCGTTGCTGCACTTTCTGAAGCCGAGATCATCCACGCCCTGGATATAGGCATTGCCGGGATTCAAATACCACACCTGAGCAATGTGAACGAAGCGATGAAAGCGGTTGAACTATCGAGATTCTGGCCCGATGGCTCCCGAGGTGTATGCAAATTCGTGAGAGCCGCCGATTTTTCCTTGAAGGACCCGCACGACTATTTCGAGGAAGCGAATAGAGTTGCAGTTATCGGCATGGTCGAAGGCGTAGAGGGAATCAAGAATTTTGACAAGATCCTCGAGGTTGGTGGGATCGATGTTTTCTTCATCGGGCCATACGACCTATCACAGTCACTGGGTGTGATTGGCGATATCAATAATCCCCGAGTTTGCGAAGGGGTGTCAGCGATTGTGGCAAAGTGTAAGGCGCAAAATCGTGCTGTTGGAACATTCGTTGACAATTTTGAATCCGCAATGCGCTATATGGATCTCGGCGTTCAGTTTTTGGCATACTCAGTAGATGTAGGCATCTTTGCGGAGGCATGCCGAACCATAAACAATGAACTTCGGCGAATTCGATTGGAAAGCGATCGTATCTCTCAGAACAAGGATACGGCTGATGTGTAAACGGCAGGTCTGGGAGGTTAATACACAAGCGGCCAAGACTGGAAGGATGTTAGCGAGTCAGCGATGTATGGAATTATTGTAGAGCCGGCGGCAGTTCTCGACGATGGAGAAGATGGCGAAGCTCTTTGGGCCCGCTTCCTTGTTGCCCAGGTTCACTCAGTTCCGGCGGTCGATGGTGACCGACCAAGCTGAATTTCCACCCGCATTCTCCACCCGTGATTGGCCCGTGATGCACGTATTTCCGCGTATTCAAACGGTCTCAGCAGCTTTGCCACTACAACCTAAGTGGCACGCTGGTCGTGATGACCTAATGGGATGGACCCGCCTCGTAGAGGTGAGTTGATAGGCTCACCACGAGGAGGACGAACCATGAAGGTGGTAGCGGCTGTAGGGCTGGACATTGCGAAGCAGGTATTTCAGGTGC
>JBEKRG010000096.1:0-17700 GCA_049518955.1 Occallatibacter sp.
CGCCATTGGGGTGACGGGCCTCAACCACTCCGTCGGAGAGCAACAGGACGCGGTCGCCGTGGTGAAGGAAGAAGCGCGACTCATCGTAAGTGATTTCGCTGAGGACGCCGAGCGGGAGGCTGCCAGGCATAGTGATTTCCTGGCTGTTGAGATAGGGCGGCAGATGTCCGGCGTTGGCAATGACCATCTCGCCATTGGAACCGAACCAGAGGGCCTGGCAGGTGGTGAAGCTGTCGGTTCCGGAGAGAACGCGGTTAAGTCCGTGAAGAATTCTGGAGGGGCTGGCGTCCTGCATTCTGCGCAACGCACCCATGATGAGCGAAACGTTCATGGCGGCTTTGAGACCGTGGCCGGCAACGTCGCCTATGACCACGAGGAGGCCGTCGCGGCCCATGGTCTGGACATGGAAGAAGTCGCCGCCGACTTCACTGGCGGGGCTGTAGACGGAATCGACTTCGAAGCCGGGCGTGGCCAGCTTTTCCCGGGGGATGAGGAGCTCCTGCACGCCGCGAGCGGCGGCCAGCTCGTTGGTGGCATGCTCCTGATCGCGCTGCAAGCGCCGATACCGGAAGAAGACGATGAGCACGATGACGAGGATGCCCGCGTAGTTGCCGACGTTGGAGATGTGAATGGGAATGGGGCCGGCCTGGATGGTGAGCGGAGAAGCGTACGAGGTCCCGTTTTCGCTGTTCAGGACGGAGCCGACGATGCCGTCGACGACGGCAACGATGCTGAACCCCAGCGGAACGAGGAAGAGGCCGGCCTCAAAGTTGCGGCGCACTGCTGCGGAGATGAGAGTGCCGAAGACGAAGATGCACCAGCCGAACAACCAGAGGCCAGAGGCGATGAAGATGGCGGCGAAATAGGGGAAAGCCCCGCTGTGAAAGAGAAACAGCAGGGCCGGTCCCATGCCCAGCAAAACCGGCGCGGTGTAACGGAGAGCGCGAATGTACCAACGCGGCTTGAGAGAGAGAAATGCGACGAGAAACTCGAAGAAGAGATAAGCGGAGATGACCGCAAGCTGGAGCACGAGCGTGGCGCAGACGAAGGCGGTGAGTCTGGCGGAGCCGCCCGCCAATTCGATAAAGCCGATCGGCGCGGCGGCAAGCTCATGCAAGGCCAGCCAGAGATATTCGGGGTGACCTTTTTCAGAGAAGTAGAGCGCGAAGAGGAAAACGGCAAGTACGGCGAGGAGGATGGAGTAGATCAGCTCGGGCAAGCGCTCGAAGAGCATGCGGTCGGACCAGAGATCGAGCACGCGCTCCAGATCCCCGGGGTTGCCAAGGAAGAGAGTGTGGTTGGCAAAGAAGCCGGTATAGGCATCCTTGCCGAATGCAGAGTAGATGACCCGGACAACCAAGGTGAGCGAGGTTGCGGAAGGATCAAGATTCAGGTTGTAGAGGCGGGAGATGGGCTGATACTCGTCGGGCGCATCTCCGTGCGGGCCCTCGGGGTGGACCTCGTTGCCGTTGACGAAGACAGCGGGGCTCAGTCCGGGGGAGCCGATTTCGACAGATGTGCCGTGCGAGACGGGAAGCTCAATGAGGAGAACAAGAGGGCCGTGATGGGGAGCGAGCTGGATGTGCAAACGGAACCAGGCATAGCGACGCGAAGGAGTTGCCGGCGCGGGGGCGGTGGGAGGCGCCGCCGACGGGATCTTTGCGGGCGCAATCACATCCTCGTCTGGGACTTCTCCGATCGACGGCAGGGCATCGCGAATGGCCCAGGCGGAGTCATCGAAAGTAGGCGACGAGGCGGAAAGGTCGGATGTGATGCCGACGCGCCAGTTTTTGTCGAGCGCGATCGGAGAGCCGATGGCAGTGGCATCGAAGACGGCTGAAGAGGCGGATGGGGCGGGGAGCTTGTGCTTGGCGTGGCTGTGGGGCTTGGCCGTAGCCGCGGAAGGGGCTGGATTTGGGGACGGCGGGGTGGCCTGGCCGGCAAGCAGCACAGCTCCGCAGACGGCAATCCAAATCGCTGCTAAAGACCTCAGCCGCAAGGCGCCTCCCTCACTGTTTTCTTCACTGTACTGGAAAGGCAGTGACAAAGGGAACAAGGGAGCGCAGCGTGCCCCCAAGCCAGTAGCCGGGAGCCGCGCGGTGTGTGCGAACTCCGGGGAGGGGAGTCAAAGGAAGGGAATCATTCGTTTTGGCCCAGGACGGACCCCAGGGGGGCCGGATCTTGTGCTGGTAAGGTCGATCAGCAGGGATGAAGGGCCGGGGGTGAGGGACGGGGCACAGGGCGGAAAAAAGGCGCTTTGCCTTTGTTGCCGAAGTGGAACATACTTGCGTCTAAGTGATAGAGCGAAGCGGGTCCGTGTGCGGCTAATGGGTGCACGGCGGCAGAGGTGAGGTCATGGTGACAGTGGATCGCATGGGATATAGAACGGCGGTTCTGGCAGGATTTGCACTGGCCATGACCGTTGGAGTTTGGGCGCAGTCGACCACGTCCGCAGCCGGCAATTCCCAAAACAGCGCGACGCCGGCGACGACACCCGTGGCGCAGGCACCTGCACAGGCTCCGGCGAGCGCGCCGGCGGCCGAAACGCAAACGAGCCCGGCTGCAAGCTCAACGACGTCGACTACGGCGCAGCCGGCTGCGGGCACGACGCCTGTTGGCGGAGATGCGCCGGCCCCGGCGAAGCAGCCGGATTCGGGAACAGCGTCCACTGCGAGTGACAGTGGGACTACAACCGCCGATAGCAGTGCTCAACTCCCTCCCTGCGAGGCCAAGAAGAGCGACGACAAGAAAGACAAGAAGAAGGATAAAGACGTCAAGGACGAGGATCCCGAGCCGGGGACCACGCCGGTTGGCGGCGATTGCGCAGGGCCGGTGGATGTGAACAAGGTTGTCGATCCCGGCAGCCAGATGATCCCTATCAAGACGGGCAGCATCGAGGATGTAAGCGCGGTGGGCAACCGCGATATCGGCAAGCGCGGGCTGGGCAACTGGTACTCGACCGACGGCGAGATCAAGATGGGCAAGCAGTTCGCCGACGAGATTGAGAAGAGCACGAAGTTCATCACCGATCCCGTTGTGGACGAATATGTGAACCGGATCGGCCAGAACATCGTGAAGAACTCGGACTGCAAAGTGCCGTTCACGATCAAGGTGATCGATTCAGACGAGATCAATGCCATGGCGTTGCCGGGCGGGTTCTTCTATGTGAATTCGGGGTTGATTCTGGCCGCGGACGAGGAAGCGGAGCTGGCGGGAGTGATGGCGCACGAGACGGCGCACGTGTGCGCACACCATGCGGCGCGGGAGATGACGCGGCTGAACTACGCGGAGATCGGCATGATTCCGCTGGAGATCATGCTGCCCTACGACTTGACGGGATACGGGATCTACGAAGCGGCGCAACTGGCGATTCCCATCACGTTCCTGCAATTCTCGCGCGACTTTGAGGCGCAGGCCGACTACCTGGGCGTGCAGTATATGTACCGGGCGGGGTACGATCCGCAGGCGTTCATCACCTTCTTTGAAAAGGTGCAGGCGCTGGAGAAGCGCAAGCCGGGGCTGGTGGCGAAGGCGTTCAGTGACCATCCGCAGACGCCGGACAGGATTCTGCACACGCAGGAGGAAATTGCGCGCATTCTTCCGGCCAAGGACGATTACCTAGTGACCACGTCGGAGTTTGACGACGTAAAGGCGCGGCTGGCGCGGATCGAGGACAAGCGACGGCTGGTTGACGCGAGGAATGGCGCGAAGCCATCGTTGCGCAGGGCCAGCACCACCACGGACGGGACTGGGAGTTCGGGCGGTTCGGGCAATTCAACTGGCGCGCAGACCGGCGGAAACTCTGGCGACTCGGGTGATGGACCGCCGACGCTGCACCGCCGCGACGATCAGAACTGAGGAACAGGGATCAGGTTTCAGAAGAGCAGGGCGGCTTCCCGAGGAGGGAAGCCGTTCTGCTTTTGCGCGCCGCTGCGGGAGATGCGGACAGCCAGCGGGGATGAGCTTGGCTATACTTGACCTCACCGGCGCTTCTGAAGGCGTGCGTTTGCCATGAAGAAAATTGCAGCGATCGCGGCTGTCTTTGTGCTCATCCTGCTGTTGACGAAGATCGCCAACCAGACTCCGCCAGAACCGCCATCCGGATACACCTTCTGGATGTATGCGCAGCACGTGGTGGAGTGCACTCCCAGCGACATCACGCTGGTGGACGTGCATCAGACGGAGACGCACTTCGAAAAGGATATGAGCTGGCCGGACTGCTCGGCACTTCAGAAGGGCGATGTGCTTGACTTCCATTTGTCGCGTGGGGAGAAGACGAAGTTCCTTAGCGATGAGAAGACGGCGTGGTGGCGGAAGGAAATGTGAGAAAGACAGGGATTAGGGACTAGAAAGAAAGGGGGTAAGAGAACTGCGAAAACGGGCTGGACCATCTGCTTCAAGGGCGCTACCCGTTGGGGACCGATTCAGGAATGGGCACAAGCAATTGGGGTTTTCCACAGGCTTAACGCTGGGAGGATGTGGGCGAAACCCCGTGAAATTCCTGTAACTTACGGAAATTCCTTGAATGAACCGATCAAGTCGGGTTAAATACAGAAGTACCGGCCCCTTTTGCCGCAGGAATACCGCTCCGCATTCTTCTTTATTGGAAGGAAATCATGCGTAACGCCCAAGTCCGCTCCAACTTGCTCGTTCCTGAGATTCGCGAGGTCATGGACATTCGCCAGGCCTCGAATTACCTTGGCATCTCCGCAGACACTCTCTACAAGTACGCTTCGGATGGGTTTGTGCCGGCGTTCAAGCTGGGCAACCGGTGGCGCTTCAAGCGGTCGCGGCTGGATGAGTGGATGGATCGGCAAAGCGATCTGCAGGCGGGCGGCGAAGTGGACGCGAGCAGGAAGAAGCCGGTGGCACGCGAGTCGGCGGGCAGTCTGTAGCCGGTAGCTAACCGTTTTCTACGCGCTCCTTTGTATCCGAGTAGGCTGTCTCAATGAGCTTGCTGAGCGATGCAGCATCGGTGGCCGACCCCGGCCTCAGCTTCACATGGCGCATCATTTTCCCGGAGCCTTGCAAAATGCGGGCCGGATCGGGCAGTTCTGCGCCGCGAAAAAACCCCACATTTACGTGCGATTTAAATACATTGACGTAGCCGAAGGGGACATCGCCCAGACATGCGACCGGACAGCCGTCATGCAGTAGCTCCCGGACTTCGTCCCCGCAATTTCGCATCGCATCGAACCACTTATGCGCGATGGCTCCCAGTTCGCCTCGATGCTCACGCATCCAGGCGTCAATGGCTGGATCGCGTTCAACAGCACCGTTGAGTCGCAGCAATTCCTCGGTCATCGTCGCTCCAGATTCGCAGTTGGATCTATGTTACGGCGTATCGCAACACGAAGAGCGAGAGGATCGGGTCCTCTGTCTCATGCGCGAACAATGGAAGTGCATTCCTTCAGTTCCGGGTCGCCGAGGTTGCGATAATGGAATACGGCACGCGATTCACGGAGGCGGTCAATGAATGTCGTGGACCTTGTGGGAGATACGCCGCTGGTCGAATTGCGCAGGGTGAATCCCAACCCAGGGGTGCGGTTGTTCGGAAAGGTCGAGGGCAACAACCCCAGCTCGTCAGTAAAAGATCGCGCGGCAAAGTTCATGATCGAAGGAGCGGAAAAGCGCGGCGCACTGAAGGCCGGGGTGCGCATCATCGAGCCGACCAGCGGCAATACCGGAATCGCGCTGGCCATGATTGCGGCGGTGAAGGGTTTTGCAATTGAGCTGGTGATGCCCGAGAGCTCCACTGCGGAACGCGTGGCGACGATGGAGGCCTTTGGCGCCAAGGTGACCCTGACGTCCGCCGACCGGCGCATGGAAGGCGCCATCGATTACGCGCGAGAGCAAGTGGCGAAGGGCGGAGTATTGATGCTCAACCAGTTTGGCAATCCCGACAACTGGCGCGCGCACTACGAAACGACCGGACCCGAAATCTGGCGGGACACCAAAGGGACCATCACCCATTTCGTGTCGGCCATGGGGACGACCGGAACCATCATGGGAACGTCGAGATTCCTGAAGGAACAGAATCCGCGGGTGCGGATTGTGGGCGTGCAGCCTGGCGAAGGCGCAAAGATCGCGGGAATCCGGAGGTGGCCGAAAGAATACATGCCGGCCATCTTTGAGCCTCATCGCGTGGATGTGACGTTGGACGTGACTCAGGAAGAAGCTGAGAACATGACGCGCAAGCTGGCACTCGAAGAGGGAATTTTCGCCGGCGTTTCGTCGGGAGGAGCCTGCGCGGCCGCTTGCCGATTGGCAGGCACGCTCGAGTCAGGCGTGGTGGTTTTCGTGCTGTGCGATCAGGGCGACCGGTACCTATCGAGCGACCTATTCTCAACGCGCGTTGGGGAAGGCTGCAGAAAGGGAAGTGACTGATGGCGGGGCACACGCGAATCAAGCTAGTGCAGACGGGACCGGCCAAGTTTACGGCGACGAACGCCGCGGGCGCCACGGGAGTGATCGACGGTCCGGCGGATCTGGGGGGCGAGCATGCAGGGTTGCGTCCGACGGAGACATTGCTGTCGGCTCTGGCCGGGTGCAGCGCGATGGACGTGCTTCAAATCATGAAGAAACAGCGCCAGAAACTAGAGCGCCTTGAAGTGGAAGTGGAGGCCGAGCGGGCGGACGCGATTCCAGCTGTGTTCACAAAGATCCACCTGCGCTTCAAAGGGTATGGCACCATCGACCTGGAGAAATTACAGAAGGCAGTGAAGCTGTCGATCGAGAAGTATTGCTCGGTATCGAAGATGCTGCAGCCGAAGGTAGCCATCACGGCCGAGGGCGTGCTGGGGTAAATGCGTTGGGACGGCTGACGGACGAACCTATGACATTTTTGCTGTAACTCTGCCGCTGTCACACACATCCAAGTGGTCGGGGAATGTTTTCGGCTCCCTGGAGACCGCGGTCTGCGAGACTATATTGGAGTGGAGCGTGCGCTTTGGCAATTTCCCGAGATAGCCTGCAGATCGCGACTCAGCCTCCAGGCATGATTGCCGTTCATGCCGGCCTGAAGAAGCGTCTCGATAACACTTTTTTGATTGGCTTTCCCCTGGCGGGTTCGGTGGCCAGCATCTTTTGGTTCCGCTCGCATCCGATCCATTGGGTCGAGGTTGTCACGTTTGCCGTCGGGTATTTCATCGTCGGGATGGGCACCGGCGTCGGCTTCCACCGCTATTTCTCGCACAAGAGCTTTGAGACTGCCCCTTGGGTGGCTTATTTGCTGGGCGCATTCGGCTCCATGTCGTTTCAGAGTTCGCTGCTGACGTGGACGACCGACCACCGGCGCCATCACGCCCACACCGACAACTGTGGCGACAACCACAGTCCGTTCGTCGACGGCCACTGCGACCATGAGAACTCGCTGAGAGGCCTTTTCCACGCCCACATTGGGTGGATGTTCGACGACACCAGCACCGACGTCAACGTCTACGGCCGCGACCTTGTACGCGATCCCGTCATCCGGTTCTACGCACGCACGCATTACGTCTGGCCGGTTGTCTCCGTGGCCATACCATGGCTCATCGGCTATGCTTTCGGCGGGCTGACCGATGCGTGGGGCTGTTTCTTCGCGGCCTGCCTCAGAACCGTGCTCTTTCAGAATTCCGTCTGGGCAGTCAACTCTCTCGGCCACACTTTCGGCTACGAGAACTACAACATGAAGAACAACAGCAAGAACAACCGGATTCTTGCGTGGCTGACCTTCGGCGACGGCTACCACAACAATCACCATCGCTATCCGCGCTCGGCCTTCCACGGAATGTTCAAGCATGAGACGGATCTGAACGGCCTGATCATTCTGGCCCTCCGGAAAGTCGGTCTCGCACGCAACATTCTTTTCGCCGACGGCTACCTCGGCGACAAGTCTCCCGTACTTCCCCCTGAGGCTCGTAGCGAAGGCGCCGTCGACGCGAAGTACCCTCCGGCGACCGGCGCGACGGCCAGCAACTAGAAGCAACCGGGCTGCAAGCGAAGCCAGCCGTGATAAAACTCAGCGCGTGGATCATTTACGCCGCATGGGCGCGCTGCGCCGCGAGCTGAATCGCGCCGAATGAGCGCGCTAATGTTCATCAAGTTGGAACCCGCGGTTTGGTTGGCGATACAGCAGGGTTCAACTGCGAGTGCAGATTTGTCTTGCAATATCCCTCAGGATGGGCGATAGAATCCAATAGATTCCCCCCGCTGAAAATCGAAATTCCCTTGGATGGAGATGAAGATCATGCGTAGATCTTGGTGGATGCTTATCGTAACGGTTGTGATCGGCGCTGCGGCCTTTGCCGCCGGACCGCACCTTTGGCCGATGGGCCCCGATGTTCCTATGCCGCCGGCGAATCTTGTGCCGGGCTACATTGCACTTTCGGCCATTGAGGCGCTGGCCTTTGGTTTTGCCGTAGCGTTCGCCATATTCGGATGGCCGTCGATCCGCGGCTTGAATCTTGGGGCACCGTGGCTCAACAAATTGATGTTCGTGACCCTCATCTGGTTCATCGGGAATTGGTGGGCGCACGACAACCTGCACATGCACAACGGTCTCAACATGCATGGCATGATCTTTATTGAAGTCGGCTTCCACATGACCATGCTTGCCTGTGGGGTCACTCTGACGATCGGCCTTCTCCGTCTCACCCAATTCGCAGCGAGGCAACAGGCATGAGCCGGTAGCCGTGAGCTACGAACTGCCTGTCGAAGGCTGTGGCGCCACCCCGGCCGTGATAAAACTAAGCGCGTGGATCATCTACGCCGCATGGGCGCGCTTCGCCGCAGGCTGACTCGGGCCGGGCTGCCCGGACTCCTCGTTACACACCTCCCAGACGTTCGCTATCTTTGCGGATTCACCGGTTCAAGCGCCGCTCTAGCGGTGACGCGCAGGGCTGCGCGGTTGTTTACGGATGGGCGCTATACGGCACAGGCCGCCGAGGAAGTAAAGGCCGCACAGGTCGAGATTGCGTCGGGTTCGCCAGCCGTGGCGGCGACGCAGTGGCTGGCCGCACAGGCGGGCGTGGCCATGGCGGGATTCGATCCGACGGAAACCAGTGTGGCGGAACTGGCGCGCTGGAAGAGTGAGCTGCCGAGCAGCATGCGTAGAGGATTCTTTCAGGCTTTGCCATCGTCAATTGTCGAGCTGTTGCGCTCGGTGAAGGATGGCAATGAGTTGGCGTTAATGGCTGAGGCAGCGCTTACGGGCTGCAAGCTGTTTGAGCATATTCTGGGCTTGATGCGGCCGGGGATTGCCGAGGTTGAAGTGGCCGCGGAGCTCGAGTATCAGGCCCGCAAACTGGGCGCGGAAGGAATGTCGTTCGAGACCATCGTTGCGGCGGGTTCACGGTCGGCGATGCCGCATGGCCGAGCGACGAGCGCGCCTCTGCCGCGGCGGGGGTTCGTGACGATGGACTTCGGTATAATCCACAAGGGTTACTGTTCGGACATGACGCGGACCGTTTTCCTGGGCAAGCCAAAGCCCGAGGAGCGAAAGGTTTACGAGGCGGTGCTGGAAGCACAGGAGAATGCGGTACATGCCGTGGCTCCGGGTGCGAGTTGC
Source organism: Occallatibacter sp. (assembly GCA_049518955.1). Classification (GTDB taxonomy): domain Bacteria; phylum Acidobacteriota; class Terriglobia; order Terriglobales; family Acidobacteriaceae; genus Telmatobacter. Next base: position 9,548 of record JBEKRG010000096.1, read on the forward strand.
GCCGAGGTGGACGAGGCCGCGCGCAGCGTGTTGCGCAGGGAAGGATTGGCTGAGTTTTTTACTCACTCCACCGGTCACGGCGTTGGGTTGGAGATTCACGAGCCTCCCCGTGTTGGCGCCGGGCAAACGACGCGGCTCGAGCCGGGCATGGTGATTACCATCGAGCCGGGCATTTATCTGGCAGGAAAGTTCGGGATTCGCATTGAAGATATCGTGGCTGTGACGGGCAGCGGAGGGCAAGTGCTGACACCGGCACCCAAGGCGCTCATTGAGCTTTGAAACAGGTTGGTTGGGCTGAGGGAATTGGAATTGAAGGAACGAATGAAGCAACAAGACATTGAGGATCTGCGGCAACTGATTGAGTTTTTGAAGCTGCATGGCGTGTCTGAGTTTGACGTGGACCGCGGCGACATGAAGCTTCGGCTGAAATTCAATCCAGTGGAGAGCGGTCCGGCCGGGTTGAGCGATCTGGCGCGGCTGTTGCAATCGGCGCCTCAAAACGCGGCGCAGGCTGCCGCGGCGACCGCGCAGGCAGGAGCAGCTCCATCAGCGGCGGAGCCGGCCGCGAATGCGGAGGCTGGGCTGCACATGGTGAAGTCGCCGATCGTGGGCACATTTTATGGCTCGCCGTCTCCCGGCGCGTCGCCGTTTGTCGCACCGGGCGACCACGTGGAGAAGGGCCAGGTGATCGCCATCATCGAGGCCATGAAGCTGATGAACGAGATCGAGGCGGACGTGTCCGGCGAGGTGGTCAAGTGCCTGGTTGCGAATGGGCAGGCCATTGAGTTTGGGCAGCCGCTATTTTCGGTTCGGCCGGCATGAACGGACTCACTCCGTTAACGAATCCCCCAAAGGTCATTCATGTTTCGTAAGGTACTGGTTGCCAATCGAGGCGAGATCGCGCTGCGCGTGTTGAATGCGTGCCGGGAGATGGGTATTCGCACGGTTGCGGTGTACAGTGAGGCCGACCGAAACTCGCTGCACGTGCGCTTTGCCGATGAGGCGATCTGCATCGGGCCACCGCGGGCCGCGGACAGCTACCTGAATGTGCCAGCGGTGATTTCAGCGGCGGAGATTGCCGATGTGGAGGCGATTCATCCCGGATATGGGCTGCTGAGCGAGAACGCGAACTTTGCCGAAGTGTGCCGCGCGTCGAATATCAAATTCATTGGGCCGCCGCCGGAAGTGACGCGGCTGATGGGCGAAAAGGAAAAGGCGCGCCAGGCAATGAAAAAGGCGAAAGTGCCGATTCTGCCGGGGTCGGACGGAATTCTGGCAACGGCGGAGGAGGCGCGCGCGTGGGCCGAGAAGGTTGGCTACCCAGTCATCCTGAAGGCCAAGGCGGGCGGCGGCGGGCGCGGAATGAGAATTGTGCGCGAGGCCGAGGACTTACCGAATCTGTTTCACGCGGCCTTTACCGAAGCGGCGAATGCGTTCGGCAATGGCGAACTCTACATGGAGAAGTTCATTGAGGAGCCGCGACACATCGAGTTCCAAGTGCTGGCCGACGAGCACGGCAATGTGGCTTCGCTGTTTGAGCGCGAGTGCTCGATTCAGCGGCGTCATCAGAAGCTGATTGAAGAAGCGCCGAGCCTCCAGGTGACTCCAAAGATGCGCGAGGAGATCGGCAAAACGCTCTGCAAGTGCATGGGCGAGATCGGCTACCAGAACGCGGGGACGGTGGAGTTCCTGATGGACGCGAGCCATCAGCTCTACTTCATTGAGATGAATACGCGCATCCAGGTAGAGCATCCTGTGACGGAGGCGATTACAGGCGTGGACCTAGTAAAGGCGCAACTGCGCATCGCAGCCGGCGAAAAGCTGGATGCGATTCTGCCGGCGAAACTGGAGATACGCGGGCACGCGATCGAGTGCCGGATCAACGCCGAGCATCCAAGCAAGTTCACTCCGTCGGCGGGAAAAATCACCGTTTTTAATGTGCCAGGCGGAAACGGAATTCGCGTGGACACCGCGCTCTACGCGGAAGGCGTGATACCGCCGTATTACGACTCGCTGATTGCAAAGTTGATTGCGTACGGAGTGGATCGCGAAGAAGCGATCGCGCGAACGGAGCGGGCTCTGAGCCAGTTCATCGTGCAGGGAATCGATACGTCGATTTCGCTGCACCAGATGATCTTTCAGGATGCGGCCTTCAAGGCAGGCGAATTTGATACCGGGTACGTGGAGCGGTTCCTCGAGGCCCGGGCCGAGGCAGAGAAGCAGCCGGCCTAGGACTTGTCTTAGCGAAGCACTTTTGGTTGTTTTCGTAAATCACTGATTCAAAATCATTCAACAGATCTGGCGGATAGGTTAGGTAGCTGGCGAGTCCAGCTGGCCAGTGGCGGCCCTGTGGAAAACATTATCGCTTTTTCTTCGCCTTTTCATGCAGGAATCGGCTATGCTGTTTTGGCAATGAGGAGGTTGCACAAATGGACGCACAGAAAGCACTGATTATTGAATTCGAGAGAGAAGCGGGAAAGACGCGAAAGCTGCTTGACGCGATCCCTGCCGATGCCGATTTCAACTTCAAACCTCACCCAAAGTCGATGACCCTGGGCCGGCTGGCGAGCCATCTCACCGACTTTGTGGGCGATTGGGGGAATCACACGTTGACGTTGGACAAGCTCGAGTTTCCAGCGGACCACAAGTGGGATCCGTGGAAGCCGGCGAACAAAGCATCGGTGCTGGAGAAGTTTGACAGCGAACTGCCCAAAACGCGCGCGGCGCTGGTGGCGATTTTGCCGGAAAAGTGGGACAACAACTGGCAGTTTGTGTTTGGCGGGAAGGCGTGGATCGACGACACCAAGTACAACGTGTTCCGCGAAACGGTTTTGAACCACATGATTCATCATCGCGGCCAGTTGACTGTGTATCTGCGGCTGATCGGCGCGAAGGTTCCGGGAGTGTACGGGCCGAGCGCGGACGAGATGCCGGGCATGTAGTTGGTCGGGAGCGGCGAATCGAGAACAGTGGGGTAGTCGTCCCATGTCCGGCGAAAGGGCCAGGAGCGCCTGACGCAATCTTCGTTCCATTCAAAACAGCATGAGGATTCAGTTTCACCATAGGAGGCGGCCAATTACCGACCAATTCATTTTGAGATCTCTGCCGAGAATCCCGAGCGTGCCATGCGTTTTTACGAGAAAGTCTTCGGCTGGAAGTTCGAGCGCTGGAATGGTCCGATCGAGTATTGGACGATTCGAACGGGAGCCAGCCAGCCCGGGATTGATGGCGGGCTGATGCCGCGGCGCGATCCCGCGCAGCCCTGCGTGAACACCATGGATGTCGCGGACCTCGATGCCGCAACGGCTGTGATTGCAGCCGCCGGAGGCCAGTGTGTGGTGCCCAAGATGCCGATCCCCGGCATCGGTTGGCTCGCGTACTTCAAGGACACGGAAGGACACATCTTCGGTGTAATGCAGAGTGATGCCGCGGCAAAATGAGCGTTCTTGGGACGGAAGGCGCGCGCGACTGACAACTCACCGCCAGCTCTTCTACGCTCTAAGCATGTTCGATTCGTTTCCGAAGGTGTATCCGATTCTTGATGCGGGCGTGATTCCGCGGGTTGGGCGGTCGGAGTTTTTGCGGCGATTGGCGGGCGAGCTGGCGGAAGCCGGCGTAACACTCCTCGAATACAGGAACAAGAAAGGGAACGAGGCCGAATTGCTGGCCGATGCGGCGATTCTGCGCGCGGCGCTGCCTGGGCCAAACGTCAAGCTGATTTTCGATGACCGGGTTGAACTGGTGGAGCAGGCCGGTTTTGATGGGGTGCACGTGGATGCGGGCGATGCGAAGCCGTCGGAAGCTCGGCGACTGCTGGGGCCGGACAGAATTGTAGGCACGTTTGGCGGAAGCGAAGCGCTGGTGCCGCGAATTCTGAAGGAGCCGGCGGACTATTTTTCGATTGGGCCGATTTTTCCCACGACAACCAAGCAGACGACCAAGGCGCCGATCGGCGCGGCGGGAGTGCGACGGCTGCGTGAGCAGGCGGGACCGAAAGCAGTGTTGGTCGCAGTCGGAGGAGTGACGTTCGAAGCGGCGCCGGAGATTCTGGCGGCCGGAGCGAGCGTTGTGGGCGTGTCGGCGGCGATCTTTCGCGCCAAGGATCCTGCGGCTGAGTTCCGGCGTTGGGTTGATGCGCTTGGGTAGGCGCGCCGGGCTTGCCGCGGGTCGCGAGTGCCTGAAAACGAGACAGTGCTGTCCGAGATTGAAACGGTGCGATTGCGCCGCTTCGAGGCGGATCTGACTCGGAACGGCACAATTCCTGGTCGAGGTCGACACATTCGATGACTTGAAACGAGACATTTCTCATGAGCGATGGATTGGGACGCGGGGGCCCTGGGGCTGGACTTGCGAGGGCCAGCCGGGGCTGTATCGTATGATTGCGTAACGAGTTCCGGCGGATTCTGTTTTGCCTCTGTTCCATCCATTCGCCAGGGAGGAAATCGACACTTGTTCTCGAATCTGCTGCGCATTAAACCCATGTCGATGCTCACCGAAGAGGCTGGCGAGCAGGGCGAGCACACGCTGAAGCGCTCTCTGGGGGCCGTGAACCTGGTGACGCTGGGCATTGGGGCCGTGATCGGCGCGGGAATTTTTGTGCTGACGGGCCAGGCTGCGGCGCTCTACGCAGGTCCCGCCGTGGCGTTGAGCTTTGTGCTGGCGGGAATCACCTGCGCGTTTGCAGGGCTGTGCTACTCCGAGTTCGCATCGATTATTCCGATTGCGGGGTCGGCATACACCTACGGCTACGCCACGCTCGGCGAGTTTGTGGCGTGGATCATCGGTTGGGATCTGGTACTGGAATACGCCTTTGGCGCATCGACCGTAGCGTCGGGTTGGTCAGGATACTTCAACAGCTTGCTGCAGCAGTTCGGGATATACGTTCCGCCGCAGCTGACGGCGTCGACGGGGACGCATCTGGTCTTCTACCAGCATCAATGGTTGCCGTTGATGTCGCTGCCGCCGGGAGTAAGCGATGCCGGACTGCCGCATGCGACCGCGGCGTTCAATTTGCTGGCCATGGCAGTTGTCATGGTGATCACCGTGATTCTTGTCATCGGAATCAAGGAGTCAGCGAACTTCAACTCCGCGATTGTGTTTATCAAGCTAAGCGTGGTAGCGATCTTCCTCGTGGTTGGCGGGTACTATCTGATTCGCCATCCTGAGCTGGCGAAGATGAATTGGCATCCTTTTATTCCGCCGAAGGATGCGAACGGGAACTTCGGCTGGGGCGGAATCTCGAAAGGCGCGTCACGGATTTTCTTCGCCTACATTGGATTCGACGCCGTTTCGACGGCGGCGCAGGAGGCGAAAAAGCCGCAGCGCGACATGCCCATCGGTATTCTCGGGTCACTGCTGATCTGTACCATCCTGTACATCATGGTGTCGATGGTTCTCACTGGCCTCGTGAGTTACAAAACCCTGAACGTCGGCGCACCGGTAGCTTTGGGGATCGATGCAACGGGCGTGAGCTGGGGCGCGCTGCTGGTGAAGATCGGGGCCGTCTTCGGGCTGGCCACAGTGATGCTGGTGATGCTGCTGGGGCAGACGCGCGTGTTCTATTCCATGTCGAAAGACGGGCTGCTGTGGAAGTGGGCCTCGGCTGTTCATCCGAGATTCCGCACGCCGTGGATCACGACGATTGTGTTTGGAATTTTTGCCGCCGTGTTCCCGGCGTTTCTGCCCATCGGCAGACTCGCCGACCTGGTGAACATCGGAACGCTGCTGGCCTTCGCCATCGTGTGCGCGGGTGTCTGGGTGCTACGCGTGCGGCATCCCGAACTGCATCGGCCCTTCAAGACGCCGTTTGTGCCGCTGGTGCCGATCCTGGGCATGGGCTCGGCGCTCTATCTGATGTCGCGCCTCGCGGCAATCACATGGGAAGTCATGATTGGATGGCTGATCTTTGGGCTGATTATCTATTTCGGCTACTCCGTGAAGCACAGCAAGGTGCAAAAGCTGGCCAAGGCGCAGGCGGCCGACTGAGCGAAGAGAATTTGGTGCAAAAGCAACGGCCTCCCATTGCGGGAGGCCGTTTTGCTTGTTGAGGGTCGTCCGAAGCGGCGTTATGCGGTGGTCTTCGCGCAGAATTCGTCGAAGGCACGCATGAGCTCGGAGGCGATGTCCTGAGCTGTGGATTGCTCAATGACCGAGCGCTGCATGAGGTATACGAGCTTGCCATCGCGCATGATTGCCACAGAAGGCGAGCTGGGAGGATGACCCTCGAAGTAGCTGCGGGCGCGCTCAGTGGCCTCGCGATCCTGGCCGGCAAAGACGGTGATCTTGCGATCGGGCTGGTTGGCAGTGTTCGTGAGAGCGAGGCGGATGCCGGGACGGGCTTTGCCGGCCGCGCAGCCGCAGATGGAGTTGACGACGACGAGAGTGGTCCCCGGCTCGGCCAGCGCCGCGTCGACTTCTTCGGCGGTCCGGGTTTCCTTGATTCCGGCGCGCACAAGCTCCTCGCGCATGGGAATCACCATCAGTTCTGGGTACATGTTCGCCTCCAGCAGGAGAAGCTGCCTGTGTCTATTCTACGGGATCGTGAAGCACATTGCTATCGATGCCCGGCAAGGGCTTACTGCGCTGGTGAGCAGCCACGGTTGCGTTCGATGTTTTCGATCTGAAGCAGCTCGCCTGTGCGCTGTTCGGTCAACATGGTGCCGAGTGCTGCCTGATTGCCGCCGGGGAAAGCGGTCACCATAAATCCAGTCCAAGCGTCGCGCAAGGCAATCCATGCGCGTTCCTCTGCGCGCAGCTTCTCCGCGCTTATTGGGGCGTTGGGAGGGTCGCCGGGAGCGGTTTTCGTGAGGCATGGCGAGGAAATGACATTGCGGAAGGCCTGGTTGAGGCGAAGATCGGCTTCCTCGAAGTCATCCTGCGTGGGCACGCGGTTGTGCTGCTGGTTGCTCAGCTCGAACGAAAGCTGCTGCTCGAGCTCGAGCATGCGCACGAAATCCTGATTCTGGTCGTTGGGCTCCGAGTCGGCATGGGCTGCCGCGTAGACGCGAATTGCGGCGTCGACCGGCTTTGCGGCGGCGTCGAGCTGATCCGCGGTCATACCCGTAACGAATTGAGCAAGTAGCGGCTCAATGGATTCCTCGGGGATGCAGCCGCGGTTGCGTTCGATGTTCTGAATCTGCTCCAGCTGGCCGGTGCGTTGTTGATTGAGCATGGCGTCGAGGGAGGCCTTGTTCGAGCCGGGAAATACGGACGCGAGAAATTCCGTCCATGTGTCGCGCATATTGAGCCAAGCCTGCTCTTCAGCGCGCAGTTTTTCCTCGCTCACAGGAGCGTCAGGCGGATCGCCGGGGATGGTCTTGGTGAGGCAGGGCGAAGTGATCACGGCGCGAAACATCAGGTTGAGGCGCAAATCTGTTCCCTGGAATTGATTTTGCGCGAAGCCCGGGTTGTGCTGGCGCATGTTGAGATCGAAAGCCAGCTGCTGCTGCGTCATGCGCACGAAATCCTGGTTGCGGTCGCCGGGCTCGGATTCGGCATGAGCCTTCGCGTAGGCGGCGATCGCCGCATCGATGGGCATGACGGCGGCGTCAAGTTGATCGGCGGACATTCCCGTGACATCGCGGACGAGCGTCGGCTCAATGGACTCAACGGGAATGCAGCCACGGTTGCGTTCGTCGTTCAGGTAGCGGCGCAGCTCGGACTCGCGTTCGTTCGAGATGGTCATGCCAAAGATAGCGGGGTCGCCGCCGGGGAAGAGCTTCTTAAGGAACGTAACCCATGCCTCGCGCAGCCTCAGCCACGCGGTTTGCTCCTCACGCAGCCCGTCGGCGCTTGTGGGAGCCGAAGGCGGATCGCCAGGCCCTGGCTTTCCGACGCAGGGCGACGTGACCACTTCGCGAAATGTTTCGTTCATGCGCGAATCGGCTTCAGCAACTTGCTGCTGCCCATGCAAAAGGTCAATCTGTTGCATCATGCGCAGGGTCCCCGAGAGTCGCGAGCGCAACTGGCCGGCGAAGGCCACGCTATCGTCCTTGGGCGCGGCGGAGGCGTGCGCCTTGGTTAGTGCGCCGATGGCGGCTTCGACGGGCGCGAGCGCGGTGGTGAGCTCGTCGGGCGACATCCCGGAGACTTGCTTCTCAATGAGCGGCTCGAGCTCAGCGGGGTAAACGGGGTGCATGAGGCCGTGGTCCGAC
>JBEKRG010000097.1:0-17488 GCA_049518955.1 Occallatibacter sp.
CTTAGAACAAGGAAACGGCAAGGCCGGTATCGAAGAAAGCATCGGCGATTTCAACGCCGCCATCCGCCAGGATCCCACATTCGCATTGGCTCCCCTCGGACTCGCGCAATCCTACACCGCCCTTGGCACCGTCTTTGCCGGCATTTCTCCGGCTGAAACACGTCCCCGGGTTATCGCTGCCGCGCAGAGGGCCCTCGCGCTGGATCCGGAACTCGCTGAGGCTCACAACGTGCTGGCGAACGTGCTGCAGCAAGAGTGGGATTGGGCGGGGGCTGAGGCCGAGCATAAGCGAGCTCTCGAACTGGCTCCCAACGATGCAAATGCATACGCCGGGTACGCGCTTTGGCTAAGCTGTCAGGGGCGCACCGACGAGGCTGTCACATGGATTCGGCGGGCTCGTGAACTTGATCCGACGGTCGTAACAGGCGGAAGCGTCTCGTGGATCTTGTTTCAGGCCCATCGGTACGATGAGGCCATTCGTGAAGCTCGAAGCGCGCTCGCAGTGCAGCCGGATAATGCCGCCGATATGTTGTCGCTTGGATTTGCGCTCAACGCCAATCATCAAGCAGGCGAGGCGGTCGTGGTATTGCAAAGAGCCCTCTTACTCTCCAAGGGCAGTCCAGCGGTCGAGGGCGTGCTCATTCGCGCTTACGCTCTGGCCGGCCGCCGCTCTGACGCGCTCAAGCTCCTTGCCGAGTTGAAGCAGCGCAAGAAGGCGGGCTATGTACCATCTGCGGCATTCGTCAACGCCTACCTGGGTCTGGGCGATGAGGAACAGGCCTTTGCCGCGCTCGGGCAGGCTGTTCAGGAGAAGTCGAACATCCTGCAGTTCGCAAAGACTCATCCCTACTTTGACCCCATCCGCAATGATCCGCGGTTCCGTGACCTGATACACCGCGTCGGACTCGAATAATCCTTGTCGGTTATTTTTCGCGATGGCAGATTCAGGTGATCCAAGCTTTTGGCCTTTAGCTGGGCTGTCGCGAGCGGTAGTAGCTGGCGTCCCCGCGGAACCCAATCAACGGCTTCTTCGTAGGTTGAATTGGAGGTCGTCGTGGGAGGTTTTTCGAGCGTTGGGCGAAGCAGCGGTGAGCTGCGGCCTGAAGACGAACGAGGTCCGGCGTCGGTGAACGCAGTAGCGCTTCTTGTCTGGCTGTCAGCGGGGGCGGTCGCGTTCTTGCCATTCGCGTTCGACACCTCGCCATGGGACGCAGTGACGTTTCGGGTTCCAGGCAACCAGGGCAACTGGTGGCACTTTCTTGCTGGTGCTCCAGCCTTTCTGGCCTTTCCGATGATCTGGCTGCGGCTGCGCGCACTTTTTTGGGAGCGGCTTTCCACCGCGGCAGGAAGACGCGTGATCTGGATCGTGGTTGGCCTGTCGGCCTGCGGGACAACACTGGTGGAGACGCCATTCCTGCTGCATCTGGCTGGAACCAGCGACTGGCAGCGCTTCGCCGCACTGGTCCTCGGCTTCGGCGTCATGATCACGAGCGGTGTTCTGCTGCTCCTGTGGCGACGCCGGATTGCGCCCACGCGGGCCTGCATCGCCGGGCTTAATACGGCCTATCTCGCCAACATGGCGTTGGTTCTCGTGGTTTATGCCGGAGCGTCGGGGAGGTTCTCATCGCGATCGGGATGGTTCGTTGCGATGGTCATCGTGTGGCCGATGATCCTCGAGCTGGTCTGGACATTTGCCGGGATATTTCGATGGCGGCGCTGGTAGAAAGCCGGATTGGATCGTAAGAGAGCCCGGGCCTGCCGATGTGCGCGGTGGCGCGAGTGTACATGAGGGGTCGCGATGGATTAGCCTCTAGTTCTTCCCCTTGGTGCATGCGGGGGCGGATTGACGATGAAGGAATCCACTGAACCGGAGCTCGAAACGCTCCTGGAGCTGGCGCGGAAGGCCGCGGAGAATTCGTATTCGCCGTACTCGGAGTTCCGCGTGGGGGCGGCGTTGCGGCTTACGAACGGTGAGACGGTGACGGGGACGAATGTAGAAAACGTGAGCTATGGGCTGACGATTTGCGCGGAGCGGGCAGCGGTCGTGCGAGCGATTTCCCAGTTTGGCCCAAAGATCCGAATTGCGGCCGTAGCGGTCGTGAACCTGAATGGAAAGGCCAGCCCTCCGTGCGGCGCGTGCCGACAGGTGCTGGCAGAATTCATTGAGCCCAACGCGCCCGTGATATTTCCTATTGCGGAAGGAACGCGGACAATGATCTTCAGCGAATTGCTACCGCTGGGATCGGAGATGAAGCTGAAGTAGGATGCTAGTCCAGCCTCATCGACGCGCGACTCCTCTACCGCGCCATCTGTCTCGACTCAATAAACCCTTTTGCTGAAGCCCTGGATGGTCAACATGCCACCCGCCGCGATGGCGGTATAACCAAGCGAAAACAGCCAAAGCCCAAAACCGGCCATAGCGTGCACCTGGGAAACGAAGATCAGCGCCATTAGGTTTGCCGGGCCGCACAGCGCGCCGATGAACACCAGGTATCCGGCGATGAGCAGTTTCCGAGGAGGCGCAGCTTTACTCGACAAGTAGCAGAGGGCGGCTGCAATGGCGGCGATCAGAGGAATGAAATACACGGCTCCGATGGTCTTTCCCAGATCGAGGCCGCTGAGACTGGCCGCTGTGTCCGCCGTCAGCAATACTGGAATCGCGACCAAAACCCATGGCAAAAAGAAAGCAATGATGGCAATGATCGCGCCCGCGCCGGAGATCTTTTCGCCCAGCGACATGGCGGCGATCAGCGCCTGGCCTTGTTGCGCAATCTGCGCCGTCGTGACCCCGGCTGGGGCCGCTGAGGGCGGAGGCGGAGGCGGCGGGGCGGCAACACCAGGGCCGGCGGCGGGTTGCACGCGCAGACTCGTTACGCATTGCTCGCAGAACGCGGCTCCGTCGGGATTTGTCTTTCCACAGGCAGTACAGTTCATCGCAGATCTCCTTTAGGTCAACATGGCCCCTTGAAGCCTGGCGCGGCATTCCGGATAAGCGGATTCGGATACATCCACGACAGGTTGCGCATTGGTGGCGGCGGCCTCTCAGGGGCTCCGCTGCACGCCAAAGGCGCGTAGCGAATTTGGATCAGCGGGTTGACGAACCTTAGGGAAACAGGAGGGTCAATGTCAAGCGTGGTGTCATGCGAAACCAACGCATCATTGCCCATTGACGCTGGCATGATGCGGTATTCTTATTGCCTTGCACCGCGGGTTATAAACCATGGCATCCAACTTTTTTACGCCTCTCCACGTTGTCGACATCATCCGCAAGAAGCGCGACGGCGGGGAGCTGGACGCGCGCGAGATTGGGTTTGTGGCGGCGGGCGCGGCGGATGGATCGGTTCCGGAAGCCGAGCTGGCGGCTTGGCTGATGGCGTCGTGGATCAGAGGGCTCTCGCTCAGTGAGACCCGGGCACTGACGCTGGCCATGCGCGATTCTGGCGTGAGATTTTCACCGACGGGGCTGGGCCGGCGGACGGTGGACAAACATTCGTCGGGCGGAGTGGGTGACAAGACGAGTTTTCTGGTGGCTCCGCTGGCGGCGGCGTGCGGCGTGGCCGTGCCGATGATCAGCGGCCGCGCGCTGGGACACACCGGCGGGACGCTGGATAAGCTCGAAGCGATTCCCGGTTACCGGACAGCGCTGACGCTGGCCGAATTCGAAGCGGTGATCAAGAAGTGCGGTGCTTCGATCATCGGGCAGACGGACCAATTGGCGCCCGCAGACCGCAAACTCTACGCGCTGCGCGACAGGACGGGGACGGTCGAGAATCCGGGGCTGATCTGCGCGTCGATACTAAGCAAGAAACTGGCTGCGGGGCTGGACGGACTGGTGCTCGACGTGAAGACGGGCTCGGGCGCCTTCCTGCGCAAATTGGAGGACACGGAGTTTCTGGCAGCGCTAATGGTGGCGACTGCTGAGGCCGCGGGCACGGAAACGGTTGCGCTCTTGACCGACATGAGCCAGCCGCTGGGCCGCGCAGCGGGGAATTGGATTGAGTTGGTGGAGTGCGTGGAACTGCTGCGCGGCGAGAGGCCGGCGTGGAGTGAGGATTTGCGCGAGCTGTCGCTGATTCTGGCTGGATGGATGATTCATCTGGGCGGGAAAGCAGAGTCGGCGAAGACTGGCTACTCGCTTGCGGAGGCGGCGCTGATGGATGGAGCGGCGCTCGCTGCATTTATGAAGATGGTCGACGCGCAGGGCGGCGATGTGAGCGTCTTCGACGATCTGAAGAGCTTTCACAAGCCCGGAGCGACACAAGTTGTGGAGGCGTGGGAGAGTGGGTTCGTGGCGGAGATGGATACGACGGCGCTGGGCTGGGCGGTGCAGCGAACGGGCGCGGGCCGCGAGAAGCCAGGTGAGCCGGTGGATCCGCATGCCGGAATTCTGTTCCATGCGCGGCGCGGAGCAAAGATCGAGAAAGATCAACCATTCGCGACGGTGTATGCAACGCGGCCAGAGATGCTTTCGGAGCCGGTGGCGATTTTGAAGCAGGCAATAGCCTTTTCCAAGACTCCGCCCCGCGAAGTGGTGCCGCTGGTGGGGCGGGTGTTCACGAAAGAAAATGCTGAGGCACACTTGGGTTTGGCGCCGCGTTCGTAGCTCGACGGGCGCTCGATGCGAAAGTCAGACCGGAAACGTCAACTCTTCAATGAGCGGCGGGTTCCGGTCGAAGTCGCTGAAGCGAATCCAACGGGGGCGCACGACGAAGTAGGCGATTCCGGGCCAACTCATACGCGCCGGCCCATCGGGCCAAACGGCAAAGTAGGCCTGCTGGTAGCGGCGGAGCTCGTCGCCTTGCGGTTCCATGGCGAGCCCTTCGAACTGTATGGTCTGCTCTCCGTCCCAGCCGACGACGAAAGAGCAGGCAGGACGCTCGATGAGATTTGGATATTTTCGCGACGACTTCACGGTATCGAAAACGATCTCGAGTTCTGTGGTCGTGGCGATTCCCACCAGTGCCGATTGAGGGGTTCCGGCTTTCGATGTGCTCGACACAACACCGTAGCGAAAGCGCGCCATAAAAGAGTAGAGAGCGTCGTTGTCCATGTAAGCCTCCGGGAATTCCGGCGATCGAGCTCATTTTGGCGTTCCTGCCCGTCCGCAAGATGATTTAAGGTTATCCAAAGCCCTTCCGGGAAGGTTTTTCAAGGCGAGGAGATTCGCATTGGGTCGATTCACAGGCGTGCTGGGGATTCTGGCGGTGCTGTTGGCCGCGTACCTTTTCTCAACCGACCGCAGGCGCATCCGCTGGCGCACGATTCTGTGGGGACTCGGGCTGCAGATCACGTTCGCCTTCCTGGTGCTGCGCTTCAGTGTCGGGCAGAGCGTAATGAACTGGGCGGGCGGCGTGGTGACCAACATGCTGTCGGCGACGTTCGCGGGTACACAGGTGCTGTTCGGACAGCTCGGGCTGCCGAACTCCGGCGCCTTCGGCGATTTGCTCAACAAGGTTCCGGGACATGCGGTTAACCCAGGCGCCATCTTCGCGTTTCAAGTTTTGCCGACGATCATCTTCATCTCGGCGTTCTTCGCGGTGCTCTACCACGTCGGATTAATGCAGATCATCATTCGCGGCATGGCGTGGATCATGCTGAAGACGATGCGCATCTCCGGCGCGGAGAGCATGAACGTGGCGGCGAGCATCTTCATGGGGCAGACGGAAGCGCCGCTGACCATCCGGCCGTTTTTGTCGAAGGCCACGCGCAGCGAATTGATGACGATTATGACCAGCGGCATGGCGCACGTCTCAGGCGGAATCATGGCCATGTACATTGCGCAGGGCGTAGAGGCGCGGCACCTGCTCTCGGCGGTGATCATGACTTCGCCGGGAACGATACTGATGGCCAAGATGCTAGTGCCTGAGACGGAAGTGCCGGCGACCGAGGGCAAGGTCGTTATACCCAAGGACGAATTGCACGCTGACGAGAATTTGATTGGCGCCATTGCGCGCGGGACGATCGACGGCGGTAAGCTGGCGATGAATGTGGGCATCATGCTGGTGAGTTTTCTGGCACTGGTGGCGCTGTTGGACATGTTGTTGGGCTGGTTTCACGGGATGCCCTACACACACTGGATTCCTGCGAGCCTGGGGCAGATTCTGGGGTTCGTCGGCGCGCCGGTGGCGTGGCTGATCGGCGTGCCGTGGAAGGATTGCCCGGCCATCGGCAACCTGCTGGGAACGCGCATGGCGCTAAACGAGGTGGTCGCCTATATCGGGCTGGGCGCGGAGAAAGCGACGCTCTTGCCGCGGTCGTTCACCATTGCAACGTTTGCGCTATGCGGGTTCGCGAATCTGGGATCAATCGGAATGCAGATTGGGGGCATCGGCGCGCTGGTTCCTGAGCGGCGCAACGATTTGGCGAGGCTGGGCGTGCGCGCGATGCTGGCGGGGACGATGGCGAATCTGATCTCGGCGTCGATTGCCGGGATGTTTCTGGGGTGATCTGGCGCGCTGCGCAGATCTTGCGATTCAGATTCAGCAGAGCAGATTTCCAAGCCCGGATTCCGGGGAGGCAAACGCCTTCAAGTGGTTTACGTACCAAACCGTGCCATACCCCGCAGCTTCGCCTTCGCCGCTTCTTCTTCGCGATTGCGTGGAGGCGCCTGTGTCTCAAGCCGGCTGAGTAACCGCATCGATGCTGCTGCGATCTCATCGACAGCGGCATGAAACGCTCTTTCGTTTGCTTTCGACGGCTTGTTGAAGCCACTGACTTTGCGCACATACTGCAGCGATGCAGCACGCGTCTCCTCGTCCGTGACAGGAGGATCGAAGTTGAAGAGCATTTTGATGTTGCGGCATATGCGCTTCTATCCCGGATAGGCGCCGGTGATGTATCCCTCAAGCGCCTGGATCGCGTGCTCCTGGCCGGAGATGACCCACTTGACCAGGTCGCCGATGGAGACGATGCCCACGACCGTGTCACCCTCCATTACTGGGAGGTGGCGGAAGTGGCCGTCGGTCATCATGGTCATGCAATCGTCAACGGTGTGCAGCGTGGTGACGGAGCGGACGGGGCTGGTCATGATCTCCTGCACCTGGGTTTCGCGGGAGTTGTGGCCCAACAGAATGCCTTTGCGCGCGTAGTCACGCTCGGAGAAGATGCCAAGCAGGCGCGGGCCAGACATGACCATCAGCGCGCCGATATCGTATTTGGACATGAGCGAGAGGGCTTCGTGCACCGATTGCTCGGGAGCAATGGACAGGACCTTCTTTGCGCCTTTGTATTTGAGGATCGCTCCAATGGTGTCGGTGATGCGCATCGGGACCTCCTTGTGCTTTTTGACGGGTGCACAGCGGGGAACTGCTTCCGTCCACGGCGGCATTCTCGCCGGGGAAGAGCAGTATACCCCGACTTACACACAACTGTCGTACCGATCCTTCCACAGAACGCGATGTGACGGAAATCACATGGCTTTGTTTAGGGCGGTGGTCAGGCGGGCGGATTGGCGGCAGCTTTCCCTCAGAGATTGAACCCCGTGCCCTTCAAACTGGCCGAGTATGCAGGCGGCGGAGGCGATAGACGATGGTGAGTAGGGTGACCGTTCCGCAGGTGAGAAAGCTGGCGCCGAGGCCGACGATGAGGGAGTTGTCGTGCTCGTAGAAACCGTGAACGACGCCGATCACCTGCAGAATGCAGAAGCCACCGAAGGTGATGAGCGAAACGCCCTCGTCGCTCTTTTTGCGCCAGACGGCGAGCGCCTGAGGCACAAAAAGTGCCGCATTGCCCAGCAGGGCAAGTCCAAAGACATAGGTAACGATTTCCCTCATTCCCGATCGACCTCCGTGCCCGAAGGGCGCACTTTTCGATCATCTCATTCGGGGCGGAAGGGAACGGGCAAACAAGAAGGCCGGCGAGTTTCGCCGGCCCTGCTGTTGGGTTTCATCCCCGTGGAGTGTCGCTAGAAGTGCAACTTGACGCCGAACTGGATCTGGCGCGAGGTGGTGGAAGTGGCGGTGATTACGCCCGCGGTGGGTGACAACTGCGTGGCCGAAGAGTAGACGACCTCATTCGGCGTGAGGAAGTTGGTGTGGTTGAGAATGTTGAAGAATTCGGCGCGGAACTGCAGGTTGAACCTCTCGGTGATGTGCGTGTCTTTTACAGCGGAGAAATCCACGTCCGTAAGCCCCGGCCCGACGAGCGAGTCGCGCCCCACATTGCCGTAGGTTCCGTAGGTGGTGGTGCCCACAGTGACCGTTGGGGGAATGAAGGCACTGGGATTGAAGTATTCGGTTTGCGTGTGCGGATAAAGGCTGCCGGTGAAGTTCGGGTTCCAACTGGGCCGGATGGGATTGCGTGAGTCTCCGTTGCCCGGAGGGTTATAGCCAAGCTGCGGCGAGAAAGGGAAGCCGGTCTGGATGGCGACGATGGCGCTGGCGGTCCAGCCGCCGGCCAGGAAGCTTGCTGGCCCTGAAGAGCGATTCAGGAAGCGCCGGTCGGGACCGAATGGCAAATCGTAGCTGCCGTTGATCGAGGCTGACTGGCGCACGTCGGTCGCCGCCGGACCCCAGTCAACTTTCGGATTCAGCGGGAAGGAAACAAACGCGGGAGTGTTTCCGCTGACGCTGGTGTTCCACGCCGAGCCGTCGTCCAGGTTTTTCGACCAGGTGTAATTGCCGCGGAGCTGAAAGCCACTTGCATAGCTGTGCCGCGCGTCAACCTCGAGAGCGTTATAAAGGCCCGTGCCCTGGGAGACCCACGAGGTGGAATTGGCAAGATTCGGATTCACGTCGGTGGTCGAGGGGTAGTAGACCTGCCCCGTCGATGCGTATACCGGTGTGGGTTCGTTCATATCTTCAGAGAGAATCTGGTGGTAAGCGTGGAATCCCACGTAGCCGACTGTGAGCGCAGTGTTGGGGGCAATCTCCTGTTCGATGCGCAGGCTCCATGTGATGACGGTCGGCGTTGAAATACTGGGCTGCACATTGCTGGGCGAAACCTTGGCAGTAGGGGGCGGTGGCACGCCGGGCGTGAAATTCAGACTCGAAACCGCGATGGTCTTGATGGACTCCGCCGTGTTGTACGGTGCGGTCTGGTCAAGCCGGTAGTCGAGCGTGTCGAGCAGGCCATGATAGAGGCCGATGCCTCCGCGCACGGCCGTCTTGCCGGAGCCCCACACGTCCCAGGCGAAGCCCAGGCGGGGATTGGGCAGGAACTCCGCACGATTGGTCCAGAGTGCCGAGCTGCCGACGAGAGGCGTCGTTTGCAGGACGCCGTTGACGATCTGATAGTTCGAGGCGCGATTCTGCGACTCGTTCCATCCGTCGGTCGACTCCGAGAGGAAGCCGGCGCGCACTTCGAGCCGCGGCGTGACCTTGATGGTGTCCTCAAAGAATGCCGCGCCCTCAAGCGATCGCCAGCCCAGCTCGGTGGGCGCGGGAACCAGAGTGAACGTGGCCACGGTGCCCTGCAGGAAAGTTGTTTCGGTGGAGAACGAGGCCTGGCCGTACTGATCCTGCGCGAGCAGATCGTTGGCCTGAATGCGTTGGAGCCATATGCCCGCCTCGATCTGATTCCGCCCCTTCGACCAATAGACGTGATCGTCTTCGGTGAACAGGTTTCGCGCCGTGGTGTTGTTGCTGCCCACGTTGGCGCCCGCACCGGTGATAGAAGAGGCGCCGTTTGAAGCCGTGCTGCCGCTGATGACGATTGCGCCTACAGGATCGCCGGAGACCCATCCGGGCACGCCGCTGACGGGAACCAGCCCGGTGAAGAAGTAGCTGGCGCGCGAATAGCCGAAGCGGACCGTGTTGAGAAGCGAAGGTGAAAACACGTGCTGCTCCTGAACGCTCGCCACCTGCTCGCGCAGGCTCTCATTGACGTAGCTGAGAGGGTTCGCGGAAGGTGTAGTCGCCGCGCTCGCATCGACTGTGTAGGCGGCAAACAGGAGATCCTTGTTGCTCAGGTTCGAATCAAAACGCACGGTGCCGAAATCCTCGTTGATATGCTGCTCCGGGTGGCTGAACGCCTCCGCGATGCCGCTGGGATTGCCGTTCGACAGAAGCTCAGGCCCATTCTGGACAGGCCAGAGGTTCAGCAGCGGGACGACTGATGCGTTTACTCCGACGTGCTGCTCTACGCCCGAAGAGTTCGGGATGTAGCCTTGGCGGGCTTCGTTGTCGGGAACCAGCGTGACGTCACTCAGCCCCCATGCTTGACGGAATCCCTCGTAGTTGCCGAAGAGGAAGAGCTTGTCTTTGCGGATAGGCCCGCCGAGCGTTCCGCCAAACTGGTTGCGCTGAAATTCGGGAATGGTCGCCTGGTCAAAGTAGTTGCGGGCATCGAGCGCGCTGTTGCGGATGAATTCGAATGCCGTGCCGTGCAGAGTGTTGGTTCCCGATGTGGTGACAATCGAGACCTGCGCGCCATCCCTCTTGCCGTAGCTGGCGCCATAGGTGTCGGTGACCACGTTGAACTCGCGCACCGCGTCGACTCCGAGTAGCTGGCCGCTGGTTCCACCGGGCGTGACGTTGATGAGCGAGGCCCCGGTGTACTCGATTCCATTGAGCAGAAACAAATTATCCTGCGGGCGGCGGCCGCCGACAGAAAACATGTTGCCGACCGAAGAGTTGGAGGTTCCGATGCCACCCGAGCGTTGGTTGGTGTAGTTCACCGTGGCCGGATTGAGGGTCAACAACTGGTCGAAGCTGCGGCCGTTGAGAGGCAGCTCCTTGACCTGGCGCTCGTCAACGAGGCCCGCGGTTTGCTGCGAAGTCGTGTTCACTATGGGATCGCCGGCGTTGACGACAACTGTTTCGCGCACTGTGCTCACGCCCAGCGTGAAGTTCACCGGCACGCTTTGCCCAATGGCGAGCACGATGCCGGTTTGCTCCTGCGGCTGAAAGCCATCGTGCGCGGCGGAGACCGAATAGGAGCCGACGGGCACGCTGGGCGCGGCATAGCGGCCATCAGCTCCCGTAACCAGCGTGCGCGTGAAGCCGGTGTCAGTTTGGCGGACAGTGACGGTTGTGCCGGGCACCGCGGCCCCGGTGGAGTCGTGAATGGTGCCGGCAATGGTGCCGCCAACTATTTGCGCGCCTGCCGACACTGCGCCGAGGGCAACCGTAACGAATAGAACAAGAAGAACCCGATAGAGCTTTTGCTGGATGGTCATCTGCGTCTCCTGAAGTGTTTGCCTGAAGTGTTTGCCGAGCCAGCTTCTGCAGGCTCCGGGATATGAGCGCGCTCCGGGGAAATGTCCACGAAGGTTCAGAGAAGTTCTTGGGTGCGCTTCAAATGAAGAATTGGAAGAGGGAGTTAGCTGCAACAAGAACAACAGCCGGCCCGCCGGGAGGCAGGGGCTTGGAGTCGAATTCTGAGAAAAATCGTCATCGTCGCGTTAGAGAAGGATTTGGTTGAGTTTGGCTTCACCGGCTTAAAACACGAAAGCCGCGCCAGCAACTTTGCTGTCACGCGGCCCTAAGGCGAATCGGATGAATCTGAAATCCGCTCAACAACAAGGCCGGTGTGACGTGGAACAACACGCCCGACACACCGACTTGGTGAGCATCAAACTCATGGGTTTTAAGATACCGAATGTCCGGACCACGGTCAAGTCCTGAGAGACCGCTGTGTTTATGGAGGTTATTGCTCGATCCTGCGCGGACGCCCGAGGAAACGAGCGCCAAGCGCTCCACCGGCGACGGAAAAGCCGAGGACGATGAGTGCCAGAAGAGCGGTAGAGAGGAGCATGAGGCTGGCATGCCCTTCAGGGGACAATACGAGTGCCTTGTAACTCGCAATTGCCTGTGCGTCGACTGAACCCGCGGAAGCCAGTGGCTGCAGGCCTTGATTGATCGTGCTCTGCCAAAGATCATCAATGGCCGAGCCGTCGTGGAGCCAGAAACGCATGGCATAAAGCGAGATTGCGGTGGTCAAGGCTGCGGTCCAACTGCCGAGAATGCCGGTAACGAGGCCGATGCGCGCTCCGGCCCCAATGGTGATCCACGCGGGACGGCGGCCACGCATGTAGAGGGCGACTGCCCAGGCGCCAGCCGCCGCCATCAAGGGCAGTCCGATGAAGCTTACAGGGGAGAACATGGAGCAGAGCGCGCCAGTCGGAATGGCGAGCATGAGCGCCAGGCGCAGAGCGGGCTTCCAATCGACGGCGCCGGCATCGCGGACCGGCTCGCCTGCGCGCTCGGGCTGGCCCATCCCGGCAGAGCCGTCAGCCGTGTAAATGAGCTGGGGCAGACCGCAGAAGGGGCAAAAGCAGTCCTCGGGCTCAACGGTCTGGTGGCAGCGGCTGCAGGTCAACTCCATATAAAAAGCCTATCGCATTGGGCATCTGGGCGGCGGGTCCTTGCCGCCCGATTTTGAAGATGCGCATTACGAGGCTGCTTCCAGCTTCTGGGCGACGATGGTCTCGGCGGCGGCAAGCGCCTGCTCAAGCGACATGTTCGTGGAGTCGAGGATGACGGCGTCGGGCGCGGGCTTAAGAGGTGAGTCCTTCCGATTGCGGTCGCGTTCGTCTCGGGCACGTAGGTCGCGGAGGATTTCGTCAGGCGGAGGGCCGGCCGCAGCGCCTTTCTGGCCGATTTGCTCGTAGCGGCGCTGGCCGCGCACTTCGGGTGCAGCGTCGAGAAAGATTTTGACTTCGGCGTTCGGGAAGACGACGGTGCCGATGTCGCGCCCTTCCATGACCACTCCGCCGCGCGCACCGACTTGTTGTTGCAGACAGACCATCCAGGCGCGCACCGCAGGAAAGACGCTCACACGCGAAGCTGCTTCGGTCACGAGCGGGTTGCGGATGAGGCCGGTAACATCTTCGCCATCGAGCAGAACAAGATTCTCTTCTTCGCCGGGCTCGAGACGGATTTCAGTTTCGTGGGTTAGCACTTCAAGAGCCTCAGCGTCGTCTACCGGGATGGCCGAGCGGAGTGCCTTGAGGGCGAAGGCGCGATACATTGCGCCTGTTTCAAGATTAAGAAGGCCGAAGTACCGAGCCAGGTGGCGGGCGATGGTGCTCTTTCCGGCGCCGGCAGGGCCGTCGATGGCGACAATGATCTTGCGGTCCCGGTCAGGGTTAGGGGCGCGCTTCTCGTCCGCGCTCATCTACTTTTGTTCATCCACGTTTCTTCGATCGCCGATTTGAGGAAGCGGTAAAGCCATAGCGCGACCGGTTGCTGGCCTTTGCGGAGGCCGTTAGCGCGGGCTTGCGGGTGCCGCGCTTATCGGGTCGCGCGCCCTTGCGGGTAGCATCCGTGCGCCGAACAGGCTTTGCAGCAGCTTTTCCATTGGCCGAGTGGCCATTGCGCAGCGTTCTCGACGCGGAGGTCTTTGCCTTATGCAGACCGTTGGCAACCTTGCTCGTGCGGGAGTGGCCGTTCGAATGGAAGCCGCTTCCGTTGGAGGAGCTTTTGGCGTCACGGGATGCGTGGCGCTTGCCGTGACCGTTGCCATGGCCGTTTGTTGAAGCGCTCTTTGTCCAGCGCGAAACCTGCGCATGGCGTGAGCTGCCAGTGGCGCGAGGTGAAGCGCTGCGCGCGTCGCGGCTGGGACGGCGAGTGATGCGGCCGACAGCAGACTTCTGCGCCGGTTTGCGGTCACGGGCCAGCGTGGGCTGATGGCTGAAACGCCGCCTTGAAACTTGCGTCGCTTCACTGGGCTGCGACGAGCGCTCGATCACTGGCTCCGCAGGCTTCGGCGGCGGAACAGGCGCCGATGCAAACTGCGGAGCGGGTCGGGGCGCGAGCGGCACACGAACTGCTTCCTCATGCTCGTACGACCGCAGGAAGTGCGACGAGGCCGGCATGGAAGAGCTGGCATAAATCGTGGGAGCTGCAGCAAACTCGGGCAGAGTTCCGGCGACGTAAAAGTGCGGGGCGTGGCCCAGCGCGAGCGAATGTACCTGCCGAGTAGCGACCAGCCCACGCAGCACTTCACGCACCTTGCTGCGCGCAGTCAACGGAGCCAGAAACATCTCGACTTCTTCCATGCTGGCGGCAATCACTGCTTGCAAGTAGATGGAGGCGAGAACCGAAATTGCAGTGACCTGCGATGTAGATGCACCTTCGGCGATGGCCTTCTGATAACGGGTGCGCAGAAGCTGCCACTGCGGCGTCTTGTTGGGCGCCGAGATGACGGGAATGATGCGCAGTTGCTGCCAGAGCTCGGTGATGGCGCGCAGGACGGCGGACTCGCTGACCTCGCGGCCCAGTGAATGTTTCAACTGAGGGATGGTGGCGTCGCCGGCTTCAAGATGCTTGTAGGTCTGGACGGCGAGCGGCGAAACCTGGCGCGATCCGGTCAGTTGTGGGCTACGCCGCCAGTCGCGATCCCCGCGGAGAGCGTAGACATAGGGTAAAACCCAAGCCGCGACCACGAAGTCAGGCTGCTCACCGGGCTGGCCAAGCAGATTGAGCCGAACGGCCACACCTTCTGATTCCAGTCGAATCAGCAGATCTTCCGCGGCCGCAACGAGCTTAACGCCGGGAGACGGCGTGTGCTCACCGGCTACGGCCTCAACGAAGGTAGGGGCAGTGAACGAGGCGAACTGTCGCCGCGGTAGGAAGAGGCACAATCCCGTCTCCTCCAACCAAGTGCGGGCCTCATCAAGAGTCAACTGCCCGCGTCCATTCAGGCGCATCCTTTCGGCGCGCGATGCTTCCAATTGTTCTGCTGTCAAAGAAAACCTCGCTTCCAGGTTGGCGATCACGGCCAAAATCCCGCGCCCCTGAGAGCGCGTCCGGTCACCCTAACAAGCGCCGAGGGGTCTCTACCGGACCCTAAATTCGGTGGAATGCCCGCTGAATTTCTTTCCAAGAGTACAGGAGAGCGATTGGACGTCCATGCGGGCAACTGGTTGGGTGACTGGTCTTTGCAAGCTCTAACAATAACCATTCTATACGTTTTGGATCAAGATGTGTATTGACCTTAATGGCAGAATGGCAGGCGATGGAGGCGGCAATGCGCGAACGAAGCACGATAAGTGCTTCATTTTGAGTTGGTTCGCCTGAATCGGCTGAAGATTGGTCGATGACTTCTGCCAAAGTGCGCTCGAACTCGGCGCCCTCTAGGCCGACGGGTGCAGCCTTTACCGCAAGTGTCTGAGGTCCAAAGGGTTCCACCTCAAAACCGCTCACTTCGAGTTCCTCGGCAATGCGGGCGAAGACGACCATCTGTTCGGGCTTCAATTCCACCAACATAGGCATGAGGAGGCGTTGGCGCTGCACGCGCTCGACCTGGCGGTCGCGAAGGATCTTCTCAAAAAGCACCCGCTCGTGTGCAACGTGCTGGTCGATGATCCATAAACCGTCATCGCCCGTCGCGAGAATGAACGACTCGCGCAACTGACCGAGCGGCTTGAGCGAGCCAAGATGGTTAAGAGAATTGGCCGCCTGTTCGGCCTCAACCAGCGCTGTGGTCACGCCTGAATTGCTCGCGTAAGCTGTTGCTCCGTTGAGGTTTGGGCTGCAATCGCCGGCGTTCGGAGCGGATTCCGGAGCCAAGAGCGCGGCGGCTGCCGCGCCCCAAGTCTCAAGATCGAGATTGCGCGTTGACTGGTCGTTGGCAAGGCCTCCACCCCCGAAAGAAAGTGTGCCAGGAATGGGTGACAGAACCCGTGGTGTGAGGTGGAAAGCCGCGGCATCGGCGAGTGCGTTTGAATCGGAGTCCGGAGCGCCAGGCAATGGCGACGCGGCTTGGGGCATGAGCGACGGACTGGCCGTGGGCTGCGAGCCGATTGCGGCAATGAATTCAGCAGCCGGCCGGGCATTGATGAGTGCGGTGCGCAGGCTGTCGCGGACAAAATCGTGGACGTGACTTTGCTGGCGAAAGCGCACTTCGGTTTTTGCGGGATGGACGTTTACGTCGACTTCTTCGGGCGGCATTTCAAGAAACAACAGAACCACGGGGAAGCTGGTGGGCGGAATCACGTTGCGATAGGCCTCGGTGATGGCGTGCAGTAGAAGCCGGTCGCGGATGAGGCGCTTGTTGATGAAGATGTAGATGGAATTCCGGTTGAGCTTTTGCAGTTCGGGCTTGGAGTAGAAGCCGGTGAGCCGGAGAGAGCCGGGTTGACGCGGCGGCTGGTCAGGGTCCTTCCTCCAGGGCGGCGGCTCGGGCAGACCGGCACGGTCGAATGGCGCCTCGGCGGTGACGGGAAGCAGTTGGCCGAGCGTTTCCTTGCCGAAAATCTGAAAGATGCGCTCGGCGGTGCGCGTGGCTGGAAGCGCGGAGAGGACGGTGTGGCTGGCGGAAAGCAATTCGAATTGCTTTTCAGGATGCGCCAGCGCGTAGTGCGTGACGAGCGCGGTGACATGTGCGAGCTCAGTAGACTCTGCGCGGAGGAATTTGCGCCGCGCGGGAGTATTGAAAAAGAGGTCGGCGACAGCGATCGTGGTTCCGCGCGGCAGCGCCGCATCTTCCACGCGATGAATCTTGCCGCCGGCAATCTCGATGTGCGTGCCCACAGCTTCGTCGCCGGTTGCCGTCTCAAGCGTGACCCGCGCCACCGAAGCAACGGACGGAAGCGCCTCGCCGCGGAAACCGAGAGTGGCAATGGAGAGCAGATCGTCGGCAGTGCGGAGTTTGGAAGTTGCATGGCGCTCGAAGGCCAGCAGGGCGTCGTCGCGGTTCATACCTTCGGCGTCGTCGGAGACTCGAATCAGTTTTCGTCCACCGCCTTCCACCTCGACGCGGATACGCATGGCTCCCGCGTCCAGCGCGTTTTCAAGAAGTTCCTTGACCACGGACGCGGGCCGATCCACCACTTCGCCCGCAGCGATTTGGTTGGCTACCTGATCGGGAAGAATTCGGATCTGGCCCATAAGAACTCAGAGTAACGCAAGCTGGTGGGCCAGATTCGGTGATTGATTTGCGCAAAACGTGGCGCAAATTCCTAGTTTGCCGCTGGCGCGCCCTTGGCTGCAGGTTTGTTCGCAGCCGCGGTCTTGACCTTGGAGCGGGAAGAGGCAGACGATGGCGCTGATTCCGATGGCGACGCGGGCCCTTCCAGCAGGGTGGCCTTGCGAATAACCGCCTCAGGAGATGTGGTGGTGAAGCCAGGATTGTTGGTCAACTGGGCGTCATACCACCGCGGGGGCAGATACCACCGTGAGTCGCCAGATGAGGACAGATAGTCGTAAATCAGCGGCATATCGGCGGGTAATCCACCGTGATCACGCTCGGAGAGGACGACATAGGACTTGAGTTCGCTCGAAATCTGATCGTGGTTTGAGGGGTCTTCCGCCTCCATCAGCGCCACAGCGTATTCGAGATGAGCCGAGGGGATGGCGCCGCGATCCGCGTCCAGGCGTAGCGCGGTTGTCAGGTGATTGAGAGCGTCTTGCCGCTCATCCGGAGTGCGTGCGGTCAGGCGCTCGAGCTTCGCCAAATAGAAGTTCGCGTAAGGATCGTCGGGCCGATCGGTGACCGCACCCTGCAGGTTTCGCTTGGCCACGGCAAAGAGATCGTAGTCCATCGCGAGAATCCCATTGTCGCGCTTCACGGAGGAGATTGTGGGCCCGAAATCGGGGGAATTGGG
>JBEKRG010000098.1:0-17342 GCA_049518955.1 Occallatibacter sp.
ATTCTTATGAATTTTTCCTACACCCAGATCAGCCAGTATCTAAGCTGTCCGCGCCGTTACCGGCACCGCTACCTCGACGGATGGCAAGAGAAAGACACACGCGCCGCCATGCTCTTTGGTCGAGCCTTCGAACAGGCCGTTGCCGCCCTTTTTCGCCGTGAAGACCCGGCGGCGGTGTTGTGCGAGCAGTGGAGCCTGTCGAAGGACATGGGCCTGACCTACCCCGTTAACGACACCTGGGACCGGATGCTGCAACAAGGCATCCAATTGCTGGAGCGCTTCGTTCAGGACGGCCGCGTTCGTATTCGGCGCCCTCGTTCAAGCCAGCAGATTCAGTTCAATCGGATGCTCGGTCCTGGCAATAACTTCGTCTCCTACATTGATGCCATTGGTGAACTGGACGGCACGCCCTGCGTTCTGGAATGGAAGACCAGCTCCGCGCGATACCCAGAAGAACCAGCCGGCATTGCCGCACTGGATCCGCAACTGGTCTGCTATTCGTGGATGACCGGCATCGACGAAGTCGCCCAGGTTGTTTTCGTGCGTAAGCGGCTCGTCGAGGTTCAGTACCTCCCGGCCACCATTTCTGAGGAACAGCGGCAGGAGTTTGCGACGCTGGTCGATGACACCGTGCGACGGATCGAGTCCGGATTGTTCCTGCCGCATAGCGGCATCCGCTTTCCACAAAATCCGTGCACAACATGTCCCTTTATCGGGCTCTGCCTCGATAAGTCCGACCTGGTCGAAACTGCACTTGTGCGCAAGCCTGGAGTTGACCTTGGTCTGTTTGACGAACTTTCGTTTTAGGCCGGTGCCGATGCCGCCCAAGCTCAATCGCAAGCGTGCTCTCTTTGTTCTGACCAAGATCGACGAGATCCTGGCGTGGGAAAAGCAGAAAGAAGTGGAGCGCGATACGCGCTTCGTCGATCTGGGCAGGTATTTGTGCGAGGTGCGGGCGGGTCAGTACTGGCGGCTCGAGAACTTAAAGTCGTTCGATGAGTTCCTGCAACGACGTTTTCCCGATTCGCGCCGCACCGCCTACTATCTGATGTCGATTCACGAACACTTGCCGCCACAGATCCGGCGGGAGTTGAAACTGGTGGGCTGGACCAAGGCGGCGGAGTTGACCAAGGTCGCGCGTTCGGACGGGAAGAACTTCAATTGTGCAGCATGGATGCACAAAGCCCGCTCCTTACCCCGGGACCAGTTCAAACGCGAGGTGAACCAACACCTGACCGGCAAGGACACCGAGCCGACCGAGATCATCTACTTCAAGTTCTACAAGAGCCAGATTCCTGTGATTGAACAGGCAATTGAGACGGCAGCCCTGATGCTGGGAACGGACAAATCGCGCGGCTATTGTTTGGAGATGATCTGCGCGGATTTCCTGGCGGGAGCCAACCTCGACGGCGGCCAACCTGACGCGCTCTTGTTTTCGATCGGACGGTTTTTCCAGTTCCTGCCCGGGGAACAGCGGCAGGCGTTTGTCGAGCAGATCACGGAGAAAGCATCATGAACCGGATCCGGGCAAAGAGTCCTCGCCTGCGCCTCGCGCCCGAATTGTACGAAAAGCTGCGGCACGAGGTGCTACGCCGCGACGGATGGAGGTGCCAGAGCTGCGGCGCGCTGTCGAATCTCGAGGTTCACCATCGGGAATTGCGCAGCCAGTCCGGGGATGATGCAGAGCAAAACCTCATTACGCTTTGCACTCGATGCCACTCATTCGTCCATCGGGGATCCGCGTGCGGCCGGTGATGCCAGCAGGTCGGGATGCGCGTTTCGCGCGTGCTTGTTGAAAACAGCCCGGGCAATCTTAACCGTTTTGTTTGTTCGCACCGTAGAACCTATAAGGGGTTCTTCAGTCCCCATATGCATTACAGATCCGGCAGGAGGCATCAATTGACAGCTTCCACAGATTCCCGATTCGCGCCGCAGCGCCCACTATCAGTCGTTTTTCTTTTAATCGAGCGTCATGATCTCGAGCACCTCATTTGGCGCCCGTGCTTGATTCGAGTTTAGACTGGTATTGCTGCTTATGGGCAATGGAGCTTCCGAGCAGCTCACCGTCTATGGCCAGCTTCCGGCAAGGCAATCTGTCGGCGCTGGCAACTACTCCGACACCATTACGGCGACCGTCACCTATTAGTGGATGGTTCCCGCGGTGTCTCAGTTTGAGGCGCGCACGGCCGGCGATGGTTCTTTTGCCGGGAAGAGCGCAAGCAGCACGAGTCCAATCACGGCAAAGATCACAATGTCTTGGGGACTATCCTGCCTGTGCATCCCGTGCGCCGCGGCCTCCGCCGACTGGATTGTCATGGTGAACGCATGGGCAAGGGCTTGCCACGCCGCATAGGCGATGAGCAAGCGATGCCTGGCAGGCTGCTTGACGGCCACCAACAAAAAGGGCCCAAGCGCCGTGTTAAGACTCAGGAACATCGGCAAGACGTCGTTATGCTCGCTAAGCCAAGCGGAGTGCCACAGAGTCTGGAAGAGGAAATAGCCCCAAAAGCAATAAAACAAGCCCACCAACACCAACACGACCTGCAAGGCGCGCTCACGCATCTTACCGTCCTCCGTTTTGTCCTATGCCAGGGATATTACATCAGATGTTCATTCACGAACACTTGCCGCCCCAGATCCGGCGGGAGTTGAAACAGGTGGGCTGGACCAAGGCGGCGGAGTTGACCAAGGTCGCGCGTTCGGACGGGAAGGATTTCGATTGTGCAGCATGGATGCACAAAGCCCGCTCCCTGCCCCGGGACCAGTTCAAACGCGAGGTGGATCAACACCTCACCGGCAAGGACACCGAACCGACCGAAATCATCTACTTCAAGTTCTACCGGAGCCAGATTCCGGTGATTGAGCAGGCGATTGAGACGGCAGCCCTCATGCTGGGTTCGGACAAATCACGCGGCTATTGTCTGGAAATGATCTGCGCAGATTTCCTGGCGGGAGCCAACCTGGACAGCGGCCAACCTGACGCGCTCTTGTTTTCGATCGGACGGTTTTTCCAGTTCCTGCCCGGGAAACAGCGGCAGGCGTTTGTCGAGCAGATCGTTGAAAAAGCGTCATGAACCGGACTCCAGTAAGGAGTTCTCGCCTGCGCCTCGCGCCCAAATTGTACGAAACCCTGCGACAAGAGGTGTTACGCCGGGATGGATGGAGGTGCCAGAGTTGCGGCGCGCTCTCGAATCTCGAGGTTCACCATCGGGAATTGCGCAGCCAGTCCGGGGACGATGCGGAGCAAAACCTCATTACGCTTTGCACTCGATGCCACTCAATCGTGCATCGGGAAACTGATTGAAGACTGTTTTTCTGCCGGGGCCCGGTCCCGCTAGTTTATCCAACCGCATTCACTCTACCGCCTTCAGCTGCGCCCAATCTTTCGACCGTAGGATTCCGGCACCAGTGCGTTGCGGGGCAATTTATGAGCGCGGATCTGCTTCACCGCTGGGCGGACGAGAACATTCTGTGTGGCTGTATTCGGAGGACATTCTTGTCGAGTGCAAGGAAGTTCTGAAGCGGTTCCGTGTTCGACCCGCCGCAATCGGCACGCTCATCAATTTTAGTTGAGTACTTCCCCCGAGGAACCGACCTATCCCACATCTCTCAAGCGCAGCTCGACCAGGTCTCGCGGCGCTTGAATCAACGTCCCAGAAAGACATTGGGTTTCCAGACTCCTGCAAGTAGACTGCAAGCAAGTGTTGCGTCGACCGTTTGAGCTGGCAGACGTTATCATCCAGAAACGGATGGCACCGGAGGATCTCTCGTCGGGGCATCCAGGGACTTGAAAAACCGGTCCGCATCGCCGGGAAGGCCTCGTCACGAATCTCCTGCAGTATTGCTTCATCGAGTTTCGCTATTGCTACCACTTCACGAACCCTAATTTTCGACTGGCTATTTGCCCAGAGCCTGCTTCAGGTCATCGTGCTCAAAAGCGGACGCCATGCGGTCAATTTCTGTCTTGCTCAATCCGTGGCGGGGCGCTTCCTTGCGCCACGTTGCCACCGACTGCGCCACTTCGCTTGAGATGGCCTTCGCCCTCGTCGCATCCAGCTCAAAATAGCCTGCAACCTCCATTGCCAGGTCGAGCGATGCTGTTGAATCATCCTCCGTAATCATGGTCGACAAAACGCGCGGCTTGAGATCGATCGGCATTGGATTCAGATCATATGCAGGCGAGAGACGCCACCCGGCCTGTCCTTCATAAAGGAAGCCGTGATTGCGCAGATGGTCGTCCGTATTCGAGATTAGGATGTTGAAGACAAGCCGCCGCCAAAGCGCTTCAATATCTTCTTTCGGTGAAGCTCCATGCTGGCGCAGGGCATCCACCATTTCCAAATAGCTTCTCGGCTCCTGGTCCCTCGCCCCTAGCATGCTCATTGCCGAGAGGAAGGGAATGCGCCGCACTCCCTCCCGGTCGAAACGGCGCAACAGAAGGACTGGCTTCTTGGCTACCTCTTCCAACCTTACCGAGGGAACGATGATCCCTGCTTTCTCAGCCAGAGCAAAGGCCACCCGTTCCCACACGACCGTGGCGATTTCGTCGTCCTTGCGCGGAAATTTTGCGATAGCCAGTTGGCCATCCTTGTCCCGCACCGAGGCCTTCGGACGAGCACCTCCGAGCGATGAGCCGGGTGCGATCAGGAGCCGGAGATCCTCATCGGTGTCCTTTCCTTCGATAAAGCGCTCCGATGCCGAAAGCAGTCTCGGCAGGCCCATGACGGACGGCATGCGTTTGGCCTCTTCATTACGAAGGAATGGTCCTCCCTCACGCTCTGCGAAACGCAGTGCCCCCTGCCGCGCTTCGTCGTCGACGAGCAACAGATAATCGATCTCCCTGAGAGTGCGCGGCGTCGTCTTCTCCCGCTCGGCCCTCCGGCGTTCCATCCGTCGCATGAGAACTCTGCCCCACCGATCCGGGGCTGAGTCCCCGATAGCCCCGAACATCGGCAGGTCGCCGGGCGTGTGAAACGGACCGGGGCCAAGCTGCAAAGCAGGTTCCAGCGAGAAGCGAGCCGGGTTTTCGAGCCATGAGGGGTTGTATTCGAAGGTCGCGCCCTCCCGCTCCTTGCGCACGCGTCCCCACAGCCGCCCCACCAATTGAGGCTTGCCATCGAGATCAACGTAAACGTGCGCTTCCTTATCCATTACTTACTCTCTCCTTTCGTTCTCTTGCTGCGAATCCGCTGCGGCAACTGCTCTTCTTCAAGCTGAAGCCCAACGTTGTCGTTTCTGGGGTCCGCGAGGTCTCCCAATCTCTCCGCCATTCCCATGACGAACAGAACGGTCGAATAGTGGCCCATTGCCACGCCGGGCTCGCCCTTTTCGATCTTCACTAATGTCGTGCGGCTGATCGATGCACGCTGCGCCGCCACGCTGGCAGGGATACGACGACGACGACGCGCGTCGCGGATGTCATGCCCCAGTTTGCGCAGCGCGCGCCGCACGGGAATTGGCAATATTGTAGGCTTCTTGGTTTTCATAGTTAGCGTCCATAAACGTGAACATTACATAGACTAACGTACATTATTATGAACGTAATGTCAAGCATACCGATGAGACCGGCCTCGCGGATTAACTGCCGTATTCAGTGGAGCTGACCACCGCCACCGCCGCACCGACCGACGACGACGCCGAAGCTAGCACCGCCGAGGCGCCGGCAACACCGCCAGCTTAGAGCAAAAGCTCAGGATAGACCGGGACGCGGACGTCCCCTTCTTCAAGGCGAACCACGCCGCTCCTCAAGCAGCATCGCTCGCGACTGAAATTCCGAAGCGATCATTGACGGGTTGTTTAAAGTTCTGCTTGCATCCGATATACCGTTCCGTGGTTTGCACCGAAGCGTGGCCAAGCAGAAACTGAATCTGTTCGAGCTCGCCTCCGGATTCGTGGCAGAGACGGCCGCAACTGCAGCGACGATCGTGGGGTACCAGATTCTCTCCCTCAATTGCATTTGTTCCAGCCGCAATCCGGCGGCTTCCGATCGTCGCAATCCAGATCCCACCAGCAATCCAAGCATGGCTCCGTCTCTCCTGCCGAGCGGGGTGTCATGCGGAACGGTGTTCACTAGCCGTTGTGCCTGATCGGCTGAAAGCCAAGTCCCGACCCTCCGTCCGAGCAGTTTGACTCCCTTGACGCGCCGAATTGGCCCGCAGCCGGACACACAGCCTGCACACAGGGTGCCGGACACAATTTGCACTTTGCCGCTGACTTTCATGTTTTGCTCCAGACTATGCCTCATCTTAGCTCAGCAGGAACACCTGTATTCATGTAGGTGCGGACTATCGTCGGAGTACGGATCAAGTACATCGGGACACTTAAATACTAACGTTCTGTCTGGAATCGCCGCATCACCATTGGCGCAATGGACTATATAGTTCGTTATAGTCTCTACCATAGTTAGTTGTGGTTGCTACATTAGTTAGTTGTGGTTGCTACATTAGTTAGTTATGGTTGCGACATTACTTCACGAAGGTTGTGCAGCATCACCAGTATCCATGGGGCAATACTGGTACTTTGTAAGTACAGATTTCAGTACAGACTGCGATGAGGTTATGAGACGTTACATTGCTTGACAACGACTCCCTGATGTGGTAACATCTAGTTAATCACGACTTGAAAATCATTATATTATGCTTGACAACACACTCACGGATTTCATAACATCGCATCACTCTATCTTCCTGGTGAGATAGACGCGACTTGACGGCCATTACGTTGACACCTGCGGACTCGCGACAACGTTTGCGTGTCCTAAATGCTGGAACGCCTGGTTGATCGCGAGGAGGTGCCAGTCCGGAATTACCCGTGATGATACAGCCGCGAACAAGAGAGTCATGCCGGTACCCAAGGCCCCAGCGGGCG
Organism: Occallatibacter sp.; assembly: GCA_049518955.1. Taxonomy (GTDB): domain Bacteria; phylum Acidobacteriota; class Terriglobia; order Terriglobales; family Acidobacteriaceae; genus Telmatobacter. The sequence goes on from JBEKRG010000098.1 coordinate 6,868, forward strand.
GAAAGGGCTAACCACTCGGTCTTTAACGCGCGCGGACTCACCGCAATAGGTGGATGGAAACTGAACGTGAAAACCGAAACAAATCCAAAAACTAAAGGGAACTATTATGAAGAAAACAAACAGTGAAGGGCCGGTTGCAGGGCCGCAGCCCGATAACATCAAGCTCCGTAAATTGGAAGTCAGACTTGGTAATTTGCATGTGCGGCAGACGAAGCGTAATCGCCTGAAGGTAATGCGTGCCCTAAAGCAAATGACCTTCGGGAAGGCCAGCAGTGTGTCATATTGGGACCGCTGGTCCAAGGATGAGATGAAGCGGTGCTTTCTGCAGCTGCAACCTGTCTCAGAAGAGATGGCTAACGACTTTCGTTGTTGGGCCTTCGAGCTTTTGAAAACTGGAAGCAACAATAAACTGATGTTGAAGTGCCTCATGGACGAACTGGAAGTTCGGACGTGGATGGAGGACCCCAAGTCTGGGCTTTGACCGATAGTCAGGCCGTCGGCCGGCAACAAGGAATGGCGCGAAGGGGGCAACCTCATGAGCGCCGCCAATGGCGACTGCCGGCTCCCTCACCGTTTTTAGAAATTTAACTTCCACATTCCTAGATAGAGTGTTGCTGGTCCGCCAGAAAGTTCATGGCGGTCCAGGGTAACCCGAAAAAGGTAAGACCCAAATGCAAAACGATAGTACAACTACAAACGCCAACGGCTCCGAGTTTTCCCAAGCTGGCACCTCATCAAATGGAAGTGCAACGGTCGGACCCTCGGAGTCGACCACATCGACAGGTGCAGATCCCTTAGCCGGAGCCGGCGCAGAAGAACCGCCCACGGACCTCGGGGCCGCAGCGCCTGCAACCACGTCGAGCGCTCCGGCGCCGGCGGCCACCTCGCCCAACAGCCGTGCCCAAAACCACGCGGCAATACAAATGCTTAAGTTCGTTTGCATCGAGGAACCGGTTCGCACGAGCAACCACAATTTGACCACATGGAAACCCCCGTTTGAAGCGCCAGCGGGTTCTCAGACAATTCTCAAGGAAATCATTCAGCGCGCCGACGACGTACGTGCTCCATCGCAGGCGATTCCGGTTCCCACCGGCTCGGCGCGCTATGGTTCAACGTTCGAACTCTTCAATCGCCTCCAGGATGCGATAACCAAGCAGGCGCTTGTTCCCGAAGAGACCAGCGCTTTGTTGACTTTCTGGACGCTTTCGACCTGGTTCGCCGACGGCTTATCGATCGCACCGGGACTCTCGATTGTCGCACCAGAGTTCGAAGGCGATCTGGTACTGCGCGCGCTGCGGCACTTCAGCCACTACCCGATGATGCTGACCCGGGCCGATATCTCTAGCCTCCAGAAGTTGAATTGGCATACCCCTTGCACCGCACTCTTCTACGACCCGCACATTTCGAAGCAAATGGTAACGACCTTGGGCTCCGCCTCGGCACGCGGCTACCTCATCAACGTCGGCGGCATGTATAAAGACTTCTATGGCCCAAAAGCAATCTATCTTGGAGCGGAAGTCTCCGCCGACCGCATACCGCGCCGCAGCGTACAAGTGAGGCTGCAGCCGATGCCGGCAGGAACGCAGCGTTCAGCACCGCTGTCCGAAGCCGCGGTTCAGGATCTACAAAACCAATTGCAGCGGTATCGCCTCAAGAACCTTGTAAAGGTCTACAACTCCGACTTCGACGCCTCAACGTTGACCTCAGACACTCGCGCCATCGCGAATGCGCTAGGCGCTTGCGTTGTCGACTCTCCCGACCTGCAGTCAAAACTCGTCTCGCTACTCGGGCCAGTCGAGAGCCAGCGACAAGCAGACCGCTCGACGAGCCTTGAGGCTGTAACGCTTGAGGCGATGCTCAACTTGGCGCACGCGGGCAAGGTGCAAATCCTCGTCGGTGAAGTCGCCAACGAGGTCAATCGCCTGATGGAAGCGCGCGGAGAACGGCTGCGCTACGGCGCCGAGAATACCGGGCACTGCCTGAAGAAAGTTGGCCTGTCCACCCGCCGGCTTGGCAAGGCGGGGAGGGGCCTTGTAATGCACCTGGCCACCATGACACGGGCCCATGAATTAGCCGGGGTGTACGGTGGTGCAGGTCTGGAACAGGATGAGAATAACTTGCACTGTCCGTTATGCATTGAAAAAAGTGATTTATGTAGATGATGTAGATGGTGCAGGTTATACATGATTTTGGTCGCGGCACCACATAAGCGGCACGCCTCGGCCGAATCATCTACAAGTGAACTATCCGTCCGGAAAACAGTTCCATGGTGAAATCGATCCGCGTTTCGAGAAGCTCGGCGTGTCCTCTCGCGTCGAGCTGGTTCTGTATGCGGTCAGCAATGTCAAGAGCGTGGAACCCACCGCCGGCCAGGGCGAAAAGCGGAAAAGGGAATCGGCCGGCAAGGCAAAGACCGAGGGCAGGGCATCGAGGGCTGCGGATTAGGGTTCAGGGTGGCAATTCTCGCCCGATCACAGGACAGGAAGCAACAGGCTATACGTGGTTACGCAAATCGGTATAGGTGACTGGACAACGCTCAAGCTGTCTTCGGTGCTGTTGCGTATCGATGTGATACCGGGCTTCGCCGAACTGGTTCGCAAGGTCGGCTTGCCGCGCTTGCAGTAGCCGTTGGCCGCTGTTGCGGTTCGGCAAAGATCGAGGACACGACGAAGATTTTTGAGGTCTGATCCGATCAATAAAGACTGATCCGGAGGTGCGTAAATTGGAGAGCCGATGGGTTCCCGATAGGTTGACCGTGGTCGCAACGTCTGGCGCTTTTCAATAGATGGCAATGATCTCGCTCACCGTGAACTGAGAGCCTCGATGCAAGGCGAAATGCCTTTGCTCACTCACCGAGGTGCTTTGGCAGCGAGTGATGTCTGGGGGACATGTTCTATGCGCAGCTTTACCAGAACGGCTGAGGGATGAGCAGCGGCCCTCTGACGCTGACTCTGGCGCCGGAAACCAAGCTGGCTTTGCCCGATGCTCGTCGGGAGCGGTTGGTGGAGTCAGGGTGGTGGCCACCGGTTTTGAATTGTTCTGCGCGACAGCGGCCAGGCGACCTACTTTACCGCCTTTCGACACGGCGGAATCCAGCATTTGCGTTTCTTCCCTCGATTCCAACCACGTGTCAAGCTCGGAAGTACGGGCAAAGACTGTGCCACTCTTCTTTCCCGGCGCGCGGCGGACCGGCAGCCCACGCTCTCGTTCCCAGCGCTTTGCCGTGCGCACGTTACACCCAAAATAGGCTGCTATTCGTTTCCAAGACGCGAGCACGCCCTGGCTTTCCAGTTCAGGCTCGGTGTTGGTCGTGAAGGTCGCCATGTTAAACACAGCTTTCTCGTTTCGGATGGAACGGGCCTCAGGCCAAACAAAGGGAGGAAGCCATCATACGATCAGCGGTTTCCTTTCAAAAACAGGGAACGATTAAGAGTCGCCCCGAGATGCCCTCCGCTCCACCCTGATTTGCCCCACCAGAAGTCTGCCGCGACCGACTATGCTTCGAATCCGAGCTCTTAACCGGCCAAAGACCCTCAGCATAGATTCAACTCTTTGTAAATCTGTAGTTTAAATTACGCGGTCGGCTCAACAGCACGGTGGCGAGACCGGGCAAAGTAGTACCTCCAGCGAAATGAGGAGAGGGCAAGACGAGAGACCCCACGCGTCAGGCTCGCGGATCGAACGATTCAGTCGTAAGGGAGAAGAGCATGATCAAGGGCATACAGAAAATAGATCTCCGGCTCAATCTGGCGGCGGGACTCGCTGTGGCAATTGCGATCGGTCTGGCTTCGGCCGGCGCATCCGCGCAGACCGGAAGTTCAACTTTCACCACTGTTGATGCGACCGGTGCGGGAACGGGCAGTATGCAGGGAACGATAGCCCTCGCAATCGACACTGCGGGGGACGTCACCGGAGCCTACCTTGATGCAAATCGTGTAGCGCACGGCTTCGTTCGCACCGCCAACGGCACGATCACCACCTTCGACGCTCCCGGCGCAGGCACAGCATCACCGGCCGGAGGTCTCTCGACAAAGAATCAGGGAACCATCCCAACCGGGATCAACTCGTCGGGGGTAATCACCGGTACCTACGTCGATTCAAACCTCGCGTATCACGGCTTTATTCGATCAGCCACCGGCACGATCTCCACGTTTGACGTGCCAGGCGTCGTTATAGGTTCGTATGCATCGGGAACCAGGCCCATCGGCATCAACGATTCGGGGACTATCGTAGGGACCTATTTGGACGAGAGTGGCAATTACTACGGCTTCATGCGCGCTGCCAATGGCACAATCACCACCATCAATGTTCCGGGTACAGGGTATTCCAGCACATACGGCGGGAATTTGGGGGGAACCATCCCCATTGCGATCGACCAGAATGGAGACGTAGCGGGAACCTACTACCTCAACCAGAGCAATCCAACAGAATTTCACGGATTTATTCAAGCTGCCAATGGCACAATCACTACGTTCGACGTTCCAGGCGCAGGGGGCAGCGCAAACTATTGGGAGATGGATGGAACGGTCGCCATCGGCATTGACGCTGGCGGGGACGTTGTGGGGACCTACACAGACACGAATTCCCTTCGCCACGGCTTCTTGCGCAGCGCGAGTGGGACGGTATCCACATTTGATGCCCCAGGCGCCGGCTTGTTGACTGTGTGTTGCGAATTTGAAGATGAACTGGGGACTGTCGGCGTTGGCATTAATTCGGCGGGGGAAATCGCAGGAGCTTATCTTGATGCGGAGTCCGTGCTTCACGGCTTCTTGCGCGCTGCAAGCGGAGGAATTACAACCTTCGAGACTCCCAACGCGGGTTCGGGGGCCTTACAAGGAGCAATAGCATTCGGCATCAATACCTCTGGTGACATCGTAGGAACCTATGCGGACGCAAACGATGCGCTTCACGGATTTATTTTTGCGCCAGTCCTGGCATCGACAACTATCACCATTACGCCTGCACCCACGCCGAATCCATCGATTTATCAAGAGCCCGTCACTTTAACTGCATCCGTCTCTTCGAGCGGCGGCGCACCTCCAAACGGCGAGAACGTCACTTTCATGAGCGGCACGACCTCGCTGGGAACGGCGCAGCTAACGAGCGGTACTGCCAGTTTGACGACTACAGATCTGCCCACTGGAACCGATTCAATTACTGCGGTCTACAGCGGCGACTCCAACTTCTCCGGCAGTGCCTCGACGGCTGTGAGCCAGACGGTCAACAAGGCCGGTTCCTCGACGACCATGACGTCGTCGCTGAATCCCTCCAATTCCGGTCAGTCAGTAACCCTTACCGCCAACATCTCGGGCCAGTTCGGCGGCGTCGCCACGGGCACGGTAACTTTCAACAACGGGAGCACGAGCCTGGGAACCGTGTCCGTGAGCAACAGTTCGGCCAGCTTGGCAACCACGACTCTCCCTGTTGGTACGGACTCGATTACGGCGGTTTACACCGGCGACTCGAATTTTACCGGCAGCACCTCAACGGCGGTCAGCCAGGTGGTGAACAACGGCGGCGGCGGCGGCAATCCCGGCAGCGCCGAGCTCTACAATCCGACGACGGGGACCTTCAGCGCTACCGGCGGCATGATCACGAACCGCGTCAATCACTTCGCCTCGCTGCTGCCCGACGGCACGGTTCTGGTGGCCGGCGGAATCGATCTCAGCACCAGCACTGTTCTGAGCAGCGCCGAAATCTACAATCCGGCGACGGGCACCTTTAGCGCAACCGGCAACATGACCTCGGCCCGGGCGGAGGACGTGGGCGCATTCATGGCCACGCTTCTGAGCAACGGCACGGTGCTGGTGGCCGGCGGGATTGGCAGCGATGGCTCGGTTCTGGAAAGCGCCGAGATCTACGATCCGGCGACCGGGACCTTCAGCGCTACTGGGCCTATGGTCAATTACGAATCCACGGCCACGCTGCTGACGAACGGTTCTGTTCTGGGGACAGGCGCAGGCGGAGGCCCAGCCGAGCTCTACAATCCGGCGACCGGCAAATTCACCTCCGCTGGATGCACGATCGATTGTTATCTCGAATACAACACTGCTACGCCGCTGCCAAGCGGCACGGTTCTGTTGGCCGGAGGAGACGACGGCAATAGCGGAGATCTTATCGCCGCCGCCGAGATCTATAACCCTACGGCGGGTAACTTCAGCGCCACCGGATCCATGGTTACACCCCGGACTATCCAAACAGCTACCTTGCTGTCGAACGGTACGGTTCTGTTGGCCGGTGGGAACATTCCCAACGCCAGCGAGACCGGCACGACGCTCGCTAGTGCCGAGCTCTACAATCCTTCGGCGGGTACCTTTAGCGCCACCGGATCCATGACCACGGCTCGTCAGGAGGACACGGCCACACTGCTGCCTAACGGCACGGTTCTGGTGGCTGGCGGTGGCGTGCCCAGTGCGAGCACTGTTCTCTCCAGCGCCGAGCTCTACAATCCGACGACGGGCACCTTTAGCGCCACCGGATCCATGACCACAGCCCGCGCCGATTTCACAGCCACACTGCTGTCCAACGGCATGGTTTTGATTGCCGGCGGAAACGGCAATACCAGCCAGTCTCAAGCAGCGACTCCAACTTTCAGCGTTGCGGCCGGAACCTACACTTCAGCACAGACAGTGACAATCTCCGACACGACGCCGGGAGCGGTCATCTACTACACCACCAACGGAACCACTCCAACCACGTCGTCCACCAAGTACACAGGTGCGATCACTGTCTCGTCGACAGAAACGATTGAGGCGATCGCCACCGCGACCGGCTATTCCAACAGCGCCGTGGCCATCGCGACCTACACAATCAACCTTGCGACCCAGGTGGCAACGCCGACATTCTCACCCGTCGCCGGAACCTACACTGCCGCGCAATCGGTAACGATCTCAGACGCCACATCGGGTGCTACGATCTACTACACCACCAACGGAACGACACCGACCACGAGTTCGACGGCGTACAGCGGCGCAATTGCTGTATCGTCGTCAGAAACGATTGAGGCCATCGCGACGGCTAGCGGCTATTCGACGAGCGCGGTGGCGACCGCTTCCTACACCATCAACATTACGGCTCAGGCGGCCACCCCAACCTTCTCGCCCGTCGCTGGGACCTACACCGCCGCTCAATCAGTGACGATCTCCGATGCCACATCCGGCGCGACGATCTACTACACCACCAACGGAACCACTCCGACGACGAGTTCGACGGTGTATAGCGGTCCCATCACCGTATCCTCCACGGAAACTTTGGAAGCGATTGCGGTTGCCAGCGGCTACTCGAACAGCACTGCGGCAACCGCGACATACACCATCACTTCGTCTACAGGGGCGACTCTGGTGGCGGCGCCGAATTCCACCGGCTCCTACTACGGAATGTTCGGAACGGACCTGGCCGCGGAATTCGCGCTCTCAACCGGTGCTAATGTCACGACGATCGACGTCGTAGTCCTGGGGAGTGGCATCTACGATTTTTCACTTCAGAATTCATTGACAGGATCCATAACGACTTTCGCCGAGGCGGTCATAACCGCGCCTAACTCAGGATCGAATACAGAAGCGATAACCGTGAATGAAACGCTTCCGGCCGGCACGTACTACCTGGTCGGAAGTAAGGACGCCACATCGACCCAGGAAGTCCCTGGATGGTTTGTTTCGGATGGCACGTATCTCACCAATGCGGGCAGCGTCGCGAACGGGGATTGGTATAGCAGTTCTCTCGCCGGACCCTGGACATTCGAGAGCGGCGTGATTGGCGCCATCACGTATGTCGCCCCTACATTTATCGTGAACGGGACAGCAGTGGCACAAACCCCAGCAGCCACACCAACTCTTAGTTTGGCGTCAGGCAGTTACACCTCTGCGCAATCGGTTACGATCAGCGATACGACACCCGGCGCGACGATCTACTACACCACCAATGGGACGACTCCGACAGGCATTTCGACCGTTTACTCAGGACCGATCACAGTGTCCGCGTCAGAGACGCTCGAAGCGATTGCGATAGCAAGCGGTTATTCGACTAGTGCGGTGGCAACCGCGGCCTACACGATCAACCTTCCGGCTCAGGCAGCGACGCCAACCTTCTCACCCGTCGCCGGAACATACACCGCCGCGCAATCAGTGACGATCTCTGACACAACACCCGGGGCGACCATCTATTACACCACCAACGGGACGACGCCAACGACCAGTTCGACAGTCTACAGCGGAGCGATCACTATCTCGTCCTCGGAAACTCTTGAGGCCATCGCCACGGCAAGCGGATATACAAACAGCGCCGTAGCAACCGGCGCTTACTCCATCAATTCATCCGGGTTTCAGGGGTTCGTTCTTTATTCGACGGTAGGCAACGTCGGCAGCTCTTCCGAGTACCCCAATTCACTCATCACTGTTAATCCTGCAACCGGCTCGCAACAGCTGGTCGGACAATCCGGACAAGCCATAGCCGTGATTTGGCTGACCGCCGATCCGGTCAACAACGTCCTCTATGGCACCGGCCTTGTAAGTTCAGACTCCGAAAACACCCTTTACGCCATTGATCCAAATTCCGGAAACCTCTCGGGCCAGGTGACATTGTCACAAAGCGTTTCGGCGATCGCCGCTTCGCCTCAAGGTACGCTTTACGGCCTGTCTGGAACCACTCTCGGAACGATCAACACCGCGACGGGTCAGTTTACGCCCGTCGGAACGGTGTCGCCGACCTCAGGTTATTTCTTGCAAGCGATGGCCTTTTCGCCGGGAGGAGTGCTCTACGGTGTGGAGGAAACGAGTGAAGGCGGCGGCTCGTCGTTTGACCAGCAGCTGCTCACACTTAATCCCGCAAACGGGGCAATAGTAAGTGATATTGGAGATCTCGGTCCTTACAACATAGGAGACATAGCTTACGCTCCCGATGGAAATATTTATGCGACAAACTTCAGCGAGGGCTTATTGAAGATTAATCCTCAAACCGCATCGAATGTTTCGGTCGGAGGGGGGAGCATTGGCGATCTTCAGGGTATTGCTGCCGTCGCGACGTCGGTGGCGGCGACACCGGCATTCTCACCCGTCGCCGGAGCATACACCTCAGCGCAGTTCGTCACCTTCACCGATGCGACGGCCGGGGCGACGTTCTACTACACCACCAACGGAAGCACCCCAACCACGAGTTCGACGATGTACGTCGGGCCAGTTTATGTTTCTTCGTCTGAAACGATTGAGGCTATCGCTACGGCCAGTGGATACACCACGAGCGCTGTGGCAACTGCTGCCTACACAATCAACCTTTCAACCAGTCCCACACCGGTTATCAGTGGCACGTCGCCGGCGTTTACCAATGCAGGCGGAGCGGCCTTCACGATCACGGTCAACGGATCGGGATTCACGGCAGGATCAACGGTGTACTGGGGCACTTCCGCGCTCGCCACGACTTACGTGAGTGCGACCCAACTTACGGCACAAGTCCCAGCAGCTGACATCACGACTGGCGGAATCACAGTCGCAATTACGGTACTAACCCCAGCGCCCGGCGGTGGCACATCCGCTTCATTCCAGTTCGAGGTCGATTCCGCGTCTGGATCGACAACCGGACCCACATTTACATCGACGACTGCGACAGTGAAAGCCGGCTCATCGGCTACTTATCCGGTGACTCTGCCCTCGGATGTAACCAGTGCCTCGGTAACATGCCTGAATCTACCTGCAGGTGCAACGTGCAGCTATTCCTCTTCAACCAATGCCCTAACAATCGCAACGTCGGCAGCAACGCCGACGGGGACGTATCAGATCACCGTGGTTTTCACTGAGACTGTGACCGTCGCGGCTGCGTTCATTCTGCTTCCGATTCTTCTGCTTCCGCTCATAATTCTGCGGAAAAAACTGGCACGGCAGGGTATCTGGATTACCGCATGTGTTGTGCTGATTCTGCTGGCTTCGGTTGCCTTCAACGTTGGCTGCGGCGGGGGTGGGAGTGGCGGTGGCGGAGGAGGGGGCGGCGGCGGTGGTGGTGGTACTCAGACCCAACAGGTAACAAGCTCGGGCCAAGTTAGCCTCACGGTCCAGTAGCGGAAACCGCAGCTGGAGAGAATTGGAATTCGGAAAAGTGCGCTGGCTTTCTCCGGGCAAATGTTCTTTTGCTCTTGCAATCTATCTCAGGAGCGAAGGAATTCCATGAAAGCGGGGCGGGAAAAAGGGGATCTCGGCTCAAGTAGATTGGATTGCTTGCATAAACCACCGGCCGACAGGATGATTGCGTCAGCATCCCGGGGCTCTACAATGTCGACATGAAATTCTAGGAGAAGTCCTGTGTTCAAGTACCTTTTAACATTTCTCTTTCTTGGCTGCTGCTCTTTTTTATTTGCACAACAGGCGCCCTCAATCAGCACTGCCGCCCCTCCCAGCGCCGATTCGGTGCAGGTCCCGAGCGGTCCCGGCCAGGAATTTGCATTCACGAAGATCGACAACGACCTCTTCGACGAGGCCAACGCCGTCGAC
>JBEKRG010000099.1:0-17273 GCA_049518955.1 Occallatibacter sp.
GATCAGCGGGGAAGCTGGGCCGGCTCACGTGCCGAAGTGTCGGCGTTTTGATTCTGACGTTCCCAATAAAGAGCGCCATTCAGCTCCGCGCCCAGCAGCACGCTGAATGAAGTGATGTAAAGCCACACGAGAGTCGCGATCCCGGCAGCGAATGATCCATAGAGCCGGGTGTAATTGGCGACGCTGGTGACGTACCAGCCGTATGCGAGCGTGGCGGGGAACCAAATGATCGTGCCCGCAATGGCGCCGGGCGCGACCCAGAACCAACGCTCTGTCCTGCGGGTACCGAAGTGGTAAAGAGCGGTGAGGACGGCGAGGATGGCGGTAAAGCTGACCACCCAACGAACCGCCCGCCAGAAGAGAACGACGAAGCGGCGCATATCATGGCCCGAGTTCACAATCATCCAATGCTCGATCTGGTGTCCGAAGACGATGAGAAGCGAAGCCAGCGAAAGCGGAATGAGCACAATAAAGACCAGCAGCAGCGCGCGGGCACGCCGTCCCCAGAAGGTCCAGCTCTCGGGCGGAAGCCGGTAGGCGCGGCGAAACCCTTCCATCAGCGAAAGCATCACTCCCAATCCCGCGAACAGGCTGAGGCAGGTGGCGGAGAGAATCAGCTGCCCGGAGTGGAACTGGTGATTGAGGATGGCGGATTGAACGAGATCGAGGGTATCCGCAGGGAGAAATTGCTCGAGGACGGTGCGAGTTTCGCCCACCAGCGAGGGCCCTTCTTCCACTTGCGCCACGAGCGTGGTGATCACCAGGAGGGCGGGGAAGAACATGAGCATTCCGGAATAGGCCGCCGCCTTCGATGTGTTCACAACATCGTGGATAAAAGCCTGAATCAGCGCTTCGCGAATTCTGACCAAATAGCTGCTCATCGACGTTACAAGCCAGAGTAGAGCATTCGCGGGGTTTACGGCGATAAAAACAGGCACCGAGGGACCAAGGGAACAAGGTGACGTGGGAGCAGTGACGGCGGAAACGAGTTTTTGCGCAGTTGGGTGAGGCGAAAACGCGGTGGCCCAGAAAGGGCAACTCTGTGAGCAGGCCAGCATCGAAACAAGGCTAAGAACTCGGAAAGCCGTTCCTCCGAAGACGTGCGCAGGGCGGGAATCGCGCTCGAAGGTCCGGGAAGCAAGGAAAAACCTCTTGACCAGGAGAAAGGAGGAAGTGGAATGAATTCATGGCAATTGAGCAAGGTGGGCGCGATGGGTGCGATGTTGGGGTTGATGATGTGCGTGGGCGCGATGGCCCAGATGCCCGGCGGAGGCGGAGGACAAATGCCGCCGAACCAGCAATCCCCCATGCCGCAGCAACCGAATGGGCCCGGCAACCCCACTGACAATCTGCCCGGCGTTCAAGGTAATTCGATGCCGTCATTTGCCGATCAGGCTTTCGTGCGCAAGACACTTGAAGACAATCAGGCCTAGGTGCAGATGGGACAACTGGCCGCGCAGAAATCTTCCAGTGCCGACATAAAGCAGTTCAGTGAGAAGATGGCTCAGATTCACGAGCAATTGAGCGACCAGCTGAAGCCTGTGGCACAGAAGCTGGGCGTAAGCGAGCCGAAGGAACCATCAAAGAAAGAAAAGCAGGAGATCGAGCAGATGCAATCGCTCTCGGGCACGGACTTTGACACGGCCTTCATCAAGGCAATGATGAAGGAACAACAAAGCGACCTGAAGGACTTCAAGAGCGAAGCGCAATCGGCGCAGGATCCGACGGTACAGCAGTTGGCCAAGATGGACGCGCCGGTGCTCAGCCAGCACCTGCAGATCCTGGAGCAGTTGGCGCTGGCTCACAACGTCACGATGGAAAGCATGAACGAATCGAAGTGAGCGAGAACGAATCAAGGGGACGAGTGCGCAGCGGCCCCGCAAGGATGAAGAACCCGGGGCCGCCGGGCCTATTCGCGTAGACGCTGTAGGGCGTCAGCGGTCGGTGCAGGAGTAACAGGGATCGATAGACGCCTGGATCAGCGGCGTATCGGCGAGACGCGCTCCGCGAACCATCCAGCGCACTGCGGGCATGTTCGCGTAGGTGGGCGTACGCACGTGGACGCGCGCGGGATTGCGTGAGTTTTCTTTCCAACTGACGCTGTACATGACCTCGCCGCGTGGCGCTTCAACGCGGCTGGTGGCCGTTCCGGTGGCGAAGATCAGCTTTTCCGGCGCCGACGAGATTTCGCCGGGCGCCATGAGGGCCAGCGCCTGGCGGATGATGTTGCAGCTCTCGATGATTTCGAGTGCGCGGACGAAGAGGCGGGCGCGCACGTCGCCGGCCTGCTCCACGGGAACTTCGAATTTCATCTCCGCGTAGGCCGCGTAAGGCGCGTCGCGCCGCAGGTCCTGCGGAATGCCGGACGCGCGGGCCGTGGGTCCGACGACTGCGCAGGAGACTGCTTTTTCGTGCGTAAGCACGCCGATGCCCGCGCAGCGCGAGCGCGCCGTAGAGCTGGTGGTGAAGATGGGAATGACGGTGCGCATCATCTCGCGCTCGAGTTCGTCGATCATGGGCACCAGCGCGATGGGGTCCTCGATGTCGCGGTTGACGCCGCCGACGTGGTTCATGGAGTAGTTAACGCGGTTGCCGGAGATGGCCTGGAGCGCATCCATCACTTTTTCGCGCAGCTCGAAGCAGGTCATGAACATGGTTTTGAAGCCCATGAGCTTGGCGGCGATTCCGGCCCAGAGCACGTGCGAGTGCAGGCGCTCGAGCTCGGCCATCACGACGCGAATGTATAGTGCGCGCGGCGGAGCCTCTACGCCGGCCAGCTTTTCCATGGCCTGGCACAGCGTGAGCGTGTGAATGAAGGAGCAAATGCCGCAGACACGCTCCATAAGCGCGATGACCTGAACGTAGTTGCGTGTTTCTGCCAAATGCTCGATGCCGCGGAAGTTGAAGCCGATGTTCAGCTCGGCGTCCTTTACCGTCTCGCCTTCGCAGATCATGTCGAGCTTGTACGGTTCTTCAAGGCCGGGGTGGTAGGGGCCCATGGGGATCTTGTAGCTCATTGTACGACCTCCTTTTGGCCAGGCAAGCCGGAAGCGGGCTCGTCCTGCACCGGGGCAACGCGCAGATTCACGCCGGGTTTGTCGCCCTCGCGCAGCATCAGCGGCTCAAACACGCGGCCCGTAAACACGATGGCGAAACCCTCGTAGACTTCACGTTCGATCCAGTCCGCAGCCTCGATGATGTCCACAATGCTCTCTGTCGTTTTGCCGGCGATTTGAAACGGAATGCCGAGCAGGCGGCCTTCGAGATCCCAGTGGTATTCGAGGCGGAATCCCGCATCGCCCGGCAACTCGTAGGCGGTGATGGTGATGAAGCGCGCGCCGGCGGCATTCATTGCCCAGGCCGCATCGCGGGGGCGCGCGGTGCCTGGGTCAAGCCAGTAAGTGCCGCGGCTCTCAACCCACGGCTCAGCAGTTCCCAGCTTTTCGCGAATGGTGTCGAGATTGGTATCGAGATTTGTGTCGAGGGCTGTCATTGTGCGCCTCCAGTTGCGGTACTTGCCACGGCCGCGCTCGCCGGCGCTACGGGTGAAACGGCTGGCGCAGGTTTGGGCGCTGGCGGCCTGCGCGCGACGGTGTAGGACTTCTTCAACTCGCCCTGCACGGTGTAAATGGGTGGGACGGCCTCCTGCTGCGAGAGCGCGTGTTCGACGTGGCCTTCCTTCAGCGCGTGTTCCGTGCAGCCCTCAACGCAACGACCGCAAAAAGTACATTGGCCGGGGTTGTAACTCCAGGTGAACTCGCCCTTGCCCGCTTTGAACTCGATAGCACGTGAGGTGCAGCGGAAACGGCAGACTGCGCAGCCGGTGCAAAGCTCGGGGTCGAATTGCACGAGGCCGCGGAAGTGCGGAGTGACGCGAGGATGCGCGGGAAAAAGCAGGGTCTGGTAGCCGCGCCGCAGATTCTTCCAGAGCATGATGAGTATGTTCATGACCGGATCCTCATGAGAATTGCGGATGACACGGCAAGAATCGCGAAGATGAGTGTGCACTGCCAGTAGAAGCGCACGCTGGAGTCGATGGCGAGGCGCGCGGTGGCCGCGGCGAGCGCCGAAAGCAGCAGCACGATGACGACACAGAGCGCAACGAAGATGCAGGCGGCGAGCCACGCGGCGCCCAAAGGAATTGCGATGTGCGGTGCGACCAGCGTGGCCACAAGACCCGTGCCCGCAACCCACTCCAGGCCGTGCGAGAGCTCCCACATGGCCAACTCCGGTCCCGCGTACTCAGTCATTGGGCCGGCGTAGATTTCCTGTTCCGCGTTGGGTAGCGAGAAGGGATTGATGTGCAGCTTGGCGGGCAGGCAAACGAGGATCGCCAGCACACCGACCCAGTGCAAGGGTGAGTTGGGCGCTGCAGCCAGCGCCTCAAGTCTGAACGTATGTTGCGAAGCGGCGATGGAGACGATGGCCAGCAGAAACACGATGTTGTAGGAGACGCTGAGTGCCGCTTCGCGTGCCGAGCCAATCTCGCCGAAGATCGACCGCGACGAAAAGCCGGCGGCGATGATGCAGATGGAGGGCAGCTCAAGAAGCGCCAGCAGCAGGATCAGGTCGCCTTCGAATCCCCCCGATGACGGCAGCACCGGCAGCAGGCCGACGGCTCCGGCTGCAGCCGAGACTGCGATCAGCGGCCATGCGCGCATGAGCAACCCGGTGATTCCCGGGCGTGGCGGCGTGCTCTTGCCGAGCAGCTTGATGAAGTCCCAGAACGGCTGCATGAATGGCGGTCCAACGCGCCCTTGCATGAGGGCAATCGATTTGCGCTCGACCCAAAGGAAGAACCACGCGGCCGGCACGGCGAAGAGCAAACCTGGAAAGATAAGCAAACGCGCGAGTGCAGTGAGGAGGGTCATTTGTCTGTCTCCTCAGTGGTCTCGGCCACGAGCGTAACAACGGCTTCCGGCGGTTTGCTTTCACGTTCGGCGAGAATCTGCGCCGCTTTGGCGACTCCGGCGATGATGGCGTCGGGGCGCGGCGGGCAGCCGGGCACGAAGACGTCGACCGGCAGATGCTTGTCGAGCGGCCCATCAAGCGTGCGGCTGTCGATGAATACATTGGTCGTCGCCGGGCAGGAGCCGATGGCGATGACGGCCTTGGGCCCGAGCACCTGGTTGTAGACGGTTTTGACGGCGCCCACGGCCTTGCGCGTTACCGGGCCGGTGACGCAGAGAATGTCGGCGTGGCGCGGGCTGCCCTCGAGGCGCACGCCCAACTGCTCGGCGTCGTAGCGCGGCGAGAGCGCAGCCACAATTTCAATGTCGCAGCCGTTGCAGCTACCGGAGTTCATGTGAAAGAGCCACGGGCTGCGGCGGCGGGCGGTGCACATGAGTCGGTTCAAGAGGTTCATGGGCGCACCCCCAGCAGCATTTGCCACGCGCTGGGCCAGACGCCCGCGGCGACAAGGATGATGGCCAGCAGGACAATTGCGGCCTTAAGTGCAAAGGGCTCGCGTGCGGCAGATTTTGTCGGCGCGTTGGGCGGCGGCGCATTGTCGGGCGGCGGTCCCCACCAGTTGCGCGAAAGCGCCAGAGCATAAGCGATCAGCGCGAAGATCGATGAGAGGATCAGAATGACAAGCGGCCAGACGCCGATTTGCAACGCGGTGGAATAAAGCCGCCAGCGGCCAATGAAGCCCAACGTAGGCGGAACGCCGAGCATGGCCAGCATGCCGAAGATGAATCCGAATGCGCTCACCGGGTAACGCGCGGCGAGTGCGATGGGCTCAGACTCAAGCTCGCCTGCGGTTTCAGGTCCGGCAAGGCAGATGAAGAGCAGCGCTTTGGCCATGGCGTGCGTTGCTGCGGCAACCAGCGCGCCCTCCGTTCCAATTACGCTCATCGATGCAACGCCAAGGAGCAGGAAGCCAACGTCTTCAGCTGTCGAAAGCACCAATAGCCGCTTGAGGCTGCGCTGGGTGAGCATGAGCAACGCAGCGATGAGCGAGGTTCCCACCGCGACCCAGACCCACAGTGCCTGCGGCGTGAGCACGAGCGGAGAAGCCTGTGCGGCGGCGCAGAACTCGCCGAAGGCGGCCATGTCCACGACCGCGATGATCACGCCTAGCACGAGCGCGGGAAGTTCGTCGGCTAATTTGAGCAGCCAGAAGAACAGCGGAATCGCCGCCAATTTAATGCAGACGCTGGTGAAGAGCAGCGCGCGCGACCATTCCATAGCGCCGCGATCGGCCAGCAACTCGCTGGCGATCATCGATCCGGCGGAGATGAGCACGACCGCCAGATAGGTCAGCTTTGCGGCTTGCGAGCGCGCGGTGCGCCAGACCAACACCACCGTCAGTAGCGACGCAAGCTCCAAAAGTCCTAGGCGCCACCATGGACTCACAACGAGAAGCCCGTCGACGGTGAACGCGCCGGCGAGGAGAATTTCCGGCACGAGCTTTCGCCCGGCGGCGTTGGCGAGTGCTGCAATCAGCAGCGCGCCGGCTGCGATGGCGATGGCAAGGATCAACAGCAGCGGGATTTGCTCGGAAGGCACCGGCGCCAGAGGACTCGGCACGGCTAATCCGGGCACGATCCAGCGAGCCAGCGCGAAAGCGATCGCAGCGAATGCGACGACTAGAATCGCCGCGCGACGCTCCATCCACGCAAAGATCTGACCGAGACCCTGCGAAACTTCCTGCAGTCCACTCCAAAACCAGAGATAAACGCGGTCGACGTTCGACCAGCGGAAGAACGAGCCCCAGTGCGCCTGAAAAATCTCAGAAAAATCGCCGGCCGTCAGTCGACCCTGATCGGAAAGCGGTTCGCCGCCGGTGAAAATTCCGCCGCCAGCGCCGGCCATCGCCGCGCCAGAAGCGGCAACCGGGCGCGCGGCATAAGCAACGACATAAATGACTCCGCCGACGACAAGCGAAACAAGAGCCAGCACCAGTCCACCCGTTGAAGAGAAGCTGCCTGCATCGGCCGAGAGGCCGAGCCACGTAACGTGCACGCCTGCGCCAACACCAAGCGCCAGAAGGATCGGATTGAGGAAATAATTGACGGCCAACTGCGGCGCTACGCCAAGCACCACGCTGCCCGCGGCAAGGAATCCCATACCCCACACCATCGTGGGCGGAGATTCGTGCGCGTCTTTGGTGTGCTCGGTCGGCGGTCCAAGAAATACCGCGCTGGTCGCTTTGGCGCCAAGAAACACAGTGCCCAGGCTTGCCGCCCACGCTACCATCGCAGGCACCGCCCAGCCTGCCTGCAACGCTGCGGCGTAAAGCATCCATTTGCTGGCGAAGCCACTCATGAGCGGAATGCCCATCATGCTGCCCACGCCGATCAGCCAGGACAAGGTTGTCCGCGGCATCTTCTGCGCCAGGCCGCCAAGTTGATTCATGTCACGCGTGCCGGTTGCGTGCTGCACGCTGCCCGCCGTCAAAAACAGCCCGCCCTTGAAGAAGGCGTGATTCAGGCAATGAAGCAGCGCGGCGGTAATCGCCAGCGGCGTGCCGATGCCGAGGCCCATCATCATGTAGCCGATCTGGCTCACGGTCGAAAACGCAAGCATGCGCTTCAGGTCGGTCTGCACCATGGCGTACATTACGCCTACGGCCATGGTCACGGTGCCGATCCACATCAGGCTTTCGCCCCACGCAGCCGGCCACACGCCAAAGCTGTGCATGCGCGCGGCCAGATAAACACCCGACGTGACATAACAAGCCGAGTGCAGCAGCGCGCTTACCGGCGTGGGCGCGGCCATGGCTTCGGGAATCCACGTGTGCAGCGGAACCTGCACGCTCTTCGCGACCAGCGCGACAAGCATCAGAGCAAAAATGCCGCCCGTGAAATGGCGCGTCACATTCGGATCGGTCCACAGCGCCGAACCCGCACGGTGGTAGAGGATGAGAATCGCGGCGAGCAAACCGTAGCCGGCAATGTGCGTCATCAGCAGCACTTTGCGCGCGCCATTCACGGCCTCGCGATTGGTGTACCAGAAACCGACAAGCGCGAACGAGCAAAGGCCGACCAGTTCCCAGCAGAGATAAAAGATGAACAGGTTGGCGCTATAGACCAACGCAACAAAGCCGCCGATGAAGACAAGCATGGTCGCGTAAAAGCGCGTGGCCGACTTGTCGTGCGCCATGTAGCCGATGGAATAGAGCAGCACCAGGCCGCCGATGCACGCTCCCATGAAGGCAAAGAGCACGCTAAGGGCGTCCACATGAAGAACGAAGGCGAGCGGGCCATCCCACGGAAGAGGATTCAGGTCGATCGCCTGGCCGCTGCGAACCCACGGTGCGATCCCGGCGACGGCGACCAGAGCAGGCAAGCAGCTGACGAAAGCCAGAATTCCCTTGGTGCGCGCAGAGAAGAGGCGCGCCACCAGAATCTGGAGCAAAGCGCCCGCGAGAAGCGAGCATGGAGCCATCAATATGAGAGTTGCCGCACTCATGCCATTATGTTGAGCGCGCTGCCGTTAGGGTTGATGTGACCGCGCACACAGCGAGGAAAATCGGACCGTCGAAGTCCGGTATTTCATACCACAAGGTGGGAATAGGCACGCTCGCCCCGTTCACTACTGTTTTGCGCACAAGCAGGCGCTTTGATCGGGCCGACTTGCATCCTTCGTAAGCCGTCTGGAGCTACAATTCGGCGGGGGCTTTTTCGGCTATGAATTCCTCGATGAACATGCGTCGTCTCGCGATTGTTCTGGTTTTGGCCTTTGCTCTTTTCGCCGCACGACTCGCGTCGGCTCAGGTCGTCGTCAGCGAAACGGAACGAGTTGCCGCGCAACTGCCGGCACCGTCTCGCGCGGTGGTGGAGCGGCTTTTGAGCCTGGGCCAACTGCCTGCCGGCATATGGAAGCTGCACGCGGGAGACCTCGCGCACGGCGAGGCTGTGAGTTTGGACGAGACGGATTGGCAGCCCGTGGCGCTGATGGCAAAAGCGCCGAACGATGCGGTCTGGTTCCGGCAGACGATTCAGATTCCCGACACGCTCAACGGCTACGACCTGACCGGCGCGCGCATCTGGTTTCAGTTCCATGCCGAGGCCAATGGGCCCATGCCGGAGATGATCTACTTCAACGGCCGCCGCGCGGCCATGGGCGAGGACCTCGAACCGATCGTCCTGCTCGACGACGCACGGCCCGGCGACAAGGTTGTGATTGCGGTCAAGCTGCTGCACACCGTCGATGTGAAGACCTTTCGCGGCGCGACGCTGAATATCGATTTTGCGAGCGGGCGGCCGAATCCCGAGGACCTGGCGCAGGAGTTTCTGTCCGCATCGGTGCTGCTGCCGAGCCTCGCGCCTGGAGATAGCGCGAAACTCGATACTTTGAACGCCGCCATTTCTGCCGTGGATGTTTCGGCGCTGGACGCGGCCGAGACCGCGAGCGGCGACGCGCGGACACAAGACGAGGCGAAGTTCGACGCCAGCCTGAAAGCGGCGCAGACAACATTGGAGCCGCTGCGGCCGCTGCTTGAGACGGCGACCTTTCACCTCACCGGCAACTCGCACATTGACGCGGCGTGGCTCTGGCCGTGGACCGAAACCGTCGACGTGGTGCGGCGCACCTTCGGGACGGCGCTGCAGTTGATGAACGAGTATCCGGGCTATACCTACACGCAATCGGCTGCAGCTTACAACGAGTGGATGGCAGAGAAATATCCCTCGATGAACGCCGAGATCAAGCGACGCATTCAGGAGGGCCGATGGGAGATTGTCGGCGGCATGTGGGTCGAGCCGGACCTGAATATGCCCGATGGCGAATCGCTGGTGCGGCAACTGCTCGTGGGCAAGCGCTGGTACAAGCAGGCCTACGGCGTGGACGTTCGCATCGGCTGGAACCCTGATTCGTTTGGATACAACTGGCAACTGCCGCAGATTTACAAGAAAAGCGGGGTCGACTACTTCGTCACGCAAAAGATGGAGTGGAACGACACCAACCAGCTTCCCTTCAAACTGTTCTGGTGGCAGTCGCCCGACGGATCGAAGGTGCTGGCGTACTTCCCGCATGGCTATGGCAATGGGGACCTGCGCCCGTTGCGGCTTTCGGACGATCTGGTCGCTGCGCGGCAACGGTCCACAGGCATGACGGACATGATGGACCTCTACGGCGTGGGCGATCATGGCGGCGGGCCCACGCGGGCCATGCTCGACGAAGGCTTTCATTGGTCGACGCCCGATGCTGCGTCGGTCGCCGCGAATGGTGGCACGCCGATCACGCCTCATTATGAATTCGGCACTGCGCAGAGCTGGTTCACGGATGTGGAGAAGCAGATCGCGCCCGAGAGCCCTGTCTGGAACTATCAATCGATTGCAAAGGGTTACACAGCGCCGCCGGAGGTAGCGGGCAAAGTGACGATTCCGACGTGGGACTCGGAGCTTTACTTCGAATATCACCGCGGCGTGATGACCACGCAGGCCATGCACAAGCACAACATGCGCACCGCGGAAGAGGAGATGCTGAACGCGGAGAAATGGTCGAGTTTGGCTTGGCTCGATGGCCTGAAGTATCCGGCGGACGAGCTAACCGAGGATTGGAAGAAGGTTCTGTTCAACCAGTTCCACGACCTGGCGGCGGGCTCGGGAATTGCGGTGATCTACAAGGATGCGCAGAAAGATTACGACTGGGTGCGGATGTCGACGGAGGGGATTTCGACGGGGGCACTCGAAACGGTAGCGGAGCGAGTGGATACGCGCACTAGAGAAGCTAACACGATTCCAATCCTTGTGTTGAATCCCCTTGGGTGGAATCGATCAGGAGGGGTAACGGTTCGCGCTCAATTGAATGATCCGAACATTCAGCTACACGTTTCAAATGCGTGCCACACCAGCCAGATGGATGAGGTCGTTCCAATCAAGCTTCACAAGGATCCGATGACCGGAATCGTCGAAGTGAGCTTTGTTGCTCGAGACGTACCTGCGCTGGGATACAAGCTGTATCGGCTCACTCCGCAATGGCATCCAAAACCTGGTCAACCGACAGAGGCGTGCAACCTAGGCGTTTACGTTCCGGAGCAAAACCCATCGGGTGACGAGTATCTCCTGCAAAGCGATGATCAATCCGGACTTGCCGTCAGAGTAAACAAGGGCACCGGCTGCATCACCAGCATTCGCAATGTGACGACCGGCTTTGAATCGTTCGCTCCCGGCGCATGCGGCAATCAGCTCCAATTCTTTAAGGACACTCCAAAGCAATACGACGCATGGAACATTGATCCGGGAACGCTTGATGTTCCGCCGATGACCATCGACAAAGCGGACAGCGTAGAGCTCGTTGAAAGAGATTCGGGCAACCCTGCCATTCGCGTCACGCGCCACTGGCAGAACTCGCGGTTCGTGCAGACGATCAGCCTGAAAGGCGACGTCGTCGACATCGACAACGACATCGACTGGCATGAGAAGCATGTGCTGCTTAAAGCCGCATTCCCGCTGGCGGTGACAAGCGACTTTGCCACCTACGAGATTCCCTACGGCACCATCCAGCGGCCAACGACGCGGAACAACTCCTTCGAAAAAGCTCAGTTCGAGGTTCCGGCGATGCGCTGGGCCGATCTTTCGGGCGCAGGCCCCGATGGCAAAGTGCACGGCCTGAGCATTCTCAACCAGGACAAGTACGGCTACGACGCGGCGGGCAACGTGCTGCGCATTACGCTGTTGCGCTCGCCCACGTGGCCCGATCCCGACGCCGACCAGGGCGAGCATCATTTCCACTATGCGCTCTATCCGCACGCAGGCACGTGGAAGGACGCGCTGACGGTGCGCCACGGATGGGAGTACGACTATCCGCTGCAGGCTGTGGTGACGACGGCGCATCCAGGCTCGCTGCCTGCGGAGCACTCGTTTGCTTCCGTCTCACCCGACAACGTGGTGCTGACCGCCGTGAAAAAAGCTGAAGACGCGAACGGGCTGATTTTCCGCGTTTACGAGTGGGCAGGGAAGGAGACAACGGCTGAGTTTCATGTGCCTCCGGGCGCGACGGGCGCCACGGTCACGAATCTCATGGAGCAGCCTGAGGGCGATCCGCTTCAAGTTGTGGGCGATGTGGTCAAAGTGCCAATTCATCCGTACGAGATTCTGACGGTGCGCGTGGACTATGGCAAGGCAGGGACAAGGGACTAGGGACTTAGGGACTAGAAAAAGCTGACGGCTGATTTGGTAATCTGACAACAGCAAGGAGCCTGCGCCATGCACATCACTTCCCCTTACTTTGTGGTCCCCATCATCATCGCCGTCTTTGTTGCCTCAATCCTGTTTGCCACCAGCAGCAAGGAAGATGGACCCTCGACGCACTGAGCGCGCGATTGCGCGGCGTTCCCGATTATTCCGGGGCTAAGGTTCTTGGTCGCAAAAACCCTGAAATCAGAGGGCTGAAGCCCCCTGCTCCCTCCATTTCCCGGAACCTTTTGCCAGCGCGCGGCGTATAACGTCCCATGAGGGCGATTGTCATGACACCCAACTCGACAAGCAAGCCGGCATTGAACTCGACACGCGAACCCGCACGGAACTCGACGTCAAACGCGAAATTCAGAGCGGGCGGACTGCTCGCCGGCGCAGCTGCCTGCTTTCTTCTCGCCGCTGGAATTGCGGGTTGCAGGGTATCAGTGGACAAGGGCCCCAACGGGGAGCAAAAGAAGGTGCAGATCGATACGCCTTTCGGCGGGATTCACGTGAACACCGATGAGACCAGTGCGGCGGACCTTGGCCTGCCTGTCTATCCCGGCGCGGACATCGTGAAGGACAAAGGCAATGACAAATCCGCAGACATCCATATGGGCTTTGGCGAGTGGGAGCTGCGCGTGAAGGTGGTCAACTACTCGACTGCAGACAGCCAGGACAAAGTCGTCGCGTTCTACAAGAAGGCGCTAACACGCTTCGGCGACGTGATTGCGTGCCAGGGAAATACGCCGGTGGGCACGCCGACTGTGACCTCTGAGGGGTTGACCTGCGCCGACGACAAGGGCAACACCAACACGGTGCAGATTGATCGCGGTGACTACGGCGGCGGCAAGAATGGCTTTGAGTTGAAGGCTGGCTCAAAACGCCATCAGCATATCGTGGGATTCGAGAGCTCGGCGCCGGGCCAGACGCGGTTTGCTCTCGTGGCACTCGATTTGCCGGCAGCGGCCGTCGGGGAATCCGACAAAAGCGAATAAAGCTTAGGTGGGTCCCTCATCATTGAGGGAGGGGCCTTGCTGCACTTTCCGTGCATCGAGGCTTCCCCATCTCTGATACTTCGCAACAATCGTGCTCGAACATCGTGGTTTCCGCACGATTCAACTCCTCCACCCCTCCGCTGTCGAGTAAGACCGCCAATTCAACGTGTATTTCTGCCCCATTTGTGCAGAGGTTGGGGTGACTCCCATCACAGCGCACCTCTCCGCTAAAGCCCAGACTAATGGCGGCTTGAAGGGAGTTTTGACAGCAAGACCCGAGGCGCGACCCATGATGGGACGATCAGAGCCGATGCACCGCCCGTTGAGGATGTGCAGCGGCGGCTCAAGATGACCTGGAGCGAAGAGTACCAGCGCAAGCGCATGAGCGCGGCGCGGGCCCTCAAAACTGTACCCTCCGGTGCTCGTGTCTGGATCCAGTCGGGCTGCGGAACGCCTTCCGTTCTTGTGGACGCGCTGGTTGCGCGAGCCGCTGAACTCCACGACGTCGAAATCATCCACATGAAAACACTGGGCGCGGCGGACTACACGCGCCCCGAGTGCGCTGGGCACTTCCGGCATCGCGGCCTGTTTCTGGGTGATAACGTGCGCGAAGCGGTATGCGACGGGCGCGCCGATTACACTCCGATTTTTTTGAGCGAGATTGAAGGCCTCTTCGAAAGCGGTGCTCTTCCGCTCGATGTGGTGCTGATGCAGGTTTCGCCGCCGGACGTGCATGGCTTTGTAAGCCTGGGCACGACGGTGGATTGCACGCTCACGGCGGTCCGCTACGCCAAGATCGTCATTGCCGAAGTGAATCGTCAAATGCCGCGCACGCATGGCGAGACGACAATCCACGTGAGCCACATTTCCGCCATCGTGGAGACAGACCGGTCGCTGCTGGAGCTGGAAGCCGAACCGTGCACAGAGCTGCATATGCGCGTGGCGCGCAACGTCGCGGCGCTCATTCCCGATGGAGCCACGTTGCAGACCGGCATCGGCGGCATCTCAGAGGCGGTGTTGCATTGCCTTACTGATAAGCGCGACCTGGGCATCCACACCGAGATGTGCCCCGACGGCGTGATCGACCTGATGGAGTCGGGCGTGATCAACGGCGAGCGCAAAACGCTGCACCGCGGCAAGGCCGTGGTGGCCTTCGCGCTGGGCACGCAGCGGCTCTTCGATTTCATCCGCGAGAATCCCAGCTTTGAGTTTCGCTCCATCAGCTACACCAACGATCCGTTCGTGGTGGCGCAGAACGACCGCATGGTTGCCATCAACGGCGCATTGCAAGTGGATATGACGGGGCAGGTCTGCGCGGATTCGCTGGGCACGCGGCCGTACAGCGGATTCGGCGGGCAAATCGACTTCATTCGCGGGGCGGCGCGGTCCAAGGGCGGAGTTCCGATCATAGCGTTGCCGTCAACGGCGCGCGGCGGAACGGTTTCACGGATTGTGACGGTGCTTGAGCCGGGCGCGGGCGTGGTCACTTCGCGCGCCGACGTGCACTACGTCGTCACCGAGCACGGCATCGCTTATTTACATGGGAAAACGTTGCGTGAGCGCGCCGAGGCGCTGATTTCGATTGCCGATCCGCGCTTCAGGGCGGAACTCGAGGATTTTGCCGTGCGCTCGCACTATATGGAGCGGCCGACGGCGCTGGTTTGAACGGCGGAGTTGGAAGGGGTCAGGAGGGTGGCAGAGTGAGCGCGATGACGGACGGAAAGAAGCAGGATCGGGGCCAGTTGCGCATCGACGAGGAGGAGTGCAAGGGCTGCGGCCTGTGCATTGAGGCCTGCCCTCCCAAGGTGATTGCGATGAGCGACCGGCTGAATCACTATGGCTACCGGACCGCGCTGTATGCAGGCGCAGGCTGCACCGGTTGCGGGATCTGCTTCATCGCGTGCCCAGAACCGGGCGCGATTACGGTGTACCGGCTGTTGAGCGCGCACGAAGTTGAGGTTCGCGCGGCAAAAGCCGCCGCGGAGGGGGCCAGCGCATGCGCAAGCAACTGATGAAGGGCAACGAAGCCATAGTCAAGAGCGCCATTCTTGCCGGATGCCGCGCGTTTTACGGCTATCCCATCACGCCAGCGAGCGAGATTGCCGAGGCCGCGGCGGAGTTCATGCCGAAGACAGGCGGAGTCTACGTGCAGGCGGAGAGCGAGGTCGCGGCTATCAACATGTTGTACGGCGCGGCGTCGGCTGGGGTGCGGGCCATGACTGCGTCGAGCGGGCCCGGCATCAGCCTGATGCAGGAAGGCATTAGCTACATGGCAGGCGCAGAGCTGCCTTGCGTGATCGCCGACATCACGCGCGGAGGCCCGGGCCTAGGCAATATTGGAGCCGAGCAGGGCGACTACCACCAGGTGGTGAAGGGCGGTGGTCACGGAAATTATCGGACCATCGTGCTGGCACCGCACTCTGTGCAGGAGATGGCGGACCTGACTGCGTGGGCTTTCGAGCTGGCAGACCGCTATCGCAATCCTGTGGTGATTCTTGCCGACGGGTTTATCGGGCAGATGATGGAGCCGGTTGAGTTTCCGCAGACAGCCACTGCAACGCACCTTCCGGAGTGGGCCGTTGCAGGCACTGCCGCGTCGCGAGGCAATTTGATCAACTCGCTTGAACTGGATTTCGACAAGCTGGAAAAGCACGTTCGCGCACTCGAAGCCAAATACAAAGTCGCCGAGCAGCGCGAAACTCGTGCCGAAGAGTGGATGACCGCGGACGCAGAGATTGTGCTGGTGGGTTATGGCATCGTGGGCCGCATTTTGAAAGCAGTGACTGCGGAGGCTCGCGCAGCCGGAATCAAGGTAGGCGTGCTGCGCCCGATTACGCTCTATCCATTTCCCGTGGTGCAGTTCCAGCGGCTGGCATTCAGCGCGCGCGTTTTTGGCGTGGTCGAGATGAGCACCGGCCAGTTGATCGAGGACGTGAAGCTGGCGCTGAATGGCTCTCGGCCGGTCGAGTTCTTAAGCCGCGTGGGCGGCAATGTGCCGTCGCACGAGGAAGTGCTGGCGTTGGTTCGCGATCTGGCGCGACGCGGCGGTCTCGCGCAGCCGGCTCGAGAAGAGGAGCGCGTGGCAAATGTCTACTGAATTAGCGGCAGAATACACAATCGCGCAAGGGCGGGCCAGGTCCTTCTACGACCGTTATGAGCGTAAGGAAGAACTTCAGCACCAGACACACTTCTGCCCTGGTTGCGGCCACGGCATTGTGCACAAGATGGTCGCCAAAGCCATCGACGATCTGGGCGTGCAGGATCGCACGATCATGGTTGGTCCTGTTGGCTGCAGCGTATTCACCTATTACTACTTCGACGTGGGAAATGTGCAGGCCGCGCATGGCCGCGCGCCGGCGGTGGCCACTGCCATGAAGCGTAGCCGCCCCGAAAGCATCGTCATCAGCTACCAGGGCGATGGCGATCTCTCCGCGATCGGATCGGCGGAGATTCTGCATGCCGCCAATCGCGGCGAAAACATCACCGTGATCTTTGTGAACAACGCCATCTACAGCATGACCGGAGGCCAAGCCGCGCCGACGACGCTGCTGGGAATGAAGAGCACTACGACTCCGAATGGCCGCAGCGCGGCGACAGAAGGCTATCCGCTCCACGTGAGCGAGCTGCTGAGCACGCTCAAAGCGCCCGCCTACATTGAGCGCGTAGGCCTGGGCGACAACAAACAGATCGCGCAGGCGGCGAGGGCCATCAGGCGCGGCATCGAAAACCAAGTGCATGGGTTGGGATTCTCGCTGATTGAAGTGCTTTCACCCTGCCCCACGATATGGAAGATGACTCCCGTCGAAGCGCAGCACTGGGTGCGCGACGTTTTGGAAAGTGAGTTCCGGCTGGGAGTTTTCTGCGACCGGACGAATGAACGAACTTTGGCGGCGGATCTCAGGCCAGTGACGCCGCAACCCGCGCTCGATGAGCTGCCGCGCATTCTCGGGGTTGCCGAGAATGACTTGCCGGAAGGCAACGCGGCAGCCGTCGCGGGCGACAAGGAGATTGACCTCGAGGTACGCATTGCCGGCTTCGGTGGGCAGGGCGCGCTGCTGCTTGGCGAGGTGCTGGCCGAGGCCGGTCTCGACGCGGGTTTCGAAGTATCGTGGCTGCCGTCTTATGGCCCTGAAATGCGCTCCGGAACTTC
>JBEKRG010000100.1:0-17194 GCA_049518955.1 Occallatibacter sp.
GCAACAGCGACGAACAGGTCCGGCACGTCCTGGCCGTCGCAGCCGCGCCCGAGTCGTCTACTGAATCGGCTATAAAGGCTTTGCTCGAACTGCACGGTGTGGATATCTGCGTGGCATCGGCGATTCTCGCTGCGATCTACCCTGAGCGGTACACGGTGTTGGACTACCATGTTCTGGAAGCGGTGGGATACGCTCGGCACGACGTGCATTTCTATGAGGAGTATCTGGCCTTTTGCAAGCGGCTGGCCGACAGCAACATCGTCAAGCCGCAGAGCCTGCTCCCCGGTCCCACATCGTTGCGCACCCTCGATCGTGCGTTGTGGGAATGGTCGCGAATCCACGGCGAGTAGCAACGAGTCCGGACTGCACGCCCCGTCCGGCCTTCGCCTATTCCTGGAGCCTTCGCCAGATCTCTCAGAGTTGTTTGCCTACTCGGCCGTAGAGGGAGGTTGGGGCTTGCGATACGGCTCAAGAGCAGCCTAATCTCCCTGCTCAGAGCTGGAACCGAGGGTTCCTGCAAGGAAAGGGGTACTTTCCATGTCCGCAAAGCGAATTGGCATTCTCACCGGTGGCGGCGACGTTCCGGGCCTGAACTCGGTCATTAAATCGGTCGTCTACCGGGGAACTGAAATTGGATACGAGATCGTTGGCATCAGACGTGGCTGGGAAGGATTGACGCACGTCGATCTGAGAGATCAGGCCAGCCGGTCGCGGTATATCCAACCGCTCAACCGCAAGAACACGCGCACCATCGATCGCACAGGCGGCACCTATCTGCATAGTTCGCGCACCAATCCCACCAAGATGCAAAAGCTACCGCCGGCGCTCAATGGGCAACAGTTTTCAAGTAAGCAATCAACCAAGGATGGCGTTACCAGCACGCTGTTCGACGTGACGCCTGCGGTGCTGAAGAACATCGAGATGCTGGGGCTTGATTACGTGGTGGCGATCGGAGGCGACGACACCCTCAGCTATGCCGCCGAACTCGGCCGGCAAGGCGTGAAGGTGATCGCGGTGCCCAAGACCATGGATAATGACGTTCGCAACACCGAGTATTGCATTGGGTTCTCAACCGCCATTACGCGTGCCATGGACGCCATCGAACGGCAGCGGACGACAGTCGGTTCGCACGAGCGGATCGGCATTTTCCGGGTATTCGGACGCGACGCCGGCTACACCGCTCTCTTCACCGCGTACGTGACATCCTTGCGCTGCTGCATCCCCGAGTACAAGGTGAATTTAAAGCATTTGATCGAAATCCTGGTCGACGACAAGCACAACAATCCCAGCAACTACTCGCTGGTGATTCTTTCCGAGGGCGCGGAATGGGAAGGCTACACGGTAAAGGAATATGGTCCAGCCGATGCCTTTGGCCACCGCAAGAAGATGAGCGTAGCGGAAGACTTGAGCGACGAGATCAAGGCTGCCACGGGCGAAGAAACCGTGGTGAGTGACCTGACATACGATTTGCGTTCCGGCAGTCCGGATTTCATCGACCGCATGGTGGCCATCACCTTCGCCGGAATGGCCATGGACGCCGTAAGAGAGGGAAAGGCAGGCCTGATGACGGCGATCAGCAGTGGCTGCTACGCGATGGTGCCAATCCCCGACCCCAAACTCGGGCCGCGGAAAGTGGAAGTCGCGACCATGTACAACACAGAGCGCTACCGGCCAATTTACGATCGTAAGCTGGGCCTGCCGATTTTCCTGACGCGGGGCTAACGCGGAGGAAACTGAACGTAATTCTCACTTTGCGATAACGCCCCTTCGCATGAACTGAGGCGCTCGTTTTGACATCTGTCAGTCGCTGAATTGGCCAGCTCCTGGTTTGTCGTCCAGCCGGAAGCGATAGATCGGTAAACATCCCGGATTGCCGGACTCCACACCGCATCTCCCTCTCGCGCCAGAACTTCCACATTTTGTTTCGCATTCAGATTGCCGCCGCTCCATAACCTGCATCGAAGCAAGGGTAACGACTGAAAGCTTACAAAACTTTATCAAGACGCCGATGCGGCGTGAAATCAAGGAGGTTCCCCATGAAGAAATTTCTTGCGATGCTGTTGATTGCCGGATGTGGATGTTGTGTACTAGCGCGTGCCGCCGGCGACGATCGGGATAGGCTGGATGGCCGTCTCGACGCCGCCCGGAACGTGATCGACTCGATTATGTCTGTGCCTGACCACGCCGTTCCCGATGGAATCGCGCGCCATGCAAAATGCATTGCCGTGGTGCCTGGCGTCGTAAAGGGAGCGTTCATTGTCGGCGCCGAATACGGGCAGGGCGTGGTTACGTGCCGCACCGATCATGGCTGGAGCGCGCCTGTGTTCATTCGCTTGGCCGGCGGATCGTTCGGCTTCCAGGTAGGCGGACAGGGTACCGATCTGGTGCTGGTAGCGACCAATTACAAGGGCTTCCAGGACCTTCTGCATGACAAGTTCAAGATCGGCGCCGACGCGTCGGCAGCAGCCGGACCCGTGGGTCGAGACGCACAAGCCTCGACCGACATCAGCATGCGCGCCGAAATGCTCACCTGGTCGCGCAGCCACGGACTCTTTGCAGGCATCGACCTGAATGGAGCAACTGTGAGCCAGAATATCGCAGACACCGATGAGCTCTACGGCGGACCCCATCACTTCGACGCAATTCTCCGCGGCAACGTGCCTCCGCCTCCGCAAGCCGAAGGATTTCTGCACGCGATCAGGCAATATTTCGGCGACGCTGAAATGCACCGCTAAACCGTGTCGTAGGCTGGCGCGGCCCTCCCCCAAAGAGTCCGCGCCGGCTCCTTCCCCTCCAACTAGATTTGCAATCGCTTTACGAGCCTAAAAGATGAACTCTGCTCTCCCGCATCCCGGTCTATTCACGCAGCCTCCCGAAGCCTTGGCGGATTCTCTCGCCTCGAAGGAAGTCAGTCCGCAAGGAACCGCCGCCGGATTGAGGTTGCTGGAGTTTTATATCAGCCATGCGTCCAAGCGCCTCAGTCCCTCAAGGCTGCGCCGCCTGGAGAAGGCTCGCAAACTGCTTGCTGTTCGAATGGAGCGCGAGCTGAAGCAAAAGAGCGCCGCCTGACGGCTATCTCGGCCCACGGCCTTACTTAGGCCGCATGCACTCTATTGAATGACCGATTGGAGGGGGGAGGGCTGAAAAAGCAATCGCAATTTGCGCGAAACCACGCGGAATCAAAAAAAGAGGAGTTCCCTGGCATCATGTAAAACATGCCGCCGGGGAACTCCTTTCCCCAGATCTGCGTTGTTTCTGTGGATAAGAATGCGGAAATTTCGGTAACTACACAAGAGTACTTAGGTGTTGTGGCTAAAGTAACCGATCCTTGACTTAGTTTGTTACACCTTCGTGACTTCTAACTCCCGCGCGCCGCATGCGGTCTCCGGGAGCAAAAGAGTGGCTCAGGGCCGACATAGAGAGCTGTATCCTATTGTCAGCGCCGGTCTTACGCATCAGGCGGCCCACATAAGCCTTGACAGTCCGCTGCTCAATTCCCAGCCGTCTGGCGATCTCGCGCGTTGAATATGCCCCCAGGATGAGCTCCAGGACCTCCTGCTCGCGCTGTGTAAGCTGTTGTCGATAAAGCACTTGTGATAGATTTGGCGCCTTCATCAAGCGATCGATCACGCGGCACAGCAACCGCCGCGGAGCCCAGATCGACCCCGCCGTTACAACGTCAATCGCTCTGCGGACCATCTCGGGCCCAGCAGACTGTCCAAGGTACGCCCTCGCACCGGCCATGATCGAACTCAAGACCAGTTCGTCGTCGTCGTCCGGTCCAATCACAATCGACCGCAGGTCGGGCCGGAGGGTCCGGATCTTGTCCACGACCTCCAGTTCGCCTGGAACCGAATGAAGGTCGATCACCACATACTCAATGTCGTGGAGCGCCAGCAGCTCTTTCAGCGGCGCGATCACCGGAACCAGCTCATATTCCTCATTCTGCCCCGGCTGATCAAAGATGCTGGCTAGCCCGGCGACGCGAATCGGTTCATCCGCCGCCACCCCAATACGAATTGCATCAGGACCATGTTTCGACGATGTCATCCCCACACCAGTCCCCACGTCGGTCGACGCGCAGCCGAATTCCATCCGGCCCCCCTCGAATTTTGTCGATTTTGTCTCCGCTGATCCGTGAGAAAAATGTAAACGCAACTTTGTTTTCTTTGACCGGTTCGCCGCGCCTGCCCCAAACAGCCGCGTCGACCTGGTCTCGATGTTTCCTGCTTCAACCGGCATGTCAGCGCGCTCGAAAGCCATTGCCTGACCATGCCATGGTCCGGCTCGGCGAATCATGGTCGCACGAGGCCCGGACGGGTTCCATCAACCCAAATCTTTTCAGTGTGTCCCCGTTTGAATCATTCACCCTATGAACCAGAATCGCAAATACCACCATCATCCCGCCCATCGAGAAATTGGTGCTAGGGCTTTTGACGCTAAGGTGGCATCCGGAAGTCGTTCGTCATGGGCCCTCGTCCCTTCATTGCTGCCCCTTTTAGCTCTCACCGCCGCCGCAGGGCAACGCACGTACCATTCTCTATAGCTTCGGCAGCACAATTCCCTGCTGCTTCTGGTACTTCCCCTTGCGATCCGCGTAGCTGGTCTCGCACGGCTGATCTCCGTGGAAAAACAGAATCTGGCACAGTCCTTCGTTCGCGTACACCTTCGCAGGAAGCGGAGTCGTATTCGAAATCTCCAGCGTCACAAAACCCTCCCACTCCGGCTCAAACGGCGTCACGTTCACAATGATGCCGCACCGCGCATACGTCGACTTCCCCACACAAATCGTCAGCACGTCTCTCGGAATGCGAAAGTACTCCACTGACCGCGCCAGCGCGAACGAATTCGGCGGGATGATCACTGAATCCGCTTCCACCGATACAAATGACCGCTCATCGAACGCCTTGGGATCGATGACTGCGCTGTTCACGTTGGTAAAAATCTTGAACTCGTTCGAGACTCTCAGATCGTATCCATACGAAGAAAGACCATAGGAAATCACGCCGCCCGCCACCTGCTTCTCGCTGAACGGCTCGATCATCCCATGCTTCAGCGCCTGTTCCCTGATCCATCGATCGCTCTGTATCGACATGCGTCTCCTGTCCCCGGTGCTCTTGAGCGGCACCCCGGCGGTGTGGCGGAGTTGGCTCGAACTCGAAACCCCATCTTAAAGCAAAGCCCGCGCCCGGTGACAGATCTCCCGTCACCCACCACTGTCCACGGTCCACCCCTCACGCGCACTCTTGCGCCCTCGCCCCGTAGTCCCATTGTCCCTAGTCCCTACGTCCCTGCTTTTCTAATCGCAACAAAATCTGTAGTATGGGCGGTGGTAGTGGTAACATACGCTTCAACCAGTTCGTCCAGCGGAGGTTACTTCATTGATCAAGCAGGATATTGTTCACAACGTGGTCGAGCGCACGGGCCTGCCGCGCACCAAGGCTGAGGCGGCAGTGGACACGGTCTTCGAGGGCCTCAAACAGGCTTTGGCGGCAGGCGAGCGCATTGAACTGCGCGGCTTCGGCGTCTTCAGCGTCCGCGCACGCAAAACCGGCATCGGCCGCAATCCCCGCACCGGCACTGAGGTCAACATTGCTCCCGGCAAAGCCGTCCGCTTCAAGCCGGGCAAGGAACTGCACGCGCTCGAGCCGGGCTCTTCGCCCAGCTAGCCGCGTTGTCACTCGACAGACTTCTGGCCGCCCCGCGCGAGCAAATGCAAACTGCCTCGCCGAGCGGCCTCCTCGCGTTTAGAAGTGTTAGTTTTTCTGCCGCCACTCTCGAGTCGACCCACCCCAGGACCCGACCGAGCGCTCATAGAAATTCGCGCTCCTCACGAAAGGCCCCGGTTGCGTCCACTCTTTCGCGAATACGCCTTGCCGCTGCTGCTGCTCCTCGCCAGCATCGTTACCACCACCGCCAACGGCGCGCGCTTCATGCAGAACTTTCTTGAAGGCCTGCCGCCCGTGGCGCGCGAAAGCGACCTCTGGCCCTGGCCCTGGCTGCTCCGTCATCCCGCTCTCTTCTCCGCGGGCTTCGCCTATTCGCTCACTCTCCTTGGCATCCTCCTCGTCCACGAATACGGCCACTATGCAGCCTGCGCCGCTCACCGCATGCGCACCACCCTGCCCTGGGTCATTCCCGCTCCCACGCTCAGCGGAACCTTCGGCGCCATCATCCGCGTCCGCACCCGCATCCCCAGCCGCAACGCGCTCATGGACGTGGGAATCTACGGCCCGCTCGCCGGCTTCATCGCCTCAGCCATTGCCGTCGCCGTCGGCCTCCTGCTCAGCGTGCCGCGCCCACCCAGCGCGCCCGAGTCCATCATTCGCTTCGGCGGCGATCCGCTCACTCTCCAGTTGCTGCGCCATTTTCTCGCTCACTGGGACCCCGCCGTCCCCTCCTTCAACCACGCCTCGCCACATCCCATCCTCGTCGCCGGCTGGATCGGACTCTTCATCACTGCCCTCAATCTCATCCCCGGCGGCCAGCTTGATGGCGGACACATTCTCTACGCTCTCTCGCCGCGCCTGCATCGCCTCATGACCAATCTCCTGCCCTTCCTCCTCTTCCTCGCCGGAACCATCTACTGGGTCGGCTGGCTCTTCTGGGGCATCTTCCTCCTCATCCCCGCCCTTCGCCATCCCAAAGTCCCCATCGATTCCGGTCTCTCGTCCGGCCGCGCCGTTCTCGGCATCCTCGGCCTCGCGCTCTTCGCGCTCACCTTCACGCCCACGCCGTTCTACGACAATTCCCTCCTGCAGCTTCTCAACATCGACTCCTTCACATTCCCGCGCTAGCGCCTCTTTGCATCCAACCTACTTGCGCCGCGGGATCCGGAAACTCTGATTGCGATGTGTGATCCTTTTCATATGAGCTCCCCGGTCTTATGAGTCCTGATCCCCCCATTCCGCTCTCGGGGAGCCCCGCGCCTGTGCCGGCCCACACCACCTTGTTGCCCTGGCTGGTTGCTGTCGCCTTCTTCATGGAGTCACTGGACACCACAATTCTGAACACCGCTGTGCCGGCGGTTGCAGAGGCACTCCACGTGGGTCCGCTGGCCATGAAGGCGGTGCTGGCCAGCTACACGCTTGCCCTCGCGCTGTTTATTCCTATCAGCGGATGGATGGCGGACCGCTTCGGGACGCGGCGCGTGTTTGCATCGGCTATCGGGCTGTTCACGTTGGGTTCTCTGCTGTGCGGGCTTTGCAGCAACATTCATCTGCTAGTTGCGTGCCGCGTGCTTCAGGGCATGGGGGGCGCCATGATGGTGCCCGTGGGACGCCTGACGCTGGTGCGCTCCTTCGCCAAGTCCGAACTGCTCCGCGTGATGAGCTTTGTTTCCGTTCCGGCGCTGATTGCGCCGATGCTGGGCCCGGTCGCCGGCGGACTGATTGTGGACTACTTTCACTGGCGCGTCATCTTTTTCCTGAATATTCCCATTGGCCTGCTCGGCCTGGTCATGGTGTATCTGCACCTGCCCGATTTCAAAGAAGAGCACGTGCATCCGCTGGATTTTGTCGGGCTGGTGCTCTTCGG
This sequence comes from Occallatibacter sp., assembly GCA_049518955.1. Lineage (GTDB taxonomy): Bacteria > Acidobacteriota > Terriglobia > Terriglobales > Acidobacteriaceae > Telmatobacter. The sequence goes on from JBEKRG010000100.1 coordinate 7,537, forward strand.
TTCAGGAATTGCTCTTCTGTCCTATGTGCTCGAGGTCTTTGGCGAACACACGTTGAGCGGCCGCGAAATTGCGGGACTGCTGGCGATCTCGGGCGCGCTCCTGGCTGCCTACTGGATACATGCGCGCCAGTTGAAGTTTCCACTTCTCAACCTGCACCTTTTTGACGTTCGGACGTTTCGCATCTCGGTCAACGGCAGCTTCTTCACGCGCCTGGGAATTGGCGGCGTGCCCTTCCTTCTGCCTCTTCTGTACCAGACGGGCCTGGGATACACGCCAGTCCAATCGGGATTGCTGATCATGCCGCAGGCCATCGCGGCCCTCGGTATGAAGGCCATCCTGAGAAAGCTGCTGGCAAACATTGGCTACAAGGGCGTTCTGGTTTCGAACACGATTGCAATCGGGTTGCTGCTCTTGTTATTCACCACCATTCATCGCGACACATCGGTCGCTCAAATTGTGGCCATTGCTTTCTTCTATGGGGCTTGCACCAGCCTGCAATACACAACAATGAACACGCTGGTCTACGCGGACGTAGAGGAAAAGGACACTTCAAACGCGAGCTCCATCGCCAGCACGATGCAGCAGATGGCAATCAGTTTTGGCGTGGCCATCGCCGGTTTGACCACCGCGTTCTTTGTGCCGGGACAGGCATACTCCCAGCCGCTCCTGATGATCCACGGCATTCACAAGGCGTTTCTCTGCCTCGGAGCGTTGACAGTGGTATCGACAGTCGTCTTCGCAGGTTTGAAGCGCGAAGATGGCGGCGCCGTCAATGAGCAGAAGATCATGCATCCTGACGGATGACAGCCCAGACGCCAACCGGTGTCATCCCGGAGCGAAGCGGGGCGCGCAGCGCACGCCCCGCAGTCAAAAAGGATCTGTTCCCCCTTCAGAATCCAGAAACAGTCGCCGCGTCGAATTGCAGAGCGTGCAATTGGCAAACATCGATGCCCTGCTGGTATTGCTCGGCGGTTCCGTCGCTAAAGACCAGCTTGAAATCTTCATGGCACACACCGCGCCATGCGGGCGGAAAAACAATCAGCGTTCCCATCCCGTCCGGCAGAGCTGCGCGCCCCAGCACGTCCGTGCCCCACGAGTTCGCCGAGTGCGGCGAGACATACAGGTTGTTCAACGTCTTTCCTGTGTTGTTCAGGAACCAGAAATTCGCGCGGCTCTGCGGCCTCGCCTGCTGCGGAAGCATGCAGACCAGCAGGATCGCAGGCAGGATCGCGGTGACAAGCACTTTCGTGATGGTTCGCATATTCTCCTCCTCAAATCGCCGGAACAACGCCCAGTTCGTGCTGTTCATTTCCGTTCCCGGAACAACGAACTTCACGCCCATCGGCACGACTCGCGATTTGTTAAATGCTGAGGCAAGTGTCGACGACGCATCGTTGCTGCGTCCACGCTCGCTGGGGAAAGGCGTGCGATCTGCCGATGAACCGCTTCCCGAGTCCACAGACCGCGCTTGTGTATGGCCGTGCGGAAGCTGGCCGGATCATACCGGCCACTTCGATTCCTCAGCAAGTGAATTCTTTGGCATCCGGCAAGTGGGCCCCCTCTTCCGGCTACTCCCGTTTCCCGGTTCCCCGTACTATGCTGTCAAGCCCCATGGGCCATGATCCACTGCCTTCGTGACCAAGTAACTCCCGGACTTCTTATTCACTTATGCACTCTCTAATTCTTCCTTGAAGTTTGCCGATTAATTCTCGGAAATCGTTACCCTTGAAGATGAGTGGGAATTCTTCATGGCACGCACAACTGTCTTAACGATCACGTCCGCCAGCGCGACCGCGAACTCGGCTGTAATACGGAAAAAATAATTAAATAAAAAATCTGGACACTTTGGGGCAAAAATATGGAATTAACCAATTTAGAATCAACAACCTGTTTCCAGAATTGTCGGAAATATGCATCCAATTACGTCGAATTTGTGACCGATAACCTCTCTGGAATCAACACGCAATCAGCGCAAATGCAACAGGTGCACTTTCACTCCTTAACTCTTTCATTTATTAACTGATTAGCCAACGATCCACATCTCACGATCGACGGTCTATCGTCAAAAGTCATTCTGTCCACTGTCCACTGTTCACTGGCCACTGGTCCTCTCACATCAGCCGCAGCGCATCCACATCGACGATCAGGTTCCGCCGCGGCAAATCGTTCTCCGCCGCGTGCGCCAGCAAGCCGCGCAACGCTTCATTCAGCGCCTTGCGCGTCGCGCTCTTCAGAATCATGTGGAAGCGGTACACGCCCTTGATGCGCGCAATCGGTGCGGTGCACGGCCCGAGCACTCTCACGCCCTCGATCGCAGCTTTTTGCAGATACTTGCCGAGCAGCGCCGACCACCCCGCCGCCTCTTCCAGTTTTTGCGATTGCACCAGCACATTGGCCAGCGCGCCGAAAGGAGGATAGTGCATCCAGCGCCGGTACTTCAGCTCGCGCTCGGCGAATGTCTTGTAGTCATGCTTCATCGCCGCCAGGATCGCGTAGTGATCGGGATAGTACGTCTGCACCACCACGCGTCCCGGCAAATCGCCGCGTCCCGCGCGCCCGCTCACTTGCGTCATCAGTTGAAACACGCGCTCCGCCGCGCGAAAATCCGGCATGGAAAGTGCATGATCGCAACCCACGATGCCCACCAGCGTCACGCTGTGAATGTCGTGCCCTTTTGCGATCATCTGCGTGCCGACGAGCAAATTGATCTCGCCCGAGTGCAGCCGCGCCAGCAGATGTTCAAGATCGTAGCGCCCGCGCACCGTGTCGCGATCCATGCGCCCGATGCGCGCAAAAGGAAAAATCTCCGTGAGCCGCTCTTCGCCCTGTTGCGAACCCGCGCCCAGGTAGTACAAATGCTCGCTGTCGCACTTGGGGCAACGCGCCGGCACCGTGCGCTTATAACCGCAGTAGTGGCACTCCAGCCGCTGCCCCGCGCGTGCTTCGGCGCTGTCGTCCAACTGCGCCTTGTGGTGCGTCAGTGCAATGGCGCAGTTCTGGCATTCGAGTTTTTCGCCGCACGAGCGGCACATCACGGCAAACGAGTAGCCGCGCCGGTTCAGCAGAATCAGCGCCTGCTCGCCGCGCTCGAGCGCCGCCTTCGTCTGCTCGACGAGCGACCGCGAGAAGAGCTGATCCTTGCTCATCTCCTTGAACTCGCTCCGCATGTCCACGAGTTCGACTTCGGGCAGCGGACGGTTCATCACGCGGTCGACGAGTTCGATGCGCGTGTACTTTCCGCGCTCCGCATTTTGCCAGCTTTCGAGCGACGGCGTGGCCGAGCCCATCACCACCACAGCGCCGGCGAGCTTGGCGCGCATCACGGCCACGTCGCGCGCGTTGTAGCGCGGCGTCTCTTCCTGCTTATAGCTCTGGTCGTGCTCCTCGTCCACCAGAATCAATCCCAAGTTCGGCGCCGGCGCAAAGATCGCCGAACGTGTGCCAACCACGATCGGCGCGTCCCCGCGGCGAATCCGCCGCCACTGCTCGCTGCGCTCCTCGGGCGTGAGTGCCGAATGCAGCAGCGCAACCTTCTGTCCGAACGCCTGATCGAGCAGCCCGGCCATCTGCGGCGTCAGCCCGATCTCAGGAACCAGCAAGATCGAGGTCAGTCCGCGGTCGAGCGCCTTCTGCATCGCGGCAAGGTAGACGGCGGTCTTTCCCGATCCCGTCACGCCGTAGAGCAGAAACGGATGGAACGCCCCGATCGCGCCAGTAATCGTTGCCAGCGCGTCCACTTGTGCCGCGTTCAGGCTAAACACTTCGGACGAAGGAGTGATCCCGCCCAGCCGGAACGCCTCCGGCCGCTCGTCGATCCGCACCAGTCCGCGCCGCACCAGCGTTTGCAAAGTCGACGAAGGCAACTCGCGCCGTCGCAGCTCCGCCAGCGGCAATTCCCCGCCGCTCGCCGCGAGCTCCGCCAGAATGGCCGTCTGTTTTTCGGTCAATGTGGGCAGCCGCCCGTCGCCGATCAGTACGGCGAACCGCTCCATGCGCCGCGCATCGCGCTCGGCCGCTGCGGTCTCGCGCGCAATCCACTTCCTGCGCGCCATCGCCGCCAGCAGCGGCAACGGAGCAGCTGTCGCCGTGCGCAGCGTCAACACCTTCACTGGCTCGCCTTTGGCCAGCCGCTCCAGCACGCGCCGCTCCATGTCCTGGTCTTCGCCAGAGAGTTTGCCCTGCCGCCGGCCGTGCACCGCAATTCCCTTCCCGGTGTCGCCATCCATGGTCCGCGCCAGCACGTCGCGCCCCAGGTCCGTAATCCGGTAGTAAACTGTGCGCCGCACCTCCGCCGTCAACGGCAGCATGGCTCGCAGCACTTCGCCCAGCGGCGCCAGGTAGTATTGCGCGGTCCACTCTGCGAGTTCCAGCAGATGATCGCTGAGCAGCGGCTCCTCATCGAGCACGGCTTCGAGATACTTCACCTCGACGTCGACGGGAGGCTTTGCATCAATCGCCGTTACCACGCCAATCAGCTTCTCGTTGCGGAAGGGCGCAATCACTCGCGCCCCACGCTGCGGATCTTGGCCCAGCTGCACGCCGTAAGTAAACGTATGATCCAGCGGCACCGGCAACGCGACTTCGCAGTAAGCAGGCATGGGAGACAAGTTCAGTGTAGGGGATGCGGCGAACCGGAGAGCCGACACACGCGCCGAGACAGGAGATACCGCTTAGGCTTTCGCAGGCGCCTTGAGCCCGAGTTTTTTCATCGCGATCTGCAGGTCGGCCCAGGCTTCCTTCTTCTGCCGCGGATCGCGCAACAGGAAAGCCGGGTGATAGGTAATGATCAGGCTCATGCCGCGGAAAGCGTGCACACGCCCGCGCAGTCCGGCCAGCGGTTGTCGTTGGCCGAGCAGATAAGTGGCAGCCGTCGCACCGAGCGCCACCAGCACCTGCGGCCGCACTGCGTCGATCTGGCGAAAAAGAAATGGCGAGCAGGTGTTGGCTTCTTCGGGCTCTGGCGTGCGGTTGCCAGGGGGCCGGCACTTGACGATGTTGGCGATGTAGCATTCCTCGCGCTTCAGGCCCATTGCCGCAATCATGTTGTTCAGCAGTTGCCCGGCGCGGCCCACAAAAGGCAGCCCCTGCGCGTCTTCATCCGCGCCCGGCCCCTCGCCCACAAACATCAACCGGGCGGCGGGATTGCCCACGCCAAAGACAATGGTGTGCCGTCCCGAATGCAGAGCACAGCGCGTGCAATCTCCAAGGTCTTCGCGAATGACTTCGAGTGCTGCGGCGCGCTCCTCCACAGGAACAGCGACAGCCACCTGTGGAGGAGCGGAAATCGCTTTGCGAGTTTTGATTGTGGGATCCTCTCCGAAGAAGTTGGGCTGGGCTGCCAAAGCCGCACGTTCCTGCAGTGCGGATTCAGCGCTGGCTTCGTGCAGTCCCGGCTGTTCCGCTTCCTGCAGTGCCGTCTGCGAGGGCGTCGGCCCAGCCAGCTCTACAGCATCTGCAACCGGCCTGCGGTAGAACTCGGTGAGCCCCAGATCGCGATAAAACTTGAGCCGCTCGGCCAGAGCGTCACGAGTGCCGGAATCGAGCGTGCGGGGCAATGAAATCACTCCACAATGAGCTGGCGCCGGCCCGCGCCGACGGGAATGCTCTCGTCCAGCACGCGGTCCTGAATAGCCTGCCTGCTGTGCGCTTCCTTGCCGTGCTCTTCATCGAGCTCAACGACCACCGGCCGCGGACGTCGGAAGCTGAGAATTTCGTCGAGGATACGATCAGCCAGCTGGCGTTTCGGCATCTCCAGCAGTTCCACGGCCGTGTCCCGCGTGAGAAATGTGGCCGCATTGGTGTCGGCGTCAATGCCCGCATCCTCGCCGGACACGTCGTTCACCACAATTGCGTCGGCGCCTTTCGCCAGCAGCTTGGCGCGGCCATTCTCCATGCGATTCTCGGTTTCCGCTGCGAATCCGACGATCAGTTGACCTGGCCTGCGGCGGCGCACGACTTCCGCAAGAATATCTTCCGTCGGCGCGAGCTCGAGCATCAACGGCCCTGTGCGCTTCAGCTTTTGCGCGGAAACTGCCACAGGGCGATAGTCGGCCACAGCGGCGGCTTTGATCACCAGTGTGGCCTCCTCCATGCGCGCCAACACCGAGATCCGCATTTCGTCCGCGGTAGTTACCTTCACCACTTCGCAGTGCGCAGGCGCTTGCAGGCTCGACGGCCCGCTAATGAGAATGACTTTTGCGCCTCGGCTGCGTGCTGCCTCGGCCAGCGCATAGCCCATCTTGCCGCTGGAACGGTTGCCAATGAAGCGCACCGGATCGAGCGCCTCGCGCGTGCCCCCCGCGGTCACCAGCACCACTTCGCCGGCCAGGTCGTGGCGTCCGCCGAGTGCGGAAAAAACCGCCGATGCAATCGTCTCCGGCTCCGCCATGCGGCCCGCGCCCACCATGCCGCAGGCCAGGTCGCCTGTCCCGGGCTCAATGATTGCCACGCCGCGTTGGCGCAGCGTTTCAATGTTCGCCTGAGTGGCCGGATGGTTCCACATATTCACATTCATCGCCGGCGCAACAACGACCGGCGCAGTTGTCGCGAGATACAGCGTAGATAGAAAGTCGTCGGCGATGCCGTGAGCAAACTTTGCCAGAATGTTGGCCGTGGCGGGAGCGATGACCAGCGCATCAGCCCACTGAGCTTCGGCGATATGGTCGATGCCGTTCTGCTCCGGGGCGGCCGCGCCCGGATCCCAATCCTCCCACAGGCTGGTGATCACCTTGTGGCCGGTAAGCGCGGAGAATGTGAGCGGCTGCACAAATTTCTGCGCCGAGGCGGTCATCACTACATGCACCTCGACGGCCTGGCGCTGCAATGCGCGCACCAACTCGGCTGCCTTATACGCAGCGATTCCGCCCGAGACGCCTACGATCGCTCTCATGTCTCGATTGTAGTTCAGGGGAAGGTGAGCGGGTGTCGGGGATCAGGATGGTGGCAAGGAAGAATCCATTCCCGACGTCGTGGACAGCCCAGGGCCACAGGCTCACTCAAGACGGCCGCGCTGAACCCCGACACCTGAACCCTGTCTTTCAGCTCAGCAGGATCGGGATCGCCGGACCTTCAACCAGTGGCTTAGTCACTTCGACCTCGCGCTTGACGTAAGCAATTTTGCCGGCCTCGATTTCATCCTGAGCAATCCGGCATGCCTTACTGGATCGAGTGGCGACCAGCGCCTGAGAGCCGTTCTGTAACTGGCGCGCGCGCCGCGCCGCTACCAGAACCTTGCGATAGTTAGAATCGAAACTGGTTTCAATCGTCATCGGGGTCATCTCCAAAGGGAAGCTGCTGCTGGCCAGAGTCGCCATCGATGCCGAAGGCCTCCAGCACAGGCTTGAGCCGCTCCTGCGAATTCGCTTGCAAGCAGGCCGCGGCGACCTCCAAAACCCGTCGCGAACGATAAGCGATCACTTCGCCATTGCGATAAAAACGCTCCGACAACACAATGGCTTCCAGTTGCGCTACCGCCCGGTCGAGAACGTCATTGACCAGAATATAGCCGTATTGGCGATAATTCTCAATCTCATTGCGGGCCTGACCCAGACGCCGAAACAATTCGTCCTCGTTCATCACGCCCTCGGCGCGGCTGCGGTTGCGCAAGCGTGTGCGCAAAACTTTCGGGTTCGGCGGCAGAACGAAGATGCCCACCGCCTCCGGCATCTTGGCCCGCACCTGCGCCGCGCCCTGCACGTCGATATCAAGCATCAAGTCGTGACCAGCGGAGAGCGCGTCATCGAGCGACTGCCGGGCAGTCCCGTAGAAATGGCCGAAGACCTCCGCGTATTCCAGGAAAAGTCCGTCGTTCGCCATGCGCTTAAACTCATCGCGAGTGGTGAAGTTATATTCACGCCCGTTTTCCTCTGAGCCGCGTGGAGCGCGCGTGGTCCAGGAGACGGCAAAGTCGACGCCGCTCACCTGCTTGCGCAGCTCGCTTACCAGCGTGCTTTTGCCCGAGCCGGACGGCGCCGAAATGATGAATAAGATTCCCGCCACGTAGTTTCTATCCCTCTCTATCAGGTTTTTCTGCTCTCTGTTCTCTGCTTCACTCCACGTTCTGAACCTGCTCGCGTGCCTTTTCGATCTCCGATTTCATCGCCAGTCCCAGCTCGGTGATGCGAGTTCCCTTCCCGCTTATGCCTGCCGTTTTGGAGAGAAGAGTATTCGCCTCGCGGTTCATCTCCTGCAGCAGAAAGTCGAGCTTCTTGCCCGCCTCGCCTCCTGTGCCGAGCAGTTCGCGAAAATGCTCGATGTGCGTCGTCATGCGCGCCAGTTCCTCGCTGATGTCGCTGCGTTCCACTAAAACGGCAACTTCCTCCAGCACTCTTTGCTGGTTGAACTCCGGCCCCACGGCAGCGGTTAGCCGTTGCGTCAGCCGCTCCTGGCTGCGCTGCTCGATCTCCGGCCGCAGCTCCGCGATGCTGGCAGTCGCGACAGCAAGCCGGTCGAGCGTGCCGCGCAGAATCGCCTCCAGCGCTTCGCCCTCGCGCGCACGCATGGCCTTCAATTGCTCCAGCAGCGGAACGGTCTGCTCCAGCACGCTGGAGGCCAGCGCACTCAGGTCGGTACTGTTGCGATCTTCGGTCTGCAGCGCTCCGGGCAGGCGCAATGCCGCGTTCAGGTCCGGATCGCCTTTCAAGCCGTGCTCGCGGCGCGCGGCGCCAAAAGCCGTGAGATAACCGGAGATCAGTTCGCGATTGTAGCCCGCCTTGGCCTGCGTGGCGCGGTCAACAGACAGAGTCAAATCAACGTGACCGCGAATAAGGTTCTCCTTCAGCACGCGGCGCAAATCCATTTCCACGGCGTCGAGGCCGGTTGGCAGACGGAATTGCAGATCGAGAAAGCGATGATTCACGCTTTTCGCGGTAAGCGTGTAGCTCAGCTGCTCTTCGCCGCCAACAGACACACGCGCCTGCACTCGCGCAAATCCAGTCATCGAAGCGATCGCCATGCTTACTCCTTCGCGCCTGTAGTCAGCGCTGCCCTTTCATCGAACGGCAGATACATCAGGTTAGGATTGGGAGTTTTCGCGGCCGGAGGCTCCAGTGTCTCGGGCAGATCGATGAACTGCAATTGATAGAGCTTTTGATAGGTGGGTGAATTGTTGAGCAACTCATCGTGGGACCCGATTGCGGTGATGCGGCCGCATTCAAGCACGGCGATGCGATTGGCACGGCGAATGGTAGAAAGACGATGCGCAATAACCACCACGGTGCGGTTCTGCATCAGGTTGGCCAGCGCGGTCTGTACCAGGGATTCACTTTCGGAGTCGAGCGCTGAAGTGGCTTCGTCCAGAATGAGGATAGGTGCGTCCTTGAAGATGGCACGCGCGACGGCCAGGCGCTGGCGTTCTCCGCCGGAGAGCCGGAAACCCTTCTCGCCGATCATCGTCTGGTAACCCTGCGGCATGTTCAGGATGAAGTCGTGCGCCAGCGCATTACGCGCAGCCTGCTCTACCAACGACCGTTTCGCGTCGGGCTGCCCATATGCAATGTTGTTGTGCACCGTGTCGTTAAAGAGAATCGTCTCCTGGGTCACCTGCGCCACCTGGCGGCGGAGGGAAGCCAGCGTGAGATCGCGAATATCGCGGCCATCAATTAGTATGCGGCCCGAAGTCACATCGAAAAATCGTGGAATCAGGTTCACGAGCGTGGT